>DDKG01000176.1 GCA_002339265.1 Massilia sp. UBA2604 | reverse complement strand
CGGCACCTTCTACGTCGAGAATGGCAAGATCAAGTACCCGCTCAAGAACTTCCGCTTCAACGAGAGCCCGGTCACGATCCTGAACAATATCGATGAACTGGGCAAGCCGCAGGTCATCGGTGGCGACGAAGTGCCGTTCCAGATGGTGCTGCCGCCGATGAAGGTGCGCGACTTCAACTTCACCTCGCTGTCCGACGCGGTGTAAGCGGCGTAGATTCAGATGGCGAGTTACGACTTCTACTTCACGCGCCTGATGTATGAATCGGGCAACTGGGACGTAGATATCCGCATGCCCAGCAACGTGCTGAACTCCCTGGTGGAGTACACCACGTTGCGGGTGGACACGACGGAGCGCATGGTGGCCCTGTCGGATCCGAAGATGCTGCAGGCGCCGTTCTGCTACCTGGCCGGCCACAAGCTGGTGCAGTTCACACCGGCGGAGCGGAGCAATTTCGAGAAGTACGTGCGCGGCGGCGGCTTCGTCTTCGTGGACGACTGCAACCACGATATCGACGGCCTGTTCGCCAAGTCGTTCGAGGCCGAGATGGCGAAGATCTTCGGGCCGCAGGCGCTCAAGAAGATCCCGAACAACCATCCGCTGTACTCGTGCTTCTTCAAGTTCGAGGACGGGCCGCCGACGACGTCGATGGAACTCAACGGCTGGGGCGACGACCTGGTGCACGAGTACCTGAAGGCGATCGAGATCGGCGGGCGCGTGCGCGTGCTGTACTCGAACAAGGACTATGGCTGCGAATGGGATTACGACTTCCGCAACAAGCGTTTTCTCGCGGTCGACAATACCCGCTTTGCGGTGAATATCATTCAATATGCGTTGGGAGCATGACCAGTGGCGGAGCAAGCAGCAGTAGCATGGAGTGAACAGGATGTCGCCGCCTTGACGGCGAAAGTGGGCGCGCTGAAAGCCAGCATGGCGCGTGTGATCATCGGCCAGGAAGAGGTGGTCGACCTGCTCGTCACCTGCCTGCTGGCGGGCGGCCACGCCCTGGTCGAAGGCGTGCCCGGACTTGGCAAGACCCTGCTGGTGAAATCGCTGGCGCAAGCCACCGACATGCAGTTCCGCCGGGTGCAGTTCACGCCCGACCTGATGCCGTCGGATATCGTCGGCACCGAGATCCTGGAAGAAGACGCGAGCACGCACCAGCGCGTGTTCCGCTTCCAGCCCGGCCCGGTCTTCACGCAAGTGCTGCTGGCCGACGAGATCAACCGCGCCCCACCGAAGACCCAGTCGGCGCTGCTGGAAGCGATGCAGGAACGTTCGGTGACCTTCGCCGGCCAGACCCACAAGCTGCCGCGGCCCTTTTTCGTGTTGGCCACGCAGAACCCGATCGAGCAGGCCGGCACCTATCCGCTGCCCGAGGCCCAGCTGGATCGCTTCTTGCTGCGCATCGACGTGGTCTATCCGACCGAGGACGAAGAAGTGCTGATGGTCTCGCGCACCACCCACGCCGGCCTGCAGGACGCCGAGCCGGTGATGGACGTCGAGACCCTGCTGCGCCTGCAGCAGCTGGTGCGCGATATCGAAATCGGCGACCACCTGGTGCGCTATGCGACACGGCTGGTGCGCGCCACCCGCCCGAGCGAGACGACGGTGGAAGCGGTGAAAAAACACATCGGCTGGGGCGCCGGACCGCGCGCCGGCCAGGCACTGGTGCTGGCCGCCAAGGCGCGCGCCCTGATGCAGGGCCGCCTGGCGGTAACCCGCGACGATATCGGGGCGATGCTGCTGCCGGTGCTGGCGCACCGCGTGCTGCGCAACTTCGAGGCCGAGGCCGACGGCGTCGCCATCGCCGACGTGCTGCAGGCGCTGCGCAACGAGATCAAGGTGCCGTAACCGGCTTTTTGCATCATGTCGCTTGCGAACACCGCGCTGATCGCGCACACGAAAAAACTCGACCTCGTCATCCGTCACGTGCTGGCCGGCCTGGGGCACGGCATCCATGCCGGACGCGAGCGCGGGGCGGGTGTCGAGTTCTCGGAATACCGGGCCTACGTGCCCGGCGACGAGTGGCGCCGCGTCGACTGGAAACTGGCGGCGCGCGCCGACCGCTATTTCGTGCGCGAGGCCGAGCGCGACAGCCATGTGGCGGTGTGGCTGGTGCTGGACGCCAGCGCCTCGATGGCCGAACCTAGCCGCAGCGTGGAAGGCCTCGACAAGCTGGCCTATGCGCGCGCCTTGCTCGGCTGCGTCGCCGCGATCGCCCAGCGCCAGGGCGACGCCTTCGGCCTGGTGGTGCTGGGCGGCGGCAAGGTGGCGTACACGCCGGCCTCGCGCGGGCCGCGCCACCTGCAGCGCGTGCTGGCCCAGCTCCAGCGCGCCGAACCCGATGGCGCGCTGCCCGACGCCGACACGCTGAAGGCGAGCCTGCATTTCGCCCAGTCGCCGAGCGCGATCTATGCGGCCAGCGACCTGCTCGACTGGCCGTCGCCGCTGTCGATCGCTTTGACGCGCCTGCGTCAGATGCGTCACGACGTGCGCGTGCTGGGCCTGCAGACCCAGGCCGAGGTCGACGCCAGCTTTGCCAGCGACCTGGCCTACCGCGACCCGGAACGTGAAGAAGGCGTGTTCCGCTTCGGCGCCGATCTCAAGGATGGCTATCGCCGCAACCGCGAAGCGCATTTCAACGGGGTGACGGCGCAGTGCCGCAAGAGCGATATGCCGCTGACCCTGGCCGCGATCGAGCAGTCGCCGATCGACGTGCTGCGGCGCTGGCTGCGGCGGCCGGGAAGGTAACTCAGTGAAGATTACGCTATGAATACACTGTGGTGGCTCGCGCTGCCTTTCCTCCTTCTGCCGATCTGGTGGCACCGCAAGAAGCGCGTGCAGAACCAGGCGGCGCCGATGGCGACCGCGCGGTTCCTGCCGCGCACCGAGCCGCGCCAGACGCGTATTTGGCGTTGGAGCGATCCGCTGTTGCTGCTGGTGCGCTGCCTGTTGCTGGCCGTGCTGATTGCGTGGCTGGCCGACCCGGTCTACCCGTGGCGCGGCGATACGGTCGTGATGACGCAAGACGCCGACCCGGCATGGGTCGAACGCGAAGCGACGCAAGCCGGCCTGGCGAACGCCGAGCGCATCACGCTGCCCGCCGCGCAGGCGCTGGGCTGGGTGCACACGCACGAGCGCGAATGGCAATCCGACGCGCGCCTGCTGGTGCTGGGCGACGTGCCGATGCCGGCCACCAGGCCGGCGTTCGGCCGTTCGGTCGAGGTGCGTACCCAGGCCGCTACGCCCGCCAGGGTCGAGCGCCACGTCCACATCGCCAGCGAGCGCGCGGCCGAGTGGCGCCGCATGTTCGCAGCACAAGGCGGTCCCGAGACGGTCATCATCGACGACACGCCGGGTGCGGCGACGTCGCTGATCGTGTGGGACCGCACCGAAGCGCCGCCCGCCTCGCTGCGCGCGCCGTTGTGGTGGGTGACGCACCCATCCGCCTTCCCCGAACTGGCCAAGGCGCATACGCTCGGCGGCCTGCGCTACGCCGACAGCGCGCGCGGCCGCCTGTGGCATCATGCCGATTGGCCCCCGCGCGACGCGGATGCCGCGCGTGCGCTGCTCGACGACTGGCAGCAGCTGCACCTCGGCCCGCGCCACTTCACGCTGGCGCCGCAAACGTTCGCGGCCGTCGACGGCGCCAATGCGCCGGCGCCGGGCGGCGCGCTGCGCGGCATCCTGCTGGCCATCCTGGTTGCACTCTTTGTACTGGAAAGGAGTCTCACGCATGCACGGAGGCGTTGAGATCACCAAACGGGTATGGCGCGCAGCCCAGCTGCGCCGCCTGCCGCTGTGGATAGGCGGGGCCTTGCCCTGGCTGGCGATTCCATCGGGACCGGGCCTGCTGGCCTGGGCCGGCTGGTGCGCGCTGGACTGGGTCAAGCTGCGCCGCCGCGTCACCTTCGAGTGGACCGCCTGGCTGGACGGCGCCGTGCCCGAGATGGAAGACAGCGCGGCCCTGCTCGAGCAGGCCGATTCGCCGATCGCGCGCCTGCAACAGCAGCGCCTGTTCGACCGCCTGGACGCCGTCATCTCGCCGGCCCAGCTACGCCGGATCGTCGCGCGCTACGTGTCGCACGGCTATCCGATCATCCTGGTCAGCGCCGTGCTGGCAGGGATGGTGTGGTACGCGACCACGCGGCCATCGGAAGCGGGTGGCACGGCCCCGGCGAGCCCGGTGAGCAGCGCGACCGCCGCGACCCTGGCCGGGCTGACCGTCAAGCTGGCGCCGCCGGCGTATACCGGCATCAAGCCATCCGAGTCCGGCCCGGGCGACCTGCAGGCGCCGGAGCAGACCGTCGTCAGCTGGTGCCTGAAGGACGGCACGGCGGGCAACAACAAGATTGAACTGGGCAACGGCCAGGTGCTCGAGCCGGGCAAGGAATGCGCGCGCTGGACCGCCACCGAATCGGTTGTCTGGCGCTGGCGCGGAGAGCGCCACACCCTCAAGGTGATCCCCGACCAGCCGCCCGAGATCACGATCACCGCGCCCACCCAGATGATCCAGGACCTGCGCGAGAACGCCACCAGCACGGCAATGGCGGTCCAGATCCGAGACGACTACGCGATCCGGCGCGCCACCCTGCACATGACCTTGGCGCGCGGCAGCGGCGAGAACGTCAAGTTCACCGACCGCGAAATGCCGCTGCCTGGCTCGAACGATCCGAAGCAGCGCAACTGGTCGAAGCAGTGGTCGCTCGCCGAGCTGGAAATGGAACCGGGCGACGAGCTTTATTTCTTTGTGCGCGCGACCGACAACGCCGGCCGTCCCCAGACCGTGCAGTCGCCCACCTACACCGTGCGCCGGCCTGCGCCGGAGCAGGAAGCGGAAGAAGAGAGCGCCGCGATGCCGTCGCTGGTCAAGCCGGCGTCGCTGCGCAGCCAGCGCCAGATCATCATCGACACCGAGCAGCTTGTGGCCGATATGCGCGGCACGAAGATGGCGGCCGACGAGGTGCGCGACCGCAGCGAGCGCATCGCGAACGACCAGGCGCAGCTGCGCCGCCGCTATGGCCAGTTCCTGGGCGAGGAATCGTCGCTGTTCGCTGACAACGCCGGCGCCGGCATGGCCGGCGCGCAAAAGCAGGACGATCACGACGACCACGACGATCATGCAGGCCACGATCACGGCCCCGGTGAGCATCCGCATGAGGAAGGCCACGGCCACGACCACGGCAGCCCGAACACCCGCAAGAGCGCCATCGTGAACGAGACCCAGCACATCCTGGAAACCTACGGTCACGCCCACGACGAGGCCGAGAACGCGACCATGTACGACGAAGGCACCAAGAAGGTGTTGCGGCGCGCGCTGGTGGCGATGTGGGACGCGGAAAAATCGCTGCGCGCCATCGCGCCGAAGACCGCGCTGCCGCCCGAGCACAAGGCGCTGGAGGCGATCAAGGAATTGCAGCAGGCCGAACGCATCTACCTGCATAAGACCGCCTTCACCCCGCCGCCGATCAAGGAAGAAAAACGCATGACCGGCGAGATGGCGGGCGCCGCCAGCTACCGCCGCGAACAGGCCGGCGAGAGTTCGCCGCTGCCGGAAGAGCTGCGCGCGCTGGTCTCGTCGCTGTCCGGCGAGGCTGCGTTGCCGTCCCTGTGGATGCGCACCGCCAACGACTGGGTACGCACACGCCTGAAGGACGACGACCAGCGCCTGGCCGCCCAGCGCGCGATCCAGGACGTGGCCGACGGCTGCATCGCCTGCCGTCCGGTACTGCGCGCCTGGCTGCGCAGCGGCGCCGGCGAGGGCCAGGTGCTGCTGCAGGCCAGCAGCAAGGTCGAGACGCCGTTCGCACGCAGCTGGCGCGAGGCGGGGGCGCCATGAACCAGACCTGGCTCATCGCCGTCATCGCCCTGGCCGGCATCGCCAGCGCCGCGCTCTACCTGCGGCGCCGCCAGTGGCTGGATGCGCTGCTGGTCGTCGCCGCAGCCATCGCCCTGGGCCTGTTCGCGGCCGATCTGCGCGTGTCCGGCGAAGCCGGCCGCACGCTCGCCATCGACCCCGCCGCGCCGCCGCAGTCGCTCGAGGGAGTGAACGCCCTGCGTCTCGAAGGCGATGGCCTGCGCGGCGCCGCATGGAACGACCTGCCGGCCCTGCCTTTGACCTGGGAAGTGCCGAAGGGCGGCGCGCTGCGCCTCGTCTTCCCGAGCCAGGTGGCGCTGGGCCGCCTGTTCACCCTGACGGTCGAGCGCGAAGACAAGGGCGAGGCGCGTCTGCAGTTGTTGGCCGAAAATGGCGAGCCGATTGCGCAGGCGCGCGGCGCGGGCAATCTCACCGTTGAGTGGATGCCGCCCGTGGCCGAACGCGTCGTCCTCAAGGCGCGCCTGCTGGATGCGAAGGACAAGCTCATCGCCGAAGGCCCGGTGCCGTTTACCGTGCACGAACCGGTGCAGCTGCAGGTCGTGGGCCGCTTCGGCGCCCCATCGTTCGACCTGCGCGTGCTGAACGACCTGCTGGCCGGCAGCGGCGCGCTGCTCGACTGGCAGGTCACCCTGGGCCGCGACGTCACCCGCCTTGATCAGCCGCGCGAGGAAATGACGGCGCCGAACCTGATGGTGATCGACGCCGCCCGCTTCGAACGCATGGGCGCCGGCGAACGCGCGGCCCTCCTCAAGCGGGTGGCCGACGGCATGCCGCTGCTGGTGCTGGGCGGGAATGCGAACGATCCTGGTGTCTGGTCGCGCACCCTGCAATTGCCGCTGCGTGTGCAGCCGCTGGGCGGCACGCTGGATGCGCCGCTCGAGATGCCGCTGGCGCCGATGCTGCCGACGGCGCGCGACGCCGGTCCCTGGACCGGGTCGAGCGACATGGTCTGGACCCGCGACTGGCAGAAGGGCCGCATCGCCTGGCTGGGCGTGAGCGAATGGCACCGCTATGCGATCGCCGAACCGCGCAAGCTGGCGCTGTGGTGGCAGGGTGTGCTCGATCGCGTGGGCGTCGAGCGCCGCCAGGAGACCGAGTGGCTGGCGGCCAGCGAGATGCCGCTGCCTGGCCAGCGCCTGGAAGTGTGTGCGCGCGGCGTCGACGGCGAGGTTGCGTTCCCGGAACTGAAACAGGCCTTGCGCTGGCAGCTCCGCGCCGACCGTCTCGATGCTTCCTGCGTTGCGCTGTGGCCGCAAAAGCCAGGCTGGCTGCAAGCCGAGGACCGCAAGGCGGGCGCGCATGCTGTCTACGTGTATGCGGCAAACGACTGGCCGCAATGGCAAGCCATGCAACGGCGCGACGCCACGGCGCGCTATGCCGCCCGCACGCCGCTCGCCGCGCAGGAAGGGCCGACGCGCCCAATGCCGGCCTGGCCGTTCGCGCTGGCCTTCGCCGCGGCGATGCTGTCGCTGTGGTGGCGCGAACGCCGCTGATACGCATCTCTTCGCAAGAGGATTAGACAAGAACTCCATAAGAACGGGCATTCGTGTCCGTTCGCGCCGCATCTACCATCTCCAGAGTCAATCCTGACAATACCGGAGGTGAGATGAGCGACCCACATTCAACGCGCCTGGTCGTCAACGGCAGGGAAAGCACGCTGTCCCTCGATCCGGCCGTTACCCTGCTGGACGCCCTGCGCGACGGCCTGGATCTGACCGGCACCAAGAAGGGTTGCGACCATGGCCAGTGCGGCGCCTGCACCGTCCTCGTCAACGGCCGCCGCATCAACAGCTGCCTGTCGCTCGCCGTGATGCACGACGGCGACCAGATCACCACGATCGAAGGCATCGGCCAGCCGGGCGAGCTGCATCCGATGCAGGCGGCCTTCATCCGCCACGACGGTTTCCAGTGCGGCTTCTGCACGCCGGGCCAGATTTGCTCGTCGATCGCGGTGCTGGACGAGATCCGCCGGCAAGTCCCGAGCCACGCCACGCGCGACCTGCTGGCGATCGGGATGAGCGTCGACGAGCTGCGCGAACGCATGAGCGGCAACCTGTGCCGCTGCGGCGCCTATCCGAACATCATCGAGGCGCTGCGCGAAGTGGGAGAGGGACATCCATGAAGCAGTTCACCTACCAGCGCGCCGCCTCGGTCGAGGAAGCGGTGGCCGCTGTCCGCGCTGTCCCCGGCGCCCGCTTCATCGCCGGCGGCACCAATCTGCTCGACCTGATGAAGCTGCACGTCGAGACCCCGGCCCACCTGGTGGACGTCAACCGCCTTGGGCTCGATCGCATCGAGCCGACGCCCGAGGGCGGCCTGCGCATCGGCGCCCTGGTGCGCAATGCCGACCTGGCCGCCCACGCCGGCGTGCGGCGCGACTATGCGCTGCTCAGCCGCGCCATTGTCGCTGGCGCCTCGGGCCAGTTGCGCAACAAGGCCACCACCGCCGGCAACCTGCTGCAGCGCACGCGCTGCCCCTACTTCTACGACCGTGCGACGGCCTGCAACAAGCGCGCGCCGGGCAGCGGCTGCGCCGCGCTGCACGGCCACTCCCACAACCTGGCCATTCTCGGCGCCAGCGCGCATTGCATCGCCACCCATCCCTCGGACATGGCGGTGGCCATGCGCGCGCTCGACGCCAGCGTGGAAACGATCGATGCCGACGGCGCCGCCCGCACCATTCCGATCGCCACGCTCTATCTGGCGCCGGGAGAGACGCCGCACCTGGAAACCAGCCTGCGCCCGGCCGAGTTGATCACGGCCGTGACCCTGCCGCCGCCCGTCGGCGGCATCCACCTCTATCGCAAGGTGCGCGACCGCGCCTCCTACGCCTTTGCCACCGTGTCGGTCGCGCTGGTCGCCAGGGTGAGCGATGGCAGCGTGAGTGCCTACCGGCTCGCCTTCGGCGGCCTGGCCCCGGCGCCATGGCGCAGCGAAGCGGCCGAGCGCCTGCCTGGCGGCGCATCGGCGGCGGATCTCGCGGACGCCGTCCTGGCCGGGGCGCGGCCCACGGCGCACAATGCCTACAAGCTGGCGCTGGTGCGCAGGACGCTCGCGGCCAGCATGGCGCAGGCGCTGGACATCCATTCCGACGGAGCACGCACATGATCGGCTTACCCATCGAACGCATCGACGGCGCGCTCAAGGTCAGCGGCGCCGCCCGCTACACCCTCGACCGCAGGGAGACCGCGCCGCCCTTGTCAGGCGTGATCGTCGGCGCCGCCATCGGCCGTGGACGCATCGTGCGCATCGATCCGGCGGCGGCCGAGCGCTCGCCTGGCGTGGCGCTGGTGATGACCCACCTGAACGCGCCGCCGCAGGGCCGGCTCGACACCTCGGGACTCGACCAGTTTTCCCGCGCGCGCCCGGTGTTCACCGATGAACGCATCCACTACGCCGGCCAGGCGGTAGCGCTGGTGGTGGCCGATTCGCTGCAGCGGGCCCAGGCCGCGGCTGCGCTGCTGGGCATCAACTATGAAGAGGAGCCGGGCGAATACGTGCTGGGCGACCAGGACGGCTATGCGCCCGCGCATGCCAATGCCGGCTTCGAGACCGACACCGCGGTCGGCGATTTCGACGCGCATTTCGCCGGCGCCGACGTGCGCTTCGAAGGCAGCTACCGCACCTCGCTGCAGGCGGCGCATGCGCTCGAGCCGCATGCCTGCCAGGCCGTCTGGCAGGGCGGGGAACTGCATGTGTGGAGCAGCCTGCAGAGCATCCGCAACACGCGCGCCGCGCTGGCCGCCACGCTGTGCATTCCGCCCGAGCATGTGCACCTGGATGCCGCCTTCGTCGGCGGCGGCTTCGGATCGAAGCTCAACCTGCATGCCGAATCGACCTGCGCGGCGCTGGCCGCGCGCATCCTGGAGCGGCCGGTGCGGGTGTCGCTGGCGCGGCGCCAGATGACGTCCCTGGTTGGCGGGCGCCCGGAGACGCGCCAGCGGGTGCGCCTGGCGGCCACGCCGGACGGCCACCTGACCGGCATCGCGCACGAGGTCTGGATGCAGGGCAGCCCCGGCGAAGAGTTCACCGAGCAGAGCGCCACCGTCACGCGCGCGCTGTATGCAGGAGCGCACCGCCTGACGCGCCATCGCGTGGTGGTCCTCGACCGCCCGCTGGCCGAACCGGTGCGGGCGCCGGGCGAGCTGCCTGGCCTGCTGGCGGTGGAGACGGCGATGGACGAACTGGCCCATCAACTCGGGATCGATCCGGTGCAGCTGCGGCTGCGCAACGACGTCGTCATCGATCCCGAGCGCGGCGTGCCGCTGTCCGGCCGCCGGCTGGCCGACTGCCTGCGCACCGGCGCCGAGCTGTTCGGATGGGAGCGCCGCCCGCCGGCGCCGGGTTCGCTGCGCGAGGGGCGCCTGCTGGTCGGCTGGGGCATGGCCTCGATGATCCGCATCCACTTTCAGAGCGACACCAGCGTCATCGTGCGCGTGGCCGACGATGGCCGCATCCAGGTCTTGAGCGATATGACCGACATCGGCACCGGCACCTACACGATCCTGGCCCAGGTGGCGGCACAGGCGCTGGGCGTTCCGCTGGAACGGATCGAGGTGCAGCTGGCGCGCACCGATCTGCCGGGCGGCGGCGGCTCGGGCGGTTCCTGGGGCGCCGCCAACACTACCCTGGCGCTGCGCCGCGCCTGCCGGGCGCTCCTGGACAAGGCGCGCGAGCATGGCGGCTTCGCGCCGCGCCTGCAGGCCGAGGGCAGCATCGTCGGCCAGGCGGACGACCCGCGCTACCAGCAATTCTCCCAGCATGCCTATGGCGCGACCTTCGCCGAGGTGGCGGTGGATGCGGACACCTTCGAGGTAAGGGTGCGGCGGATGCTGGGCGTGTTCGCGGCAGGCCGCATCCTCAATGCCAGGACCGCGCGCTCGCAACTGCAAGGCGGTATGATGTGGGGCATCGGTTCGGCCTTGTACGAGGCCGGCCACGTCGATCCGCGCTTCGGCCAGACGGTCAATGGCGACCTGGGAGAATACCTGGTGCCGACGCATGCCGACGTGCCGCCGATCGAGGTGCATATGCTCGACGACGTCGACGAGGGGGCCAACGAGATGGGGATCAAGGGTGTCGGGGAGCTTGGCGCATGCGGCAGCGGGGCCGCCATCACCAATGCCATTTACCATGCCACCGGCATCCGGGTGCGCGAATTTCCCGCCACGCCCGCCAGGCTGCTGCTCGCTGCCGACTCCGCTCCTCCCTAGAGGATTAGGCAAGAACTCCAGAAGAACGGGCATTCGTGCCGGGTCGGGCCACGTCTACCATCTGCAGAGTTCGATTCTGAATTTTCCGACTGGACTTGACTCCCGATGTCCCGAACCCTGAATGCATTGCGGCAACAACTGCTCGAGTGCCTGCGGCGCGCAGCGCCCGCCGACGGCCTGCACATCACGGCGGTGCCGAAGCTCAAGCTATTGCGCGCGTCCAGCGCGTCGTCGATGGCCGAGGTGCTGTACGAACCGGCCCTGTGCCTGCTGGCCCAGGGCCGCAAGCAGCTGCTGGTGGGCGAAGCGCGCATCGCCTACGACCGGTCGCACCACCTGATCGCGATGCACGACATCCCGGTCTCGGGCCAGGTGGTCGAGGCTTCTTCCGATGCCCCCTACCTGAGCGTCTGGCTCGACATCGACCCGGTGGTCGTGGGTTCGATGCTGCTGGGCCGGGGCGCTCCGGCTGCGCCGGCGCCGGAGCATGACGACGTCACGCTCTGCGTCTACACGAACCGGACCGACGAGGCGCTGCTGGACGCGGTGCTGCGCCTGTGCCGGCTGCTCGAGACGCCCGAGCACATTCCGGAGCTGGCGCCCCTGGTCTACCGCGAGATCATGTACCGCCTGCTGACGGGGGACGGGGGCTCGCGCCTGGCGCAGTTCATGACGCCGGGGACGCAGTCGCACCGCATGCGCGTCGCGACCCAGCAGATCACCCTGCGCTACAAGGAGCCGCTGCGCATGGGCGAGATCGCGCAGGCGGCGAACATGAGCCAATCCTCGCTGCACCACCATTTCAAGCTGGCGACCAATATGACGCCCCTGCAGTACCAGAAGCGGCTGCGGCTGCAGGAAGCGCGGCGCCTGCTGGTGTTCGAGGCCACCAGCGTGGCCAGCGCGGCGCACCGGGTCGGCTACGAAAGCGCATCGCAGTTCAGCCGCGAATACACGCGCGCGTTCGGCATCAGCCCCTCGCAGGACGTGCGCGAGCTGCGCTCGTCGCTGTTCCAGTCGCGCGGCGGCAGGCCGCCGGCACTGGACGAGTTGAGCCAGGCCGAACGCGCCACCTGGGCCGCGGTCGGCCAGGCCGTCAAGGCCGAACCGGCGCCCTGAGCGAGAAGGCATCGGCATGCAAGGGCCACCGTCCTGCAGCACGAAGCAGCGCCTGCTCGATGTCCTGCTGCGCGTCGCGCCGGGCGACGGCCTGCACGTAACAAAGGTGCCGAAACTGAAGCTGGTCCGCGTCTCCGGCCCGACAGCGCTGGGCCAGGTGCTGTACCAGCCCGGCCTGTGCCTGCTGGCGCAGGGATCGAAACAGCTGCTCGTGGGAGATACCCGCATCGTCCACGACAGCACGCGCCATATGGTGTTCGCGCACGACGTCCGGGTGTCGGGACAAGTGGCCGAGGCGACGTCCGAGAAACCCTATCTGTGCGTCTGGCTCGACATCGATCCCACGGTAGTCTCCAGCCTGCTGCTGGAGGACGCGCACCAGGCCGCGCCGCTGCCGGCGGGCGTGGACGCCACCTTCGGCATCCATACCGCCAGGACGGACGACGACCTGTTCGACGCCGTGCTGCGCCTGTGCCGGCTGCTCGAGGCGCCGCAGCATATCCCCCAGATGGCGCCGCTGATCTACCGCGAAATCATGTATCGGCTCTTGAGCAGCGAAGGAGGCTGGCAGCTGGCGCATTTCATGACGCCCGGCACCCAGCCGCACCGCATCCGGCTCGCGGCCGAGAGAATCACGCTGCGCTACAAGGAGCCGCTGCGCATGGAAGAGATCGCGCAGGCGGCCAACATGAGCCAGTCGTCGCTGCATCATCACTTCAAGCTGGCCACCAGGATGACGCCCCTGCAATACCAGAAGCAGCTGCGCCTGCAGGAAGCGCGCCGGCTGCTGGTGTTCGAGGCGGCCACCGTGGCCAGCGCGGCGCACCGGGTCGGCTACGAAAGCGCCTCGCAATTCAGCCGCGAGTACACGCGCGCCTTCGGCACCAGCCCCTCGCAGGACGTGCGCGAGCTGCGCTCCTTCCTGTTGCAGCCCGCATCCGGCGCGCCGGCCGGCCAGCCTCAGAACGTGTAGTCCGCCTTCACGTAGGCCGAGCGTCCGTTCATGCCGAACGGGCAGGTCTCCCAGCAATGCGTGAAGCCCATCTGCGGGAAGGGCGCGGCGCGCTCGGGATCCCAGCGTGTCGGATAGGTGTCGAACAGATTGTTCACGCCGGCCGACAGCGACAGCTTCTTGTCGAAGGCATAGCGGCCGGTCAGGTCGACGATCCACTTCGCAGCCCAGGTCTGGACGAACGGCGCCGTGAAGCCCTGGCCCTGCACTTCGCCGAAGTAATTGGCGCGCGCCGTCACGTTCCACGGTCCGGCGGTGTAGTCGGCCGACACCACGTGGTGCTTGCGCGGCTGGCCGCGTTCGATCAGCGTCACCTGGGCGTCGTCGAACAGCTGGGCGCCGGTGAGCACCGGCGACTGCGAGTGGCGGTCGTCCACCTCGGTCTTGTTGAAGCCCAGCTGGCCCGACAGCACCAGGGTCGAGCCCGCGCCGCGGATGGTCTGCTGCGCCACCAGGTCGAAGCCGGTGGTGGTGGTGTCGATCGCATTGGTAAAGAACTGGGCCTGGCCCACGCGCAGCGGATCGAGGATGGCGCGGATCGGGCACGAAGCCGGCGTCGGGCAGGGGCCGCCCTCGGGCGCGATATTGCTGGAGAAGACGATGCGGTCGTCGATCTTGGTGCGGTACACATCGGCGGTGAGCGAGAAGCCCTGGTTCGGCCGCAGGATCATGCCTATGCTGGCGCTTTTCGACGTTTCTTCCTGCAGCGGCGCGATGCCGAAGGCGCGCGTGACGGCGCTGTCTTCTCGCGCGGTGAGGGTCTCGGTCAGCACGCCGGCCGCGTTCAGGTTGGTCGAGACCGAGCTGTAGAACTTCTGCTGCACGCCCGGCGCCCGGAAGCCGGTCGAGGCGCTGCCGCGGATGCCGATCGTGCGGCTCGGGTCCCAGCGCAGGCTCAGTTTGCCGATGGTGGTGTTGCCGAAGTCCGAATAGCGTTCGTGGCGCGCCGCGGCGCCGAGCGTGACGCTGTCGCCGAACCTGCGCTCGAGGTCCAGGTAGTAGGCGGTGTTGTGGCGGCCCTCGTCGACCGCGGTGCCCGGGGTGTAGCCGGGGAAGCCCTGGATGCCCGAGGCGGCGATGCCGCCGCTCTGGTCGCGGATGATGATGGCAGGGTTGTTGGTGCGGCCGTACTGGTAAGAGACCGGATCGCCGGCCTCGATCTCGTAGTTATCGCGCCGCCATTCGAAGCCGGCGGCCACGAACAGCTCGCCGCCCAGCACGTTCACCGGTCCCTTGAAGTCGAGGTTGAGGGTGGTCTGCTCGAACTTGAGCGTGCCGGTGTCGGCCGACGTCGGCGACTCGCCGTTCTCATACCAGTAGCTGACGTTGATCGAATTCCGTTCGTGGAACTTGAGCTGGCTGCGGCCGTGGTTCACGCTGGCGTCGGCGTTCCAACCGTTCGGCAGGTCGTGGCGGTAGCCGACGGCCAGCGAGGCGTCCTGCACGGTGGTCACGATATTCGGCAGGAAGCCGTTCGGATAGACCTCGGGCACGTTGCGCGCATCGTCGGCCGGGCGGAAGAAGCCGCCCGAATCGCCCTTGCGCTTGGAGGCGCCGCCGAAGGCATACAGCTCGCCGCCGGCGGTCGGGATGGCCGAATTCATCCACAGATAGTAGTCCTTGGCGTTGCTGTCGCCCAGGCGCTGGGTCACGCGCGGCGGGGAGACGCGCAAGGTGTCCGGCCCGGCGCGGTTGGTCTCGTCGCGCTTGCGCGCTTCGACCGACAGATTCAGGTAGCCGCCGTCGGCGCCCAGCGCGAAGCCGCGGTTGGCGCTGGCCGAGTAGGTATCGCCGTCGCCTTCGTCGGTGGTGCCGGCGCTGGCGCTGAGCGTGCCGTTGCCGGCGCCCTTCTTGAGGATGATGTTGATGACGCCGGCGATCGCATCCGATCCGTACTGGGCCGCGGCGCCGTCGCGCAGTACCTCGATCGACTGGATCGCCGACAGTGGGATCGCATTGATGTCGGTGCCGGCCGAGCCGCGGCCGATGGTCTGCTGCACGTTGACCAGGGCCTGCTGGTGGCGGCGCTTGCCGTTGATGAGCACCAGCAGCTGGTCCGGGCCCAGGCCGCGCAGGGTGGCGGGGCGGATGATGTCGGTGCCGTCGCTGACGAAGGTGCTGGTGAAGTTGAACGACGGGTCGAGGTCTTGCAGCACCTTGCCCAGTTCGAGCGTGCCGGCGGACTGGATGTCCTTGCTGTTGATGAGGCCCACCGGGACCGCGGTATCGAGTGCGGTCTTGGCCTGGGTGCGCGAGCCGAGCACCACGACTTGCGACATATTGTCGGCCGCCTGCTGGGCGCTCGCGGGCGCCAGCGCCGCCATCAGTGCCGACGCCAGCAGGGCGCGTTGCGGCAGTGTTTTCCTGTTCAACTTCGTCGTCATCCTTTAACCCCCTGCAATGAGTTTTGTCATGTCATCCGCTTGTTCGGATGTCATTTGATGTTAGCAATGGGATATATATAAACACCACGAAGTTATTGAAATAAGTAAATACGAAGGTGAATCGGTCGAGCAATCGTCGTGCAAAAGAGACGTGTTCTCATACTTCACAACGTATTCATGAATGTCGGGTAATGCGCTGAGAATAAAGAAGTTTTTGGTGAGAAATATTGTTGAGAAGTGTTTGCTGGATTGTTACGTTCTCTAACAAGATTTCCAATGGTGTGCTGCCCAGTAGCTTTAGCATAAGGTCTCAAGCCGGCGCTTTCGCCGCACTTCGTAGGCAGCCACATCATGATCCAACGACGAATCGACGAGCGGTCCGCGCTCGCCACCGAATATGCGTTGTTCCTGGCCGAGACGCGTGGCGTGTCGGCGGGATTGGTGTACCTCGAGAGCTGCAATGTCTCACAAGAGATCCTGCTGCGCGCCATGCAGGATCCCGCCGCCCGCCGCAGCCGCGAGCGGCGCCAACGGCAACGGAACCACTAGCATGAATATCACCCAGCTATGCAAGCGGTATGGCCTGCAGCACCACGGCAGTCTCGAAAGCGCCTGGGACGCCCACGGGCCGACCGGCATCGTGCTGATGCAGCTCTGGCACGCTCCCAACCAGAAACTCCAGGACCACCCGCTGCCCGGCGCGCAGCTGCGGGTGCGCTGCATGGATGCCGGCGAGGCCGAGGTAGCCGATGAAGAGGCGCGCGATGCCCGCATGCGCAGCATCGCGGCGGTCGAGGAGGGCGCGCGCGGCTATGCCGCGATGTCGATCCCGCCGAGCCAGTCGCGCGGCGCCGGAGCCTGGGCCAAGTACGCCAACCTGGAACGGGTGTTCCCGGTGCTGGGGCTGGAGCGCGAACCTTGCGGCGCGGTGTTCGCGGTGCTCGGGGCGCCGGTGCCGGCGTCCGAGCTGGGCGTGACCGGCCAGCATCCGGGACGCCAGCCGCCCACGCCGCGCCACAAGCTTGCGCTCACGCGTGGTCGCGCATCCACTCTTTCAGGCCGTTGACCCAGTCCTTGGCCGGCAGGTTCAGGCGCCGCTTGATCTCGCCGGCGCGCTCGTACAGCACCGCGAAGTCGATCTCCGGCGCATCCCTGAATGCCAGCACCACCACGTTCGCGTCGTGCACCTCGGGCAGCCAGGCGACGGCGTCGAACACCTGCTCCATGTGCAGGAAGTTCTTGTCGTAGTTGCTGAAATCGCCGAACACATTGGCGGTCATGATGCCGCCCGGCGCCAGGCAATCGCGGCAGCCCTGGTAGAACTCGACCGAATCGAGCACGGGACCGCGCGCGTCCTGGTCGTACAGGTCGACCTGCAGCACGTCGAACTTGCCGTGGTTGTCCGGGTCGAGCACGAAGTCGAGCGCGTTCATCTCGCGCACGTCGAGGCGGGCGTCGTTGTCGGGAAGGCCGAACAAGGCGCGGCAGATCGCGATCACGTTCGGATTGAGTTCGACAGCCGTGACCTTCGCCTCGGGGAAGCGTTGATAACAGAACTTGGTGAGCGCCGCGCTGCCCAGCCCGAGTTGGGCGATGCGGCGCGGTGCGCGCTGGAACAGCGTCCACGTCATCATCATCTGCACGTATTCGAGTTCGATCGTGTCCGGCTTGGCGATGCGCATCGCGCCCTGCACCCAGGAGGTGCCGAGGTGCAAAAAGCGCACGCCTTCGAATTCGTCGATGGTGGCGGGCGGGTGGCCGGGCTGGGCGAAGCGGGGATCGATGGTGGACGGCGGCATGGTGACGATGGGCGAAAAGCAAAGCCGATCTTACCAGACGCCGCGCATGGTCCTTTCGCTCAAGGCACGCCGTTGCCGCACCATGCGCCGAAGCCAGGACGTTCGCCCACGCGCGCATACCAGGCCGCCACGTGCGGATAGTCGGGCCGCGCCATCGGCGTCATCAGCCAGCGGTTGACCGACAGGCCAAGCACGATGTCGGCCAGCGAAAAGTCCGCGCCGGCGACCCAGGGGCCATTCTTGCCAAGGTATTCGTCGAGCAGGCCGACGTGGCGGTTCCAGCCCGCGATGCCGGCCTCGATCAGCGCCGCATCCTGGTGTGCGGCGCTGCCGCGCACCAGCGCCATGAAGGCGTAGCGCCAGGCGGTGTTCAGTTCCGTGGCCTGCCAGTCCATCCACTGGCTGACGCGGGCGCGCGCCTTCGCTTCGAGCGGCAGCAGCGCAGCGCCTTCGTGCCGCTCGCACAGGTAGCGGCAGATGGTGTTCGATTCCCACAGCACGAAGCCGTCGTCGACCAGCACCGGCACCATGCGGTTCGGGTTCAGCGCGGCATGGTCCTCCTGCCATTCTTCGCGCACGAACGGCAATCCGAGTTCGGTGCAGGTCCATAGCACCTTGCGCACATTGATCGAGGTGGCCTTGCCGATGACGGTCAGCATGATGTCCTTTCAGGTGGGTGAGGAAGATGAGGAAGACGGCAGGGCCGGCAGGAACAGCGTCACCGCCAGCCCGACGCCGTCGCGGTTGGCAAGCAGGATGCGGCCGCCGTGCGCTTCGGCGATTTCGCGCGCCAGCGCCAGCCCCAGGCCGGTGCCGCTGCGCTTGGTCGAATAGAAGGGCACCAGGGCCTGGGTCAGCACCGTCGCGCTCATGCCGCTGCCGCGATCGAGCACGTCGATGCGCAGCTGGTCCTGCACGCGCCGCACCTGCAGCTGGACCTGCTCTGGCCTGGATCCAGATTCGTGCGCGTTCTTGAGCAGGTTCAGGAGCGCCTGCTCGAGCTGGGCGGCGTCGACCCAGGCCGGGTCTGGCGGCAGCTCGCC
Organism: Massilia sp. UBA2604; assembly: GCA_002339265.1. Lineage (GTDB taxonomy): Bacteria > Pseudomonadota > Gammaproteobacteria > Burkholderiales > Burkholderiaceae_D > Telluria. The sequence goes on along the minus strand of DDKG01000176.1, from coordinate 2,257 downwards.
TTCGACCGAAAAATCGACCTGGCCGGCCAGGCGCGCGACCAGCTCCGGCCACGGACAGGCTTCCAGGCGTGGCGTCGGCAGCTTGGCGAAACGCGCATAGCCGAGGATGAAGCTTTCCAGGTGACGGGTGCGTTCGCCGATGGTCGACAGGATCTGCGGCAGGCGTTCCACCTGCCCGCGCCGTACCAGTTCGGCGCCGGAATGCGCGAGCGAGGCGAGCGGCGCCAGCGAGTTGTTGAGTTCATGGCTGATCACGCGGATCACCTTTTTCCACGTCTGCACTTCCTGGCGCCGCAGTTCGGCCGTCAGCTGGCGCAGCAGCAGCAGTTCGTGCCGGCGCGCGTTCAGGGTAAAAGTGCTGCGCGCCAGGTGGTAAACCTCTTCGTTCTCCCCTTCGCCCGCGCTGAACAGGCCGTCGCCGCCGCGCGCCAGCGCCTCGCGCAGGGCCGGCGCCGCTTCGTCGAGCACGGCGCGCAGCGCATGGCCCTCGAGCTTGCGGCCATGCGCCAGCAACTGGCGCGCGGCGACGTTGGCGTACACGATGATGCCCGGATGCGCACCGGCGTTGGTGCCCGAGTCAGCCACCAGCAGCATCGCCACCGGCGTGTTCTGCACCATCGAGTCGAGCAGCAGTTCGCGCTGCGCCAGGCCCAGGCGCTGCTCGCGCAGCACGGCGCCCAGCCGGTTATGGGCCGCAATCAGGTCGCTCAGTTCGTCGTTATGGGGCCAATGCAGGCTGAAGGAAAAGTCGCCGTCGCGGTAGCTGTCCACCGTGCCTTCCAGCGCCCGAAACAGCGACAGGATGGGCTGGACCTGCGCGCGCAGGGTGATGATCGCGACCGGCAGCAGTCCGAGCAGGCACAGGCCCGCGACCAGCAGCGGCCGGCCGGGGAACAGATGGTCGAGGCCGAGCGCGGCCAGCATGGCCAGCACGAGCAGGGTGCCGACCAGCGCCGACAGGCGCGTGACCAGCGAGAACCTGGTCCGGGCCGGCGCCTGGCGTTCACTCATGGACGTGGAATCGCAAGCCGCTCCATGCGGCGGTACAGCGCCTGGCGCGACAGGCCAAGCTCGTTCGCCGCCTGCGCCACCACGCCCCCGGCGCGCGTCAGCGCCCCCACGATGGCGTCGCGGTCGGGTTCGAGGTCCTGGGCCGGCAGGCTGGCGGCCGGCAGGCCGAGGTCCGCCACCGTGATGGTGTCGCCGCTGGACAGCAGGTTGGCGCGCGCCATCACGTTCTTCAGCTCGCGCACATTGCCGGGCCAGGGATGGGCCAGCAGGGCCGCTTCGGCGGATGGATGCAGGGTCTTGCCGCGCGCCAGGAAGGATTGCGCCAGCGGCAGGATGTCGCCCGGGCGGCCCGCGAGCGGCGGCAGGCGCAGCTCGATCACGTTCAGGCGGTAGAACAGGTCTTCGCGGAAGGTCCCGGCGCGGATCATGGCCGGCAGGTCGGCGTTGGTGGCGCTGATCACGCGCACCTTCACCTGCCGCTCGCGGTTCGAGCCGAGCCGCTCGAAGCGGCCGGTCTCCAGCACCCGCAGCAGCTTCATCTGCCCGGCCAGCGGCAGGTTGCCGATTTCGTCGAGGAACAGGGTGCCGCCGTCGGCCGCTTCGAACTTGCCTTCGCGCGCCTTCGAGGCGCCGGTATAGGCGCCGGCGTCGGCGCCGAACAGCTCGGCCTCGATCAGTTCGGACGGCAGGGCGCCGCAGTTGAGCACCACGAAGGGGCCGTCGGCCACTTGCGAATTGGCCTGGATGATTTCGGCGATGCGCTCCTTGCCGGTGCCGTTGGGCCCTGTGATCAGCACCGGCACGTCGGCCCGCGCCACCTGGCAGGCCAGGTGCAGCACACGCTCGGTGGCCGGGTCTTGCCACACCAGGCCGCGCAGGTCGAAGTTCAGTTCGAGCTCGCGCTTGGCCTTGCGTTCGCGCTGCAGACGGCTGCCCAGGGCACGGTTGGCCTGGCCCAGCTCGATCAAGTTACTGACCGTGGCCAGCAGGCGCTCGTCGTTCCAGGGTTTGGAAAGATAGTCGGCGGCGCCCGCCTTGACCAGGTCGACCGCCGCATCTAGGTGCGTCCAGGCGGTGAGCAGGATCACCGGCAGGTCGGGATGGCGCAGGCGGATCTCGCGAAACAGGGCCACGCCTTCTTCGCCCGAGGTGGTGTCGGCCGTGAAGTTCATGTCCTGGATCACCAGGTCGACCGGCTCACGGCCGAGGAGCTCCAGGCCTTCCTCGGGCGAGGCCGCGCGCAGCG
>DDKG01000227.1:321-14142 GCA_002339265.1 Massilia sp. UBA2604 | reverse complement strand
TTGGCGAAGTCGTAGCCCATCTCGCGCGCCACGGCGCAGATGCGCTCGCGCGTCCTGTCGGTCAGGCCGTCCTGGTTCTTCAGCGCGCGCGAGACCGTGCCGATCGAGTAGCCCGTGGCGCGGGCGATGTCGCGGATCGTGACGGCCATGGCGCGCTTTCCTCGCTCAGTACCGGGTCTGCGTGTAGGGACGGGCGCTCTGTTCCTTGCCCCAGTCCTTGTTCGGCGCGGCCTGCATGGTGAACACCAGTTCGCCGCCGGCCATGATGTCCTCGTGGCGGATGAAGGTGCGGTTCAAGGGCTTGCCGTTCAGGGTCACGCGGCCGACGTAGCCGTTGCCGGCGGAGAGGTTATCGGCGCGCACCGTGAAACGCTTCCCGTTCGGCAGGTTCAGGGTCGCCTTGTCCAGGAAGGGGCGGCCGATCACATACTCGTTGCTGCCAGGCGCCACCGGATAGAAGCCGAGCGCGGTGAAGGCGAACCAGGCCGACATCTGGCCCAGGTCGTCGTTGCCCGACAGGCCGTCCGGCTTGTCGCTGTATTGCGTGGCCATGATGTTGGCCAGGCGTTCCTGGGTGCGCCACGGTGCGCCGGCGTAGTTGTACAGGTAGGCCACGTGGTGCGATGGCTCGTTGCCGTGGGCGTAGTGGCCGATCAGGCCCGAGATGTCTTCCATGTGGGCGTACACGGTCTCGTCGACCTTGGCGTCGAACACCTGGTCGATCTTCTCTACCAGCTTGGTGTCGCCGCCCAGGAAGGAGATCAGGCCGGCGTTATCGTGCGGCATATACCAGGAATACTGCCAGGCGCTGCCCTCGGTGTAGTCGCTGCCGAAGTTCGACAGCTCCGGATTGAACGGGGTGCGGAATTCGCCGGTCGACTTGCGGGCGCGGATGAAGCCGGTCTCCTTGTCGAACACGTTGCGGTAGTTCTGGGCGCGCTTGTAGTAGCGCGCGGCGACGTCTTTCTTGCCCATCTTCTCGGCCATGCGCGCGATGGTCCAGTCGTCGAAGGCGTATTCGACGGTCTTCGACGCGGCCTCTTTCTCGAGGTCGATCGGCACGTAGCCCAGCTTCATATAGTGTTCCAGGCCGCCGTAGGGACCATATTCGGCGCTGGCCGTCATCGCGGCCAGGGCCTTGTCGGCGTCAAAGCCGCGGATGCCTTTCATGTAGGCGTCGGCGATCACCGGCACCGCGTGGTAGCCGATCATGGTCCAGGTTTCCAGGCCGTGGAACTGCCACACCGGCAGGATGCCGTAGGGGCTATGCTCCTGCGACGCGATCAGCGAGTTCACGAAGTCGGCGTTGCGCTGCTCGGGCGCGACGATGGTGAGCAGCGGGTGCAGCGCGCGGTAGGTGTCCCACAGCGAGAAGGTCGAGTGGAAGCGGAAGTTCTTCGCCTTGTGCACCTGGTTGTCGGGGCCGCGGTAGCTGCCGTCCAGGTCCATGAACAGCGACGGCGCCAGCATGCTGTGGTACAGGGCGGTATAGAACTTGGTGCGCATCGGGCCTTCGGCCTCGACCTTCACCGCGCCCAGCGCGTCGTTCCAGGCCTTGCCGGCGCGTTCGCGCTCCTGGTCGAAGTCCCAGCCCGGCATCTCTGCCAGGTTGGCGATCGCATTGTCTTCGCTCACCGCCGACAGGGCGACCTTGACCAGCAGCGTGCCGTCCTGCGGCACGCCGAAGTTGAAGTCGGCCATCAGCTGCTTGCCTTCGACCATGGCCTTGTCGCCGGGCGTTTTACCCGGTTGGGTGAAGCCGCGGTAGGCGATCGCCTCTTCGCGGTTCAGCAGCTGGCGGGTCTCGATCGGGCGCGAGAACTGGATCGCGAAGTGCAGCTGGCGGCCCGGCGCCCAGCCGCGCGTCTCGCGCATGCCGGTGATCGTGGTGCTGTTGCGCACGCGCAGGCGCGCCCACAGGTTCTTGTCGTCGTAGTTGTAGATGCTGGTGCGCAGGTCGAGCAGCACCTTGGCCGCCTCGCCGGCCTTGAATTTATAACGGTGCAGGCCTACGCGCTCGCTGGCGGTCAGTTCGACGTCGACCTCGTGGTCCTTCAGGCGCACGGCGTAGTAGCCCGGTTCGGCCTTTTCCTGGTCGTGCGAGAAGCGCGAGCGGTAGCCCGAGTACGGACGCTCCGGATAGCCCGGTTCCAGCTTGGTCTCGCCGCCGTAGGGCATCAAGAGCACGTCGCCCAGGTCGGAGTGGCCGCTGCCCGAGAAGTGGGTGTGCGAAAAGCCGAGGATCGAGCTGTCGGCGTGGTTGTAGCCCGCGGCCCAGGGATAGCTCTGGCGGAAGTGGCGGTGCTGGGTGTCGGGGCTGAGCTGCACCATGCCGAACGGGCGGCTGGCGCCCGGGAAGGTATGGCCGTCGCCGCCGGTGCCGATGAAGACGTTCACGGCTTCCGCCGGGCTGCCGGGTGGGGCCGCCTGCACGGGAACCGCACTAAACAAAAGCGCGGCGGCGGCGATCGAGAATTGTCCGAGTTGAATCCTGGCTGTCATGAAGTCTCCACACGTGGCGGCAACGATGCGCGCTGCCTGTTCTTGTTGCAACTATACCCAACTGCAACTTATATGTGGAGTCCGGTTTTCGATCAATCGTTACCGTGTTTCAGTACACCTGTTTAGCCGGTTTACTAAACATTTTGAGCGCAGCGTTTGGCGACAGCTTCGATTTCGACCAGTGTGTCGGGCGACGCCAGCGAGGCGACGCCGATCCCGGTCAAGGCCGGGCGCGGCAAGCCGAGATGCTGCACCAGGATCGGCGCCACGGTGTCCAGGTGTTCGCCGATCTCGCCGCGCACGTAGACGCGCAGCTGCAGGATGTGCTCGACCGACGATCCGGCCGCTGCCAGCACGGCGATCAGGTTGCGCGCCGCGCCCTCGGTCTGCTCGGCCAGGGTGGTGTGCCTGACCTTGTATTCGAGGTCCCAGTCGACCTGGCCGGACACGAACACCAGGCCGCTGTCGTGGTCGATGGTCGCATGGGACAGGCCGTGCGGGGCGCCGTCGTACAGTGCGGGGGGATTGATGCGTTCGATGCTCATGCGGGGGCCTTTGCCGTCGATGGGAATGGCGCCAGCTTAGGCAAGCGCGCCGGCCGCGGCAATCAAGCTGCGCTTGTAGCCGATACAAGCCGGGCCTTGACCCGCTCCAGCAGCCAGGCAATGAAGGGATCGTTCTGCGCATTCGGATGGTGGGCGGCGACCACCTGGTAGCCCGGCGGCTGCTTCGGCAGCGCGATCTCGAACACGCCGTCGCAGGGCAGCAGGCGCGAAGGCATGAAGGCCACCAGGCCGGACCCCTTCAGATATTCCAGCGCCATGAAGAAGGACGGCGCCGACGCCACCACGCGCCGCTGCAATCCCTGGCGCGCGAGCCAGCCGTCGGCCGACCCCGTGAAGCTGGCCGGGCCCGGATTGGTGACGATGAAGTCGTGCGCCATCAGCGCTTCGAGCGGCATGACGCCGCCATCGGCCAGCGTGCGGTTGCCGGTGACGCAGCGGTACTGCTCGAGAAACAGGGGCTGCGTCACCAGCCCGGGCGCGACATAACCGTCCACCGTGAAGATCAGGTCGATTTCACCCTGGTGCAGCTTGCGGGTAAGGGCGCTGACCTCGATGTCGACCACCGCGACCTTCACCTTCGGCGCCTCGCGCCGCAGCATGCGCACCAGGTCGGCCACGATCACCTTTTGGGTGTAGTCGGTGCCGGAGATGACCAGCGTGCGTTCGGCCTGCTCGGGGCGGACCTCGAAGGGCAGGGGAATGGCGTTCAAGCCGGCCAGCACCTGGCCGATGTGGGGCGCGATCAGCTTCGCATAGGGCGTCGGCGCCATTCCCTGGCCGGTGCGCACGAACAGCGGGTCGCCCAAGATGGTGCGCAGCTTCTTCAGCTGCAGGCTGACCGCCTGCTGCGAGACGTCCAGGTGCTCGGCCGCCGCCGAGATGGTGTCGAAGCGGTTCAGGGCGTCGAGCGTGCGCAGGTGGGTGATTTCGAGCTTGTCGATCATGGGTGTCCGGTTTGAGGCTGCCAACATAAACGGCTATCCCGCCGGGTGCAAGTTGTCCTGATTAAAATTCGTCAAAGAAGATGGACGAAATGACAATTTTTCTGGGAGGCTAGTCAATATGAATGAAGCATGAAATTGCAAAAATTGCATTATGAAAACCTCATTCATTCCCCAGCTGTTGGCCCTGTCGCTGTGCTGCAGCCTGGCGCAAGCTGCGCCCGCAGAACACCAGGAATTCGAAGCCACGCTGCTCGCGCCGTTCCAGGCCGCGGCGGCGCGCACCTTCACCCTGAGCTTCGCCTATCCCGGCCTGGCGCGCACGGACACGGTCGACTGGCGGGTGGAACTGGTCAGCCCCGATGGCCGCGTCGCCCTGCGCTGGCGCGGCGCGGCGCCGTTCACGAGCGAGGAGATGACGGTCGCGGTGCCTTGGTCCGGCCGCCTCGGGCGCGGCATGGCGCCGGCCGGCATCTACAAGGTGCGGCTGCATGCGACGGTGCGTGGCGATGACCACGGCATGCACGACCCGCACGAGCAGGAATGGGAGATCGCCGTCGGCGCGCCACAGCTGCCCGCGATGCCGGCATTCTCGCCCCTGCCGCGCGCCTTCGAGCCGGCCGCCGTCCCGGCGCCCGGCGCGCTGCCCTACACGGTCTATCTCGGCAATCTGCACAGCCAGACCAACCACAGCGACGGCGGCGCCGACGTCGCCGAGTGCAAGGGCTCCCAGTCGCCGTTGAAGGCGCCGCACGGTCCGGATGACGCCTTCGCCTATGCCAGGGGGCGCGGCCTCGACATCCTGGTCGCCTCGGAACACAACCATATGTACGACGGTTCGGAAGGCAGCGCGCCGGATGCCGATCCGGCCGCCGCCAGGGCGCTGTACCGCTCGGGCCTGGAGAGCGCCGCCGGTTTCTCCAAAAAGCATCCGGACTTCCTCGCGGTATACGGCCTGGAATGGGGCGTCATCAACAACGGCGGCCATATCAACATCTTCAACAGCGACGAACTGCTCGGCTGGGAGACCAATGCCAAGGGGGAGCTGATGGCCGACACTCCTACGCCCCGCGGCGACTACGCGGCCTTGTACACGCTGATGCGCGAGCGCGGCTGGGTGGGCCAGTTCAACCATCCGGCGCATTCGGGCCAGTTCCAGGTCGATGGCGTGCCGCTCGCCTATACCGAGGACGGCGGCGAGGCGATGGCGCTGTGCGAGGTGATGAACAGCACCGCGTTCTCGACCAACGTCAGCGAGACCGAGACCCGGCGCAGCAATTTCGAGGGCGCCTGCAACCGCCTGCTGGAAGCGGGCTATCGCCTGGCCTTCAGCACCAACCAGGACAACCACTGCGCCAACTGGGGTGCGTCCTTCACCAACCGCACCGGCGTGCTGCTGCCTTCGGGCACGGCCCTGAACCGCGCCACCTTCGTCGAGGCGCTCAAGGCGCGCCGCGTATTCGCGACGATGGACAAGGATTCGGAGCTGGTCCTGACCGCCAACGGCCGCCTGATGGGCGAGCGTTTCAGCAATCGCGGTCCGCTCGCCCTGGTGGCGAACTTCGCCAGCCTGAAGGGCAGGAAAGTCGCCTCGGTGGCGATCATGGAAGGCGTCCCGGGCCGCAAGGGCACGGTCACGCAGATGTCGGACCAGGCCGAGACCACCGTCACCCCGAGCCCGGGGCCGCACTTCTATTATGCGAAGGTGACCCAGGACGACGGCAACGTGCTGTGGTCGGCGCCGGTGTGGGTGATGCAGGAGCCCTAGAAGCCGAGACCTTCGCCCATGCCGAGCAGGGTGGCGATGCCGAGCACCGCGAAGATCAGCGCCGCGATCCCGTGCACCAGTTTCAATGGCACGCGATTCGCGATGCGCTCGCCGAAGTACACGGCCGGCACGTTCGCCAGCATCATGCCGAAAGTGGTGCCGGCGACGATGGCGGCCATCGATTCGTAGCGCGCGGCCAGCGCCACGGTGGCGACCTGGGTCTTGTCGCCCATCTCGGCAACAAAAAAGGCGATTAGGGTGGTCAGGAACACGCCGTACTTCGCCAGCTGCGCTTCCTCGGCGTCGATCTCGTCGGGGATCATGATCCACGCCGCCATCGCCAGGAAGGACAGACCCAGCACCCAGCGCATCACGCCAGGGCCGAGCAGCTCGCTGACGAGGGCGCCGACGGCGGCGGCGAAGGCGTGGTTGGCCACGGTCGCGACCAGGATGCCGAGCACGATCGGCAGGGGACGGCGAAAGCGCGCGGCGAGCAGGAAGGCCAGCAACTGGGTCTTGTCGCCGATCTCGGCGAGGCCCACGATGCCGGTCGAGACGAGAAAGGCGTCCATCAGTCGGATGAGTACACAGCAGGAGGAAGGGCGCGATCATAGCAGAGGTGGCCCTGGCGATGCCGGAGCGGCATGTGTATTTATCGCGCATGAAGGCGCGGGCGGCGCGCTTTCGCTCGCCAGGCGTGCATGCTATCCTGCACCCGCCTCGGCCTGCCGGGCCGACCTTCCCGCGAGAGACCATGAACAAAAGTATCCTGCTGCGCGCCAGCACCGCAGCCTTCCTCGGCGCCTGGAGCGCCTACGCCTTCGCACTCGATCCCCTCAGCTACGCCAAGTACGACCAGGTCAAGACCACCGCCCTGCACCTGGACCTGAAGGCCGACTTCGCAAAGAAAAGCCTGGACGGCTATGCCGAGCTGACCCTCGACTGGCTGGACAAGAAGGCGACCACGCTCGACCTGGACACGCGCGAGCTGACGATCTCGAAGATCGAGGCGCAGGACGCGAAGGGCGCCTGGGGCAAGGCTGACTACTCGCTCGGCAAGTTCGACGAAGAAAAGGGCCAGCCGCTGCAGGTCAAGCTGCCGGGCCAGCAGAAGAAGGTGCGCATCCACTACCGCACCGCGCCGACCGCCACCGCGCTGCAGTGGCTGCAGCCGGTGCAGACCATGTCGGGCAAGTACCCGTTCATGTTCAGCCAGTCGCAGGCGATCAATGCCCGCTCCTGGGTGCCGATCCAGGACACGCCGGCGGTGCGCTTCACCTACAGCGCCCGCATCGAGGCGCCGGAAGGCCTGCGCGTGGTGATGAGCGCCGATAACGACATGAAGGCCACCGGCAAGGGTGGCTGGAAGTTCAATATGCCGCAGCCGATTCCATCCTACCTGCTGGCGATCGGCATCGGCGAGCTCGAAGCGCGCACGCTCGGCGGACGCACCGGCGTCTACGCCGAGCCGCAGCGTATCAAGGCTGCCGAATACGAGCTGGCCGACACCGAGAAGATGGTCGAAGCGGCCGAGAAGCTGTACGGACCGTATCGCTGGGGACGTTACGACATGCTGGTGCTGCCGCCGTCGTTCCCGATCGGCGGCATGGAAAACCCGCGCCTGACTTTCCTGACCCCGACCATGATCGCGGGCGACCGCAGCCTGGTCGACCTGATCGCCCACGAACTGGCGCACAGCTGGTCGGGCAACCTGGTGACCAACGCCTCGTGGAAGCACTGGTGGCTCAACGAAGGCTTCACCACCTACGTCACCACCCGCATCCTGGAGGAAATCTACGGCAAGGAAGTCGCCCTGATGAACCTGCAGCTGGAGCAGGAAGAGGCGCTGGAAATGCTGAAGGACCTGCCGCCGGCCAAGCAGGCGCTGGTATCGCGCCAGCCTGATACCTCGGCCGAACACTATCCGGACACTTCGCTGGCCTATCCGAAGGGCGCCTGGTTCCTGCACACGCTCGAGCAGCGCGCCGGCCGCGCCGCCTTCGACACCTTCCTGCGCGGCTGGTTCGACGGCCACGCCTTCCAGAGCGTGACCAACGACCAGTTCCTGGATTACCTGCGCAAGAACCTGCTGGCCAAGAATCCGAAGATCATGAGCGAGGCCGAGCTGGACGAGTGGATCTACGGCCCCGGCATCCCGCAGAGCGGCCAGCGCGCCGTGTCGCAGCGCCTGGCGCAGCTGAACGCGTCGATCGACGGCTGGGTCAAGGGCACGGTCTCGACTGAACAGTTGAAAGCCAAGGACTGGAACGCCGCCGAGTGGATGAAGTTCCTGAACGATATCGACAACAAGGCCGATGCGAAGAAGCTGGAAGAACTCGACCGCGCCTACGATCTGGCCAACACCAAGAATAACGAAGTCGCATTCCGCTTCTACCGCGCCTCGGTGCATGCCGGCTACCGCGCCGTGCGTCCGCAGCTCGAAGCCTTCCTGATGAGCGTGGGCCGCCAGAAGTTCGTGGTGCCGCTATATGCTGCGCTGCGCGAGAAACCTGACGATCGCGCCTGGGCCGAAGGCATCTACAAGAAGGCGCGCGAGCGTTACCACCCGGAGACGCAATCGAGCGTCGACAAGGCGATGGGCAAGCAATGATGACCATGAACCGACTCGCCGGCGCGCTGCTGCTGGCTTTCTGCGCCGTCGCTGTTTCTACACAGACTGCCGTTGCGCAGACCGCCACCGCGGCGGCGCCTGCCTACAACCTGGAAGCCGACGTCAACCGCGTGCTGAAGACGTTCGACGTCCCCGGCATCGCCATCGCGGTGGTCAAGGATGGCAAGGTCGTCGTCACCCAGGGCTTCGGCGTGCGCAAACTCGGCGACCCGACGCCGGTCGACGGCAAGACCATCTTCGAGATCGCGTCCAACTCCAAGGCATTCACGGCGGCGGGGCTGGCGATGCTGGTTGACCAGGGCAAGCTGGAATGGGACGACCCGGTCATCAAGCACCTGCCGGACTTCCGCATGTACGATGCCTACGTGACGGCCGAGATGACGGTGCGCGACCTGCTCACGCACCGCAGCGGCCTGGGGCTGGGCGCCGGTGACCTGATGTGGTGGCCGACCACCACCTTCAGCACCGACGAGATCATCCACAACCTCCGCTACATCAAGCCGGCGACGAGCTTCCGCAACAGTTACGCCTACGACAACCTGCTGTACATCGTGGCCGGCAAGATCATCGCCCAGAAGTCCGGCAAGGACTGGGGCGCGACCATGCGCGAATGGATCCTCGATCCGGTCGGCATGCAGGCCACCACCACCAGCCTGGATCAGCACAAGCCGGGCATGAACGTGTCGGCGCCGCACAGCAAGATCGATGGCAAGGCGGCGGTCGTGAAACCGATGCCGGTGGCGAACGCGATCGGCGCGGTGGGCATCAACACCAATGCCGAAGACATCGCGCGCTGGATGAACGTGCTGCTCGATAATGGCCGCCTCCCGCAGGCTGCGGGCGGCAAGGAAGCGCGCCTGTGGTCCGACAAGCAGGCCCGCGAGATGTGGACTGCGCAGACGCCGATGAAGATCAACGAGCCGCGTCCGCCGCTGGCGGCGACCAAGCCCAACTTCTTTGCCTATGGCCTGGGCTTCCAGCTGCGCGACTACCAGGGCAAGCTGGTGGCGATGCACGGCGGCGCGCTGCAGGGCTTTTATTCGCGCGTGATGCTGGTGCCGGAGGCGAAGCTCGGTATCGCAATCTTCACCAATGCCGAAAGCGGCCCCTCGCTCAATGCGCTGCAATACCGCCTGCTGGACCAGTACCTGGGCGTGGCGCCGACCGACTGGATCGGCCGCATCGCCGCGGTCGACCGCGAAGCAAGCGAAAAGGAAGCGGCGCGCGTGAAAGGCGAGAGCGCCAGCCGTGCCAAGGCCTCGAAGCCGTCGCTGGCGCTGTGGGACTACGAGGGCGAGTACGAGGACGCCTGGTACGGCAAGGCGACGATCAAGCGCCAGGGCAGCAAGCTGGTGATGTCGTTCTCGCGCACGCCCGACCTGACCGGCGAGATGGAGCACTTCCAGCACGATACCTTCATCGTGCGCTGGAAGGAACGCAACTTCAACGCCGACGCCTACGCAACCTTCTCGCTGGACCACGACGGTTCGATCGAGCGGATGCGAATGAAGCCGATCTCGAAGGAGACCGATTTCAGCTACGACTTCCAGGACCTGCTGTTCACGCCCGTGAAGAAGGCGAAGTAAAAGAAGGCGAAGTAAAGAAAACGCCCGCGGATTCGCGGGCGTTTTTCATCGTGCGGGGCAGCGAGGCTTATTTGCGTTCCCACACCTTCATCATGTCTTCCGATCCCTGCGTCCTGATCCCGTTGTCCGACAGGATAGATTCGGTCGCATCGAGCATCGCCTTGCGCGGCAGGATCATGGTTTCGCCGTAGCGCTGGTCGAAGCGCAGCACTAGCTGCTCGTCCTTCAGGTCGCGCAGCAGTTCGACCATGTGCTGCAGGCTGCGCACGCTCTGGCCGTTCACCGATTCGATCACCGAACCGAAGCGGTTGCTGTAGCCGCTCACCAGCTTGTGCGGGAAGAACGGTGCGCTGATCACCACCAGCTCTTCGCGGTCAAGCGTCGGCGAATCGCCACGGCGGGTCACCAGTGGGCTGGCATTGAAGGCATAGGCGTTCATCCCCGGCGCACTGCCGGCGACAAAGCTCATGAATTCGCTGGTGGCGCGCGAGAAGGTCATCGGGCCATAGATGAAGTAGGACGGGTAGCCGCCATCCAGGTCCGAGATCAATAGTGGACGCGGGCCGGTGGCCGGCACTTCGACCTTCATCGTCTTGCCGCCACGCACGATCGTCATTGGCACCTTGCCGTTCCTGGCTACTTGCTGGACCCGGTACTGGAAGCGCACGCGCAGGTTCGAACCCAGCTTGACCATGCCCTGGTTGTCGATCGCATGCTCGCCGATATGGGTGATAACGTCCCATTCCTTCAGCGGCCAGCTGGCGTCGACCCGATACGGCCGGTGCACCACCGCGCCTTCGACCGAGCGGTCGAGCTTGAGGAACTGGCGCAGCGCCGGATTCTCCAGCGTCTGCACGCTGTCGTGCAGCAGCGGCTTGCCGTCGTAGCGGCCGTCGGCCACGTCGCGCAGGAACAGCTCGATCTCTTCGTTCGGGATCACATAGCCGATGCTTTGCGCATTGAGGGCGCCCGCAAAGGCCAGGCCGATCATCCGGTCGCCCGACACCACCGGGCCGCCGCTGTTGCCGGGATTGATCGCGGCGTCGATCTGGATCCGCAGGCCCGAGCTGAAGGCGCCGTAGTTGACGAACTCGACGCGCGAGACGATGCCGGTGGTGGTCGACAGCGAGTTGCCGCCCACCGGATAGCCATAGGCGAACACCTGCTGGCGCACGTCGGGCAGCACCGGCGCGCGGGGCACCGGTGGACGCTTGTCGAAGAAGGAGGGGTCTTCGAGTTCCAGCACGGCGAGGTCGATGCCGCGCGCGAGCGCGATCACCTTGGCCGCGACCTTGTCGCCCGACTGGTTGGCCTGCACCTCGACCTGGCTGGCATAGCCGACCACGTGGGCATTGGTCAGGATGCGCTTGCCCTCGATGATGACGCCGGACCCGGTGACCGGGCTGGGGGCCGCCTTGGTCCACGGCTTGTACGGTTCCGGACGACGGATGGTGGCGAAAATCTTCACAACCGAGTTTTCGACCGCGGGCAGCACCGGGGCAGGTACGGCGCTCTTGGTCGCGGCGACGACCACGGGTGGCGCCGCGGGGGTGGGAGTGGGAACGGTAGCCGGCGCCGCCTGGACCTCGGGCGGCACGGCATCCTGGGCTGCAGCGGGTCCGGAGAGGGCGAATGCAAGTACGGCCAGGCGCAATAGCGGCAGATTGTTCATGGTTTCCTTCGGCGGCATGGTTCGGAGTGTGACCGAGAGAATATACACGCGCGCCGCAAAAGGAAATACATGGATCGTCACGCAGGGCGGCATTGCCTCCCTGCGTGACCCCGTAGCGGCGCTTACTGCTTGACGAACTTGAGCGTCATGCGGTCGCTCTCGCCGATGGCCAGGTACTTCTCGCGGTCCTTGTCCTTGTTGGCCAGCACCGGCGGCAGGGTCCACACGCCTTTTTCATGGTCGGCGGTGTCCTTCGGATTGGCGTTCACCTCCGACTTGGCGGCCAGCTTGAAGCCGGCGCGTTCGGCCATGCGGATCACATACGCCTCGTGCATATAGCCGCTCGAGGCCTTGGCGTCCTGCTCCATCTTCGCCGGCAGGCGGTGCTCGACCACGCCCAGCACGCCGCCCGGCTTCAAGACCTTGTGCGCTTCCTTCAGGACGGTGAGCACGGCGTCGTCGCCGTTGCCCAGCCAGTTGTGCAGGTTGCGGAAGGTGACCACCATGTCGACGCTGTTCGGCTCGCCCAGGGCGATGCTGGCCGGCGGCGCGAACTGCACCGGGGTCACCTTGCCGTACACGGCGCCATTGGCGGCCAGCCTGTCGCGGAAGGCCTTGCCGCCGCGGCTCTCGGCGTCCGGCACCGCGCCATACAGCTTGCCGCCGTCGCGCAGGTAGGGCGCCAGGATCTCGGTGTACCAGCCGCCGCCCGGCGACAGCTCGATCACCGTCATGTTCGGCTTGATGCCGAAGAAGGTCAGGGTTTCATAAGGATGGCGGTAGGTGTCGCGGGCCTTGTTGGCGGCCGCGCGGTGTTCGCCGGCGATGGCGGATTTGAGGGCGTCGTCCGCGTGCGCGGCGCCGGCGATGCCGGTTGCCAGCATTGCGGCCAGGATCAGTCGTTTCATCGTGCGAGGTCTCCATGGTGGATGGGACGGCATGCGGTTCGCCGCCGTCGGCGCGAAGATGATCGAACAGGCAACCTCCTTAGTCAAGCGTTCCTCGCATATGCATATACATGGAATATTCATTGTACTGACAGTGCCCTGCACAGGCAGAGAACGTTGCATTGAGGTGGCACAAAGATTGCCTATTCAAAACGTTAAGTCAATGCTATGGTTGAGAGGTTTGCCGCGCATCACACAGGCAAATCCACAATAAAAGCGATGTACATACAAGCGCGGCCCCGAGCTGTCCGCGGAACCGCTGCCCGGAAGTAGGTTATTCAGGAGAACACATGGAACGCCGTACCTTTCTCAATCTTGGCAGCCTGACCGCTGCCTCGATGCTGCTGCCATTCGGCCGCGCGATCGCTGCCGAGGAACTGGTCAGCACGATGCCCGTCGCCGCCAAGAAGGCGCTGGCCGACGTCGCGCTGAACGCCGCCACCAAGGCTGGCGCCAGCTACGCCGACGTGCGCATCGGCCGCTATCTCAACCAGTTCATCACCACCCGCGACCTGAACGTCGAGAACGTCGCCAATACCGAATCGGCCGGCGTCGGCGTGCGCGTGATCGTGAACGGCGCCTACGGCTTCGCGGCGACTTCGGACATGTCGAACGACGGCATCGCCAATGCGGCGCGCCAGGCGGTGGCGATCGCCAAGGCCAACGCCAAGCTCCAGACCGAACCGGTGCAGCTTGCACCAGTCAAGGGCGTCGGTGAGGTATCGTGGAGCACGCCGTACACCAAGGACTGGCGCACGGTGCCGATCGCGGAGAAGACCGACATGCTGATCGCCGCCAACAAGGCGGGCATGGAAGGCGGCGCCAACTTCATGCGCACGATGCTGTTCCAGGTGAACCAGCAGAAGTACTTCGCATCCACCGACGGCTCCTACATCGACCAGGACGTGCATCGCCTGTGGGCGCCGCTGTCGGCCACCGCGGTCGACAAGGCCACCGGCAAGTTCCGCTCGCGCGACGGCCTGAGCTCCCCGGTCGGCAAGGGCTATGAATACTTCGACGCCCGCCCTGAGCACAAGATCAAGGCCGCGGGCGGCGTCGCCACCCTGTACACCGACAGCTACGACATCGTCGAGGACGCGCGCGCCGCGGGCCGCGACGCCAAGCGCAAGCTGACCGCCAAGTCGGTCCAGCCGGGCAAGTACGACCTGATGCTGTCGCCGGAACACCTGTGGCTGACCATCCACGA
>DDKG01000227.1:0-211 GCA_002339265.1 Massilia sp. UBA2604 | reverse complement strand
CCAGGCCACGCGCGACCAGGCTCACATCATCGGCGAGAAGGAATCGCACGGCTGCTCGTACGCGGACGGCTGGAACACGGTCCAGTTCCAGCGCATGCCGAACGTGTCGCTGGCGCCGGGCAAGGCAAAGCTCACCCCGGACGAGATGGTCAAGGGCATCAAGAAGGGCATCTACATCATCGGCGACGGTTCGTTCTCGATCGACCAGCAG
>DDKG01000297.1 GCA_002339265.1 Massilia sp. UBA2604 | reverse complement strand
GCGCATCCGCCACCTGCTGCGACGCGCCAGGCGCGCCGCCAACCGGCCGTCAGCGCCGACTCACTTCGGCTTGATGTAGCGGCGCGAGCCTGGCGGCGGTTCGTTCAGCACCGCCCAGAAGATGCCGAGGTCGCCGATCGCGCGCACGAACTCGTTGAACTCCACCGGCTTGACCACATAGGCGTTCACGCCCAGCTGGTAGCTGCGCACCACGTCCTGCTCTTCCTTGGACGAGGTCAGCATCACCACGGGCACTGCCTTGAGCGCCTCGGTCTGCCGGATTTCCTTGAGCACTTCGAGTCCGTCGACCTTGGGCAGCTTGAGGTCGAGCAGGATAACGGCCGGGCTGCCGAGCTGGCGATCGGCAAACTCGCCGCGCCGGTGCAGGTAGTCGAGCGCTTCGGCGCCATCGCGCACCACCACGACTTCGTTGGCGAGCTGGCTCTTCGACAGCGCAATGAGCGTCAGTTCCAGGTCGTGAGGATTGTCTTCCACCAGGAGGATGGGCTTGAGCATGGGGAATCGCCTTAGTTGGATAGTGCTTGTTTTGGTAGGCTGAAGGAGAACGTTGCCCCTTCGCCGGGTGTCGAGTTGGCCCACACACGGCCGTTATGGCGCTCGACGATGCGCCGCACATTGGCCAGGCCGATGCCGGTGCCCTGGAAGTCTTCCATGCGGTGCAGGCGCTGGAATACGCCGAACAGCTTGTGCACGTAGTCCATATTGAAGCCGGCGCCGTTGTCGGCCACGTGGAACAGGTATTCGTCGCCGGCGTCCTCGGACCAGATGCGGATCACGGCCTGCTCGCGCTCGCCGGTGAACTTGACCGCGTTCGACAGCAGGTTGAACATTGCAAGGTGCAGGAAGCTCGGGTCGGCGACCACGGTCGGCAGGCGGTCGATATGCCAGTCGACCTTGCGCTGGCCGATCTCCAGGTCGAGCTTGTCGATGCAGCCCGAGACCAGCTCGGTCATGTCGACCCGGGTGGGGCGCAGCGCCGCGCGGCCCATCTGCGAGAACGACAGCAGGTCGTCGACCAGCTTGCCGGCCAGGCGCGCCGACTGCTTGATATTCTTTAAAAAACGCTCGCGCATGGCCGCGTCCTCGCTGCCGGCCGCTTCGATCAACAGGTCCGAGAAGCCGACGATGTGGCGCAGCGGCGCACGCAGGTCGTGCGACACCGAATACGAGAACGCTTCGAGTTCCTTGTTGGCGCGTCCCAGTTCCTCGGCCAGCTCGGCCATCTGTTCGGCGCGCTCGAGCGCGATGCCGAGCAGCGCGCTGCGGAACTCGACCGCCAGCTCGATCTCGGCCGCGTGCCAGGGCAAGCTATGGCCGTGGATGGTCTCGCGCCAAGCGGCGAAGCTCTGGCGCGGCGAGAGCCGGGTAGGCGCATCGGGCGCCGCCTGCTTGGCATACGGGTTGCCGGCCCATTCAACGGTCTGCACCAGCTCCGGACGGAACCACAGCAGGTAATGCTGGTGGATGCGCGAGATCGGCAGCGCCAGCAGTCCGCTGGCATTGCGCGTCAGCGCCGCGCCCGGCGCGTAGACGCCGGCAAGATGGTTCGTGTGGAACAGCTCGGTGTGGCCGTGCACGGCGAGCCAGGTCGAGAGCGCGCGGATCGCCTCGTCCTCAGGCGTGTCGCCGTAGCTCAGCACGCGGTCGTCGACCACGATCGCCACGCCGCCGGCGCGCGCGAAGCGCAGCAGCTCGGGGAACACGCCGCTCAGGTTCTCGATGAAGTCGGCGCCCTTCGTCAGGCGGCCCAGCATCTCGACCATGATGCGGCGCACGTCGAGGCGGAACTGCAGCTCGGCGCCATCCTCGCGCGTCTCGATGCACAGCGCCAGGATCTGGCCCAGTTGCTCGCAGGCGGTGCGCTTCTCGACCGATACCGGGCAAGGTTCCGCGTTATGGCAGGAGATCAGGCCCCACAGTTTGCCCTTGACGATCAGCGACACCGACATCGAGGCCAGCGTGCCCATATTGCGCATGTACTGCAGGTGTACCGGAGACACGCTGCGCAGCGCCGCGAACGACAGGTCGTTGCGCTTGCCGGTGACCGGGTTGTCGCCCGGGACCAGCGGCGCCGGTTCATAGTTCGCGTCCTGGATCAGGCGGATCGGCGACAGGGCGTACAGCTCGCGCGCCTGGGCCGGGATGTCGCTCGCCGGGAACGACTGGCCCAGGTAGGAATCGTAATCGGGCGCCTTCGATTCGGCCACCACGCGGCCGTGGCCGCTGGGATCGAACTGGTAGATCATCACGCGGCCGTAACCAGTTACCGAGCGCACGTGGCGCGCCGCGAGGTCGGTCAGGGCGGGCATCGAGGCGTGGTCGTTGACGTTGGCCAGGAAATCGCTGATCAAGGGATACAGGTGACGGAAGTCTGCCGGCTGGGCGCGTTCGACCGACTCGAACTCGGCGATGATCAACCCGTCCCAGGCGTGCCCCAGCACGTCGAAGTGGCGGCCGCTGGGCAGCGTGACGGTGCCGAAGTAGCTCGGGCGCTGGCCCAGGGCGCTGCCGCTCAATTCCAGCGCCAGGCGTTCCGCGGCTGCCGCGCCGACCGCGTCGGCAAGTGGGCGGCCGAGCACGGCCTGGGCGTCGACATCGCTCCAGTAGGCGAAGTTGGCGCTGGCTTGCAACACCTCGAGCGCAGGCGACAGCGTCAGCATGAAACCATGCGGCTGGATGCTGCCGGGCGTGCGGATTGGTTCCTTGTCGCAGCCAGTGAGGTCGAGTTGGTCGGGGAGTGCCTGGGTCATGATGCCGTGCAGTAACAAGCAGGAGGGTACAGGCCTCCATTGTAACTTGAAAACATGCAGTGATTTATGCGCCGCTCGTCACTCATCATCGTTTACTGGGCTTTATGTCATCCTGGGTGTTACATCGCGATGCCCGGTAATTGTTGCACTTGCACATACAGTCGCGTGGCATGTTGCAGGAGATCAGATGTATGATAGGCCACTTTATCGGACCAGACAGGAAGTCGTATTGCCCCCCATGGACACCTCTCTACCCGTCAAGCAGTCGCTGACCGACGAACAGCGCCTCCAGTACCTGGTCGCCGGCATCAGCGATTACGCGATCTACATGCTCGATCCGCAGGGATACGTCAACAGCTGGAATGCCGGCGCCCAACGCTTCAAGGGCTATGTCGAGCACGAGATCCTGAAGCAGCACTTTTCCCGCTTCTATACGCCCGAAGACCGCGCCGCCGGCCTGCCGGCACAGGCGCTGGCCGAAGCGCTCGAGCACGGCCGCTACGAATCGGAAGGCTGGCGCGTGCGCAAGGACGGCGGCCGTTTCTGGGCCCACGTGGTGATCGATCCGATCCGCGACGACCGCGGCGAGTTGATCGGCTTCGCCAAGATCACGCGCGACATCACCGAGAAGAAGCAGGCCGAGGACCTGCTCCGCGAGAGCGAGCAGCGCTTCCGCTTGCTGGTGCAGGGCGTGACCGACTACGCGATGTACATGCTCACGCCCGAGGGCGTGGTGTCGAACTGGAACCTGGGCGCCCAGCGCATCAAGGGCTACAGCCAGGACGACATCGTCGGCCACCACTTTTCGCTGTTCTACACCGACGAGGACCGCCTGCGCGGCCTGCCGGCGCGCGCGCTGACCGCGGCCGGCGACACCGGCCGCTACGAGGCCGAGGGCTGGCGCGTGCGCAAGGACGGCACCCGGTTCTGGGCCAATGTCGTGATCGACGCCATCCGCGGCGACGACGGACGCCTGCTGGGCTATGCCAAGGTCACGCGCGACCTGACCGAGAAGAAGGCGGCGGCCGAGGCGCTGGATAAAGCCCAGGCGGCGCTGTTCCAGGCCCAGAAGATGGAATCGATCGGCCAGCTCACCGGCGGCATCGCGCACGACTTCAACAACCTGCTGTCGGTGATCTCGAGCGGCCTCGAGATATTGAGCATGCAGCGCAGTCCGGGCGGCGACGCCAAGACGCTCGACAGCATGCGGCGCGCGATCGACCGCGGCGCCACGCTCACCCAGCAACTGCTGGCCTTCGCGCGCCAGCAGCCGCTGGAGCCCGAGACGCGCAACGTCAACCGCATCATCAGCGGCTTCGAGTCGGTGCTGCGGCGCGCCGCCAATTCGTCGATCGAGTTCGTGCTCAAGCTCGACGCGAAGGCGCCGAACGCCGTGATCGACGCCGCGCGCCTGGAGTCGGCGGTGCTGAACCTGGTGGTGAATGCGCGCGACGCCATGCCGGGCGGCGGCCGCATCGTGGTCGAGACGGCGAGCGTGGCGTTGGCGCCGGGCGAACACGCGGCGCTGGCAGCCGGCCCGTATGTGCGCCTGAGCGTGAGCGACACCGGCACCGGCATGACGCCGGACACCATCGCGCGTGCCTTCGAACCCTTCTTCACCACCAAGGAAGTCGGCAAGGGCACGGGCCTCGGGCTGTCGCAGGTGTACGGCTTCATCAAGCAGTCGGGCGGCGAGGTGACCATCGAGAGCACGGTGGGCGAGGGCACCAGCATCGTCATCTGGCTGCCGGCCGTGACCTCGCACGCGCACGACCTGGCGCAGATCGAGACCGAGACCGTGCTGATCGTCGAGGACGAGCCCGACCTGCTGGACGTCGCGTCCTCGCTGTTCCTGAGCATGGGCTACGACGTGATGACCGCCGCCAGCGGCAACGACGCCCTGAACCTGCTGGCCAGCCGCGACGTCGACATCCTGTTCACCGACGTCGTGATGCCGAACGGGATGAACGGCATCGAGCTGGCGGCCTATACCCGCAACAACTACCCGAACGTGAAGGTGATGCTGGCGTCGGGCTATCCGCAGCCGGCCCTGAAGCTGGATCGCTCGCGGCTGGGGCAATTCGCGTTCGTCAGCAAGCCGTACCGGTTGTCGGACCTGGCCAGGAGCCTGCGCAGCGCGCATTGATAACCGGCAGCCATCAAGCATGCAAAATGCTTGATGGGCCGGTAACAACGGCGCACAACCAGACGACTGGACTACCGCTTCGACGCCGCCCTAGCCGTGCTTCAACTGGGCCTGGGTACGAACCGCCTTTCGGCGGTATGGGACTACGACTTGCGGATGCCGTCCGTGACCGTTCTTTCAAACTTACGTAAAGCTAACCGTGGTTAACTTTCCTGTTGAATTCCTGCTTCACCGGAGACGGTTTCACCTGACGATGTGCATGCTAGGCCAGCGCCCTCTCCTCCACAGGCAGAAACGGTGGAACTCAGCGCCAACAGCTTCGCCGGCAACTAGGTACAGCGGCCTATGGTAATAAGAGAGGTTGAGACACGAGAGAATTCCGCCGATTTTCTTGGCGGAGAAGCTTTTTGTTTACGCCATGCGCGGCATTGACTATTGCATAGCCTCTTTATTAAAGATGCCGACCTGAGCACGGGATGATGCGCGAAAGCGACCACAACTGGTGGGCCGGCTCAAATTATGCAGGCATGAACTGTTTCAAGCGTGGTTCGGCTAACTGCTAACGACCCTGGCCGACCTGGCGCTGCGCTATCCGCTCGGCGCGCGCACCCAGTTCGCGCTGAACGTGCGCAACCTGGCCGACAAGCACTACGTGTCCAACTGCAGCTGCGCCGACGGCTGCGTGTTCGGCGAGCGGCGCACGGCGATCCTGAGCCTGAACCATGGCTGGTGAATCACGGCTGGTGAAGCATGGCCGGTGAACCATGGCCAAAAGAGGGTCTTCATTGAAATGAGAATTATTCTCATTTAAAATGGCGACTGTGGCGCGCATGGCGTCATGCTGAATGAAGGGGATGCCGATGCTGGCCGAACAGGACGTCGATCGACTGCTGCGCGAACATGGCGCGCTGCTGCGAGCCCACGCGCAGGTGCAGGCGCGCTGCACCTTGCTGTTGCGCGAGCAGGCCGAACGCATCCGCCAGCTGGATGCGCAACTGATGCGCTCACGTGCCGCCGAAGTGCGCAGCATCACCGCGCTGGCCTGGGAGCGCGAAGAGCGGGCCGCGCTGGAGCAATCGGTTCCCGGCCTGGGGCGGCGCGCGGCCATGGGACGCCAGGTAGAAGCCCTGCAGGCGCGCTTGCAGGAACTGACCCGCCAGCTGCATCGCAGGGAACTGGCCGACCATGCCGAACAGGCCGTGCGGCGCGAACAGGCGCTGCCGGTCGAACTCGAAGCCAGCCTGGAAGCGGCCGACCTGGTGATCTGCCAGACCGGCTGCCTGAGCCATGGAGACTACTGGCGCGTGCAGGACCACTGCAAGCGCAGCGGCAAGCCGTGCATGCTGGTCGACCAGCCCGACCGCGTCCAGATCATGCGCATCGCGAATCTTACCGGCGACCTCACAACGCAAAGATGATGTCGCTGACCTGCTCATAGAGCTTGTCGGCCGACGGCCCCTGGTTGGGCCAGTTCAGGATGTCGAAGTGGTCGTAGCCCTTGTAGTTGCCCAGGAAATTCCATGTGCCGCGCTCGGCCCTGCCGTCGTAGTCGCGCGCCGGATGGCCGCCAGGTGCGCGCATGCTGATCGTGTTGACCACGCCGTCGTTCGAGAACCAGTCGCTGTCGATCTTCACCCGGTTGGGCAGGTCGAGGGTATAGCTGCCCATGCCGCGCTGCGCCACCGAGGGCACGATCCACTCGCCGGCGAAAGATTTGAAATAGGGGATCATGTCGGCGCGCGCATACTGGAACAGGGTGGTCTGTACCGGGGCGATCACGCGGTCGGTGCCGTTGCAGCACCAGGCGCCGCCCTCGGTGGCCACCGTGCCGACCGAAAAATAATAGATGTGCGGCGAGGTGCGCGCCCACAGATTGAATTCGCGCGCGCCGTCCGGCGCCAGTTCCCAGCCCGCCACCCGGTGCCCGAGCACGTCGCGCAGCGGCAGGCGGATGCCGGGCAGGATATTGAACACGGCGTCGGTGAGCGTGGTGCCGTTGTGCGGCGCCGAGATCGTGGTCACGCTGCGGATCCAGCCGACCTTGCCGCCCTTGAACAGTTCGCCATCGCCTTCGTCCTGGGGCGAGCCGTGTTCCAGCAGTTCGATCAGCGCCCGGATCGTGGTGCCGCCCTGGCTGTGGCCGATGAAGTGCAGCGGGTGGTCCTGGTCCCAGGCCGGATACAGGGCCAGCGGATAGTCTTGCGGGTTGTTGCGCGGATCGGCGGCCCAGCATTTGCCGGGCGGCTTTTGTACCTGGCCGGGCAAGCCATGGTCGCGCACGTGGGCCTTGCCGTAGTCGACGCAGCCGCCCTTGATCTGGGCATACAGGTCAGCCGCGCGGTCCCAGTTGGACGAGATCGGACCCACCGCCGCGGCGAACACGGCGCGCGGGCCGCGGTAGATCTGCATCTGCGAGGCGATGTCGCCGTAGCCACCCCAGTAGTTGAAACCGCTGTGCTGGAATTCCTCTGGGCCGAAGCCGAGGAAGCCGTGGACTAGGATGACGGGATAGTTATTTGCCGCACCACAGGCGGGGGCGATGAAGATGCCCAGCGCCGTCAACAGGGCGGCGCAGTCGCGATTGAACCGAACCATCTGGCTTCTCCGATGAATGCGTCAAGCACATTGTCGGAGGTAGGACGACGGTCGAGTTTGCGCTGCGTCGACCCATGGCAAAGGAATTAAACTTCACGCAAGGAAACATGCGCACGCCGCTTGACAGCGTGGTGTCATATTCCCTGTGTTTATTTACTTCATGCGCTCAGCGGACCGTGGTGCTGCCGACCGAAGTGGTCGGTTCCGAGACCGCCGTCGCCGTCGTGGCGCCCGGCACCGGCGCGGTCGCTGCGGTGGCTGCCGCCTTCTCGGCCTGCTCCAGGCGGCCGTCGTCGGTCCACACCACGTAGTCGTCGACCGAGTACAGGCGGCACGGATCCTTGCTCTTGGCCGAGCAGGTGGCCAGCGCGCGGCCTTCCGGGTCTTCGCCTTCCTCGGCCCAGGTCCAGCCGCCGCTCGGCGACACGGCGAAGGCGCGCGGCGTCATCTTGGTCAGATATTCGCGGTAGGCGCGGCGGCCGTGCTCGGACAGGAAGGGCACGGCCTCGATGTCGTCAACGCCGGCAAAATCGGTGCGCGGCAGGCTCGGCGGGGATGCAACGTCGACCACGAGCGCGGTTGGCATGCCGATCTCTTTCAAGAACCGTTCCGTATCTTCCAACCACACCTTCTCGCCGTCGCGGCTGGCCAGCATGCCGTGGGCATCGCGCTTGAACGACGGAAACTCGACCAGGCGGCCGCGGCCGCCGGCCTGGAGGTAGGAGGCGTGCATGCGGCCCGCCAGCTCCGGGCCGAACAGCGAGTCGTTCTGGCCATACATCCACAGGCTCGGCAGCTTGGCCTTCGATCCGTATTCGGCGAAGGCCGACACCAGCTGCGAGCGCCAGGCGCAGCGGTCGCTGTCGTCGCGCAGGCCGCCGGCGAAGTTGATCAGGCCGCGCACGCCGGGCAGGTCTTCTGTGCCGAGGGCGATCGTGGCCAGGCCGCCATACGACTGGCCGGCCACCACCATGCGCTCGCCATCGACCCAAGGCTGGGCGCGCGCATAGTCGAGAGTCGAGCGAATGTCCTCGGCCTGCGTATAGCCGTTGGCCGTCATGTCGCAGCCATGGTCGCGGTAGCGCCCGCCAGACTTGGAGAAGCCCTGGCGCATCGGCACCATCACCGCATAGCCGCGCTTCACGAAGGCGCTGGCCATGTGATAGAAGCGGTCGCGCGGTTGCAGGCTGGGGCGGCCGGGATCCTTGCCATGGTTGATGACGATCAGGGGGAAGGGGCCCGGACCGTCCGGCTGGAACACGGTGGTCTCGAGCGTGACGCTGCCATCGCCGGCGGGCACCTGGACGACGTGCTCGTTCATGCGGTAATCGAGCCGGGCGGACGAGGCCTGGGCGCCGGCATCGGTAGAAGCCGGCAATTCCTGCAAGTGCGCCACGGCGGGCAGCATGGCCAGCGCGGCAATCGAAGCGGAGATCAGGGTACGGAAAGACAGTGTTCTCGACATGGATGACTCTGGACAAACTTTCAATACGGAACAATTTCCGCATGGAATAAACCGAGTCTAGGTCGAGAAAATCTTTAGAGCAATATCCGGTTGACAGGTTCTGACATTAAATTTTCGTGCGTGGTAAAAGTGACATCCGACGCGTTTTTTCCCGAAGGAGTATCATCGCGCCCTGTGAGTAGCAAGGGAAATTACGCATGAGCAAGTATGCGCCGCGCGAGTGGGCCCCCGACGAACGGCCGATGATGCCGGGTTCGCCGTCGACGCCGGCACATCCGACCCCACTGCGCTTCGCCTATCTGTTCGTCGGCGTCTTGATCACCATCACCGGCGGGCTCGGCAACGCGCTGGTCACCGTCAACCTGGTCCACCTGCAGGGCGTGCTCGGCGCCTATTCCACCGAAACCACCTGGCTGCCGGCCGCCTACGTGATGGCCAATGCCTCGATGAACCTGCTGCTGGTGAAATTCCGGCAACAGTTCGGCCTGCGCCTGTTCACCGAGATCTTCCTGGTGCTGTATGCGCTGGTGACCTTCGCCCACCTGTTCGTCAACGACCT
>DDKG01000226.1 GCA_002339265.1 Massilia sp. UBA2604 | reverse complement strand
CGCTACGACGCCTCGATCGGCGACGCCTACAATGCGATCGGCTACGCCGAGCAGTTCTCGATCCGCGGCTTCGCGCTCGACAACGCCACCAGCTACCGCAAGGACATGATCGCAATCTCGGGCGACACGCAGATCCCGCTCGAGAACAAGGAACGCATCGAGGTCCTGCGCGGCCTGGCCGGCCTGCAGGCCGGCGTCGCGGCGCCGGGTGGGATGATCAACTTCGTCACCAAGCGCCCGACCAACACGCCGCTGCGCCAGGCCACGGTGGAAGTACGCGAGCGCGGCACCGTGTACGGCGCGGTCGACCTGGGCGGGCGCTTCGCGGACCGCCGCTTCGGCTACCGCATCAATGCCGCCGCCGAAGACCTGAAATCCTATGTGCGCGGCGCCGACGGCGAGCGCCAGTTCGTCTCGGCCGCCTTCGACTGGCAGATCACGCCGGACGCACTGTTCCAGATCGACCTCGACCACCAGCACAAATCGCAGATCACGGCGCCGGGCTACCAGCTGATCCGCGACGAAGTGCTGCCGACCGGGATCTCGGCCAAGACCCTGCTCAACGACCAGCCGTGGACCAAGCCGGTCGACACCGACAGCAGCAATCTCGGCCTGCGCTTCGAGTACCGCCTCAACGACGCGTGGAACGCCACCGTCAGCGCCAACAAGCACTGGTTCAAGCGCGACGACTTCACCGCCTTCCCCTACGGCTGCAGCAACGAGGGCGACGGCTACTATCCGGGTTACTGCTCGAACGGCGACTACGACGTGTACGATTTCCAGAGCACGGGCGAGCGCAAGACGCCGTGGGGCCTGCAGGCGATGCTGCAGGGCCGCTTCGACACCGGCGCGGTGCGCCACGCATTGACGGTAGGCGGCTCCTACGCCGAACGCCATGACAGCTTCGGCGAATACGTCTACGACTACGTCGGCTCCAGCAATATCTGGAATCCAACCGTCGTGCCGCCGGTAGCCAGCGACCGCGTGACCGGGCCCGTGATGGAACGCCGCAGTACCGAAGAGCGCTCGCTGTTCGTGCAGGACGTGATGACCCTGTCGCCGCAGTTCACCCTGCACGCCGGCGTGCGCTACGTGAAGCTCAAGCTCGACGCGCTGGAAGAAATCGAGGGCGGCTGGGTGCACACGAAGGATTCGTTCGCGCTGCCGAACGTGGCGCTGGTGTATGCGCCGGCGCGCGACTGGCGCGTCTACGGCTCGATCAGCCATGGCCTGCAGTATGGCGGCATCGCGCCGATGGAGACCAGCAACCAGAACACCGCCCTGCCGCCGAGCCGCTCGAAGCAGCTGGAGTTCGGCGTCAAGCGCAACGTCAACGAGCAGCTGGCGCTGTCGGGCGCGCTGTTCGAGATCCGCCAGGGCCTGGAATACACCAACGCCGCCAACACCTTCGTACGCGCGGGCGAGCAGACCCACCGCGGCGTCGAGCTGTCGGCGATGGGCCGCGCCACGCCGAACCTTAACTACAGCCTGTCGCTGATGGCGCTTGACACCGACCAGAAGGACACCGGCGACGCCGCCACCGAAGGCAAGCGCGTGACCAATGTGCCGGAGCTGCGCACCACCGCCTGGGTCGAGTACGCGGTGCCGCAAGTGGCGGGCTTGAAGCTCGACGCGCAGTGGCAGTACTCGGGCAACAAGGTGTTCGATCCAGCCAATCGGGTGAAGGTGCCGGGCTATCACGTGGCGGGGTTCGGGGCGTCCTACCTGCTGCGTGCGGGTGGGATGAACACGATCATCCGGGCGCGGGTGGACAATGCGTTCGACAAGTTCTACTGGCGGGATGTGACGCAGTCGCTGGGTGGGTATTTGCTGCCGGGGGCGCCGCGCACGTTCAAGTTGTCGGCGCAGATCGACTTCTAAGCGCCCCGTCGCTTCGCCTGCCACGCGCGCCGTGGCAGGCGCTACGCATCAATCCGACAAATCCGCGAGCTTGCCCAGACACCGCCGCTGGAACCCATTCAACCCGCGGGCAATGAGGACATCATCCTCTTCGATCACCTCGGCATCGAGCAGCAGCCGCAGCTTGGCGATGCGGTCGCCCTGGTCCAGCGCCTGCGCCAGATGCGAGGCGTCCGGTTCGCCGGCCTGTTCGATCGCCTCCACTACCTCGGGCGGGAAGTCCCAGTGGTTGGCGATCACCGACGACAGCTTGCGGCTGGCCGCGAACAGTTCGATGCCGAATTCGCCGGAGCCGGGCACCCTGCCTTCGCAGATGCGGTCGGCCACCTGGAACGCGACCTGCAGACCCAGGTTCTGCATCAGGCCGGCCAGGTAGGATTCGAACACGCCGGCCGACAGGCCCGGCGCCATCACGCTGGCGGCAAACGCGCAGCGCTCGGAATGCTTCCACACATTGGGCGCCACCTGGCGCGCCACGCCCTGCACCTTGACCCGCACCAGCGGCCGGAAGGCGATGCGCGCCAGCAGCATGCGCAGGCCGTTCAGGCCGAGCATCGTCACCGCGCCTTCCAGGGTCTCGATCGGCGTCACCGGGCGGTAATAGGCGCTGTTGGCTTCGCGGATCACTTCGGCCACCAGCACCAGGTCGCGCCCGACCTGGGCCGACAGCGCGCCGGTCGAGATGTTTTCGTCGGACAGCGCGGTGAGCAGCTGCGAGACCAGCTCGGGGATGCGCGGCACCAGGCCGGACGCGCAGACCGGATCGGCAGCAAGCGAGCGCACCTCGTCCAGGATCTGGGTTTCCTGCTCGGGACTGGCATTGAAGCCGCTCGACGCGGTAAGCCAGCGGTAGAACGTGGCGTGGACGTCGTTCGCCATGTCTTCGTCGTCTTCGATCGTCGCCGCCGCGCGAACGTTTGCCGCAGCTTCTGTCTCTTTATCTGAACCGCCCAACAACCGTCCAATCCAGTTTTTCATAGCGTCCCGCCGTACGTTCGAAATCCAACGATTGTAATGCCTTCTGGAAACAAATAGTCATCATTACGTAAAGATTTATTGTTCGTAACGACATCGCATCCCGGTCTGAATCAAGGCTGCATGAAACGGGCAAACAAGCACTGACAAAAAGTCCGGCCAAGTTGTTGCAAATGGTAATGATTATCATTTAGTATAAATAATAAATGAGAATCACTCTCACTATTTGTCCCGCTCGAGCACGCCTTCCTTCACATGCGTGCTGGGCGGAGCATTGTGCACCAAGGAGAACACATTCATGAAACTCACCCGGCACCTACTGGCCGCCGCCATTGCCCTGGCCTTGATCCCGGCGCAAGCCGCACCGCAACTGGCGCAGCAGTGGTCCGAACTAAAGGCCAGGGAGCCGCGCCTGCAGATGCGCGACGCCGCGCGCCAGCTCAAGGTGTCCGAGGCCGAGTTGCTCGCCACCGGCATTGGCAGCGCCGTGGTGCGCCTGAAGGAAACCGACCACGCCCCGCGCGAGATCATGCGCCGCGCCCTCGACCTGGGCAAGGTGATGGCGCTCACCCGCAACGAGAACGGCGTGATCGAGACCGCCGGCGTTGCCATGCGCATCCCGAAGCAGGCCGAGAACGGCAGCGCCGACGAGGCCGAGCGCGAAGCGCGCAATCTCAACATCGCCGGCGGCTACCTGGGCGGTCCGATCGACCTGCGCTTCCAGTTCGCCAAGTGGAAGTACGCCTTCGCCGTGACCCAGCCAGGCCGAGATGGTGCGGTCAACCGCAGCCTGCAGTTCTTCGACGCCAGCGGCAACGCCGTGCATAAACTCTACCTGCGCGACGACGCCAATATTCCGGTGTTCGACAAGCTGGTGGCCGACTTCCGTGCGCCGAGCCAGAGCGCGCAGCTGGACGTGACGCCAACGCCGCCCAAGCCGGCCGCGAAGCCGGACAGCGCGATCGACGTCAAGGAATTCCAGACCGCCTGGCAAGAGATGACCGACGTTCACCAGTTCAACCGCATCGTGTCGGAATTCGGCCTGACGCGCGAACAGGCGATGCGCCTGGCCCCGACAGGCGTGGTGCAGAAGGTGGCGCCGCAGGCGGTGCGCAAGCTGCTGGAAGACGCCGCGAAGGATGGGGTAGCGATCATGGCCTTCCTCGGCAATGGCGCGCTGACCCAGATCTACAGCGGCAAGGTGAACAAGGTGATGGCGGCCGAAGGCTGGTTCAACGTGCTCGATCCGGACTTCAACCTGCACCTGCGCGACAGCGCGTTCAGGAGCGGCTACGTGGTGCGCCGCGCCGGCGTCACCTCGGTCGAGTTCTTCGACGACCAGGGCGAGCTGGTGGTGACCTTCTTCGGTGTACGCGAACGCGGCAAGCCGCAGCCGCAGTCGTGGCTCGACCTGGCGGCCAGCCTGCCGAAAGCCTGAGCCTACGCTCGGCCGAGCAGCCCTTCGACCTGCCGCATCCGGTACGGCAGGTCGCCTTCCAGCAAGGTGTAGGCGATGCCGCGCGCGGCCAGCGTCTCCACCAGCATCCGGTGCACCATCTGGCGCACCTCTTCCGATTCGCGCTGCAGCCCGTCCGGCTCCCACGGGGTGTCGGGCGCGGTGACGAAGGTCCAGGCATAGTCGTGGCGCGCATCGAGCCGCGCCAGCTGCGCATCCACCCTGTCCCAGTACACGCGGCTGTACAGCGCCGTCATCAGGGGCGTGGTGTCGCAGAACAGCAGGCGGTTCGCTTGCGCCGCCGCCGCGTCCTCGCGCCCACGCTGGGTCAGCGCGATGCCATACTGGTCTTCCTCGTGCGGCACCCGTCCCAGCGTATCGACGAACTCGCGCAGGTATTCGGGCACCCACAGCGTTCCGTAATGCCGCGCCAGGGCTTCGGACAAGGTCGACTTGCCGGACGACTCGGCGCCGAGGATGGCGACCCGCTGCACCGCGCTCATGCCGGCTTGCTCGCCAGCGCCGACCACGTGCGCAGGCCGGCGATCGCCAGCAGCACGAACACGCCGTACAGCACGGCGGTCAGCACCAGGCCCTTGTACAAATAGAGGCCGACGTACAGGATGTCGACCGCGATCCAGACATGCCAGTTCTCGACCTTCTTCTTCGCCAGCAGCAGCTGGCCGACCAGGCTGCCGGCGGTCAGGAAGCCGTCCGCATGCGGCACGTCGGTATCGGTGAAGTTGGCGAGGAAGGTCGACAGCAGCAAGAAGCCCGCAAGCCAGGCGGCCAGCGACCAGGCGCGTCCGCTGGCCTTGAGGAAGGTGGGCGCCAGCGGCGCCGCGTTGGCGCCCGCGGCGCCATGCAGCCACTGGTACCAGCCCCAGACCGAGGCGACGATGAACACGAACTGCAACCCCATGTCGCCGTACAGGCGCGCGTCGAAGAACACCACCGCATAGGTCGCGGACGAAGCGATCGAGAACAGCCAGGCCCAGTGCTTCTGGCGGATGTTGAGCACGACGGTGGTGACGGCCAGCAGGAAGGAGATCAGCTCCAGCGGCGAGGTCGTGAGACCGGCGATGATGAGGGGTTCGTTCATGGCGTTGGCATAAAAACGTCGTTCCCGCGCAGGCGGGAACCTAAGTTTGCTCGCATCTCGGTGGCGCTGGCAAAACTTGGGTTCCCGCCTGCGCGGGAACGACGTGCAAAGTGCAACTCAGTATAACAGCGCACCTATGAGCAACATCCGAATTACTTCTTCGGATACTTGATCGTCATTTCCTTGAGCAGGTTGTCGGCATGATCGACTTCCTTCATCACCCACAGCATGTAGCGGATATCGACGTGGATCGCGCGCGTGATGGCGGTGTCGAAGTACCAGTCCTTGGTGATCGATTCATAGGTCGAATCGAAGTTCAGGCCGATCAGTTCGCCCTTCCCGTTCATGACGGCCGACCCCGAATTGCCGCCGGTGGTGTCGGCGCTCGACAGGAAGTTGACCGGCACCGTGCCCAGCGCCGGGTCCTTGAACGCGCCGTAGCGCTTAGCCATGATCGCTTCCTTCAGGGGCGCCGGCACGATGAACGGATCCTTGCCGGTTTCCTTCTCGAGAATGCCTTCGACCGTGGTGAACGGCCCCTTGACCAGGCCGTCGCGCGGCGAGAATGGCGACACGGTGCCGTAGGTCACGCGCAGGGTCGAGTTGGCGTCCGGGTAGACCGGCTTGCCCTGCGATTTCTTCCATGCGATCACGGCCGCCATGTATTGCGGGATCACGCGCTCCAGGTTGCCGTCGATCTCGTTGCGGCGCTCTTCCAGGATCATGCCGGCGTCGTGCAGGCGCACCGCCAGCTGGATGAACGGGTCGCCCGACTTGCGGAAGGCCTCGACGTCCTTGCCCATCCAGGCCAGGCGCTTGGCGGTATCCGACAATTCGCTGGCCTTGTATATGCCGGCCAGCGCATCCTGCGCCGGCAGCAGCGCGTCCACGCCTTGCGGGCGCACGGCGGCGTCGATGCTTGCGTAGCGCGCCAGCGCGGCGGCGTAGCGTGCCTGGTCCACCTGCGGCACGAACGACTGCTCCAGGCGGGTCAGGCGCGCCTTGATGAAGCCGAGGTCGCGTTCCTGGTAGCCGCTCTCGCGCTGGGCGTCGGGCTTCTGGCGCTCCAGCGCCAGGCGGTACAGGGTGCGCGCGCTCTTGAGCAGGTCGCTGTGGGTGGCCTCGAGCCAGGCGGCTTCCTGGCGCTGCAGCGCCATGTCTTGCGCGATCACCGCATCCAGCTCGGACAGCAGGTTGGCGTTGCCGTTGGCATGCGCCTTCTGCCAGGCGCGGAATTCGGCATCCTGCACGTCCTTGATGGCGGCGATGTCCTTGCGCGCGAAACCGTCCAGCAGGCCCCTGGTTTTCTTGAGCACGTTGTTCAGGCCCTTGTCGACGCTCGCATACGCCACGCTCCAGGCAGGATTGCCCTGGGTCGCGGCGGCGATCACCGACAGGTCGGCAGTGATGCTCGCGGCCTTGGCCGGGAAGTCGATATCGCGTGCGAAACGTATCTCGCTCGGCAGCTTGTAGCGGCTGGTGCGGCCAGGGTAGCCGGCCAGCAGGATCGGATCGCCGTTCTTCAGGCCCTCGCTTGATACCACGAGGAAGTCCTTCGATTTATAGGGCACGTTGTCGGGCGAAGGGTCGGCCGGACGGCCGTCCTTGCCGACGTAGGCGCGGTAGAAGGCGTAGTCGCCGACGTGGCGCGGCCACTCGTAGTTGTCGATGTCGCCGCCATAATTGCCGATGCGGTCGGACGGCGCGTACACCAGGCGCACGTCGCGGATCATCAGCTGCTTGATGCGGTAGTACTCCAGGCCGCGGTGGAAGGCCGGCACCGAGCAGCGCGTCGACTTGTCGGTTTCGCATTCGGCCACCAGGGCCTTGATGCGCGACTGGACCAGCGCGTGGCGCTCGCGGCCCGACATGGCGGGCGTAAGTCCATTCAATACCCGGTCGGTCACGTTCTCGACCTTCTCGGTCACGTACACCAGCGTGTTCGGGCCGCCCGGCAGTTCGTCGGCGCGGGTCTTGGCCAGGAAGCCGTCCACGATGTAGTTCTTCTCGGCGCTCGAATTGCGCTGGATGGCGCCATAGGCGCAGTGGTGGTTGGTCACCACCAGGCCGTCGGGCGACACGAAGGACGCCGAGCAGCCGCCCAGCGAGACGATCGCGCTCATCGGATGCTTGCCCAGGTCGGCCAGCTTCTCGGCCGGCATGGTGATGCCGACGCGTTTCAGTTCGGATTTCAGTTGCGGCAGCTGGTGCGGTTGCCACTGGCCTTCATCGGCGAAGGCGGCGCTCGCCGCACCCAGGAGGGCGACGGGCAGGACGATCGATTTGAACAAGACAAGTCCTTGGGATGAAAAATGCAATGCGCGAGTATAGCCCCGTTGTGTCATGCCCGTGTGGTTTTCATCGGTATTGACGGCCATCCCGGCGGCGTCAACATTGCGTCATATTGGCGTGGCAAGATGTCACATTATGCAGAAAGAAGGTAGGCAGACATGCGCACCGAGGCCCCCTTGTACCGTCACCAGGTCCTCTTCCTCTCCCAGGGCTTCTTCATCAAGGACAACCGCGCCGAACTGCTGCTGCACGCGCACAAATACGATTTTGATATCGTTTTCTTCAGCGAGGTGGCCGAGTTCACCGCCGCCGTGGCGGCCGACCGCGGCGCCAGCCTGTTCGTGATCGACCTCGACGCCCTGCACAATATGCAGGCCGACCTGCACGACAGCCGCAAGACCCTGATGCTGGGCGAGCTGCTCGAACGCCTGCCGCGCGAGCACTCGTATGTCTATCTTCAATCCGGCCGCCAGGGCAGCCGCTTTTTGCTGCAGCAGCGCCTGGTGGACAGCAACTGCCTGGCGTATGCCGAGAAACCGATCGCCAACGACGTGCTGGTCGACAAGCTGTTCAACCTGTTCGTCCGCACGGAGCGTGGCGACCCGGTGTCGCTGGTCTACCTCGGCGCCCCGGGCCACCTGGACGCGGCGGCCCTGCTCGCGCAGCAGGTCGACGTGGTCCACCACCCCGACGCAAGCACCCTGCACCTGCGGGTCAAGGAATTGCAGCCCGACCTGGTGGTGATTCCAGATGACGAGTACCGGCGCCTGGACGCGCTGGCGCGGGTCATGAAGAAGAATATCGCCGCCGATCCGGTGCGCGAGATCGTGCTGCTGCAGCGCCGGCCGGACGATGCGCTGGCGCGGCGCGCGCTGGGCGACGGCTTCGACGCCGTCCTGCAGGGCGCGGACGGCCTGCTCGAGGCCCAGCTGGCCAGCCGCGCCGCCAGGATCCGCGTCAGCAAGGACCTGATCGGCAAGGACCGCGCCACCGGCCTGCTGAACAAGGTGGGACTGCAGCGCAAGACGCAAGACCTGATCCGGCACGCCACGCAAGAAGAGAGGCCGCTGGCCTTCGGCGTGATCGACATCGACAAGTTCAAGACCATCAACGACACCTGGGGCCATCACTTCGGCGACATCGTCATCAAGCGCCTGTGCCTGTGCCTGGCGCCGCGGATGGGCGAGCGCGACCTGCTGGCGCGCTTCGGCGGCGAGGAATTCGTGGTCGTGTACTGGGATTGCACGCAGGGCGAAGCCAGGCGCCGGCTGGACGCGCTGCGCCAGGCCTTCTGCGCGATTGACTTCGAAGTCGCACCTAGCGAGACGCGGCGCTTCTCGTTCAGCGGTGGTCTGGCCGCGTTTCCCGAATACCGCAGCGAGAATGCGCTGTTCCTGCGGGCGGATGCGATGCTTTACACGGCAAAGGAGACCGGACGCAATCGGATTTGCCCTACGTGAGCAATCCCATCGGCTCGTCGGCGAGGACGATCGCCTCATACTGCCGGCGCACCATCCCTTCTCCATACAGGCGCTCCAGCCGGCGCACCGCGAAGTGACCGCGGCTCATGTTCTGGAAATGGTCGACGAACAGCAGGTTGATGGTGGCGCCGCCCACCGCGCCCAGGGCCGGCACCAGCATCGCGGCCGCCTTTTGCGTCACCTGCACCTGGAAACGCGCCGCCACCGTGGCGATCAGGCGCAGCAGGGCCGGCGCCGTGGCGGCATTGACCGACCTGGCCGCCAGCGCCTGGGCGGCGTCGCTCACCGCCCGCGCCAGCGCGATACGCATCGCAAAATAGCCCGAATCGGCGGCATCGTCGCCCCCGCTCGGCCCGCCCATCGCCAGCACGCGCAGGCATTCCAGCCTGGTCTCGACATCTTGCGGACGCTCGCCATTGGCGCGCGCGATTTCGGCGATCGAGCGCAGCATGATCACGGTGGACAGCGGCAGGTCGACCAGCAGCCCGGGCAGGCCGAAGACACCGCCCACGCCGCCCGACACGCCGGCCGCGAGCTTGTGCAGGCGCGGGTAGGCCGTTTCCCTGCCTTCGGGCAGCGTGGACAGCGCTCCCGTCATCGCATATTGCAGCGCGTGCTCCGTGGCGCCGCCTACCCGTTTTTGCCACGGCGCCGGCAGGCGTTCGATGGCCGCTTCGATCGGCGAGCCGACCAGGTTGCTGATGCGCGCAGCCAGGCCAGGATTCTCCAGCAGGCGCTTGGCCTCGTGCAGCTCGGCCAGGTGTTCGGCATTCATCTTCATGGCGATCTCCTGTAACAAGGCGATGCGATGGTGTGATCAGCCAGGCAAATCGGTCAGCTTGCCCAAGCAACGGCGCTCGAAACTGTCCAGGCCCTCGGTCACGAGCGGGTCATCCTCGGGCACCACGTGGGCGTCGAGCAGCACCCGCAGCTTGGCGATCCGGTCGCCGCGTTCGAGCGTCTGCGCCAGCGGCGACGCATCCGGCTGGCCGACGCCCGCGACGCCTTCCACCACGTCGGCCGGAAATTCCCAATGGCCGGCGATGGTCGACGACAGGCCGCGGCTGACCTCGAACAGACGGTGGCCAAAGTCGCTGGAACCGGGAATCTTGCCATTCTCGACCGCCCGTTCCGCCAGGCGGAAGGCCACCACCAGCCCCAGGTTCTGCATCAGGCCTGCCAGGTAGGCTTCGAACACGCCGGCGCCCAGGCCCGGCGCCATCAGGCTCGCGGCCAGCGCGCATTTCTCGGACTGGTTCCAGACCAGCGGCGCCGCCTGGCGCGCGAAGCCCTGGTCGGCCATCCTGATCAGGGGCCGGAAGGCGATCCGGGCCAGCAGCATGCGCAGGCCGTTCTGGCCGATCATCATGAGGGCGGCGTCGAGCGATTTCACGGCCTGCAGCGGCCGGTAATAGGCACTGTTCGCCTCGCGGATCACCTCGGCCACCAGCACCAGGTCCTGCTCGACCTGGCGCGCCAGGTCTCCGGTCGAGACGTCGTCGTCGGCCAGGTCGCGCAGCAGCTTCGGGATCAGCTCGGGAATGCGCGGCACCAGGCCGCTGGCAGCCATCGGGTCGGCCGCCAGCGTGCGCACCAGGTCCAGGATATGTTCCTCGACGTCTGCTCCCGCCTGGTAGCCGCCGGACGCGGTCAGCCAGCGGTAATAGGCGGCGTCGACCTGGACGCCGTAGTCGTCTTGCAGCGCATCCGCCTGCGGGGCGACGTCAGCGGCCGCGTCAGGCGCCTTGTCGGCGCTGTTCAACATGCGATTGATCCAGTTTTTCATGGCGTGTGCGTGACTATCGATAATCGCAGCATTGTAATGCCTGGCGCACGCCACGTGCGGGACCTGCTTCAGCGCGCGAGGTGCGCTCCCCCTTGCTTACGGCGCCGAATTGCACCCAGGGCAGCCGCCGCGCCTGCCGCGAACAGCGCCAGACCGGCCGGCTCCGGCACTTCCTGAGGACCCAGGTCGACAGGGACGATGGGCTGTATGCCCGGATGATAGCCGCCGTAGGAATCCAGTTCCTCTGCCAGGGCTGGGAACATGACGCCGCGCTCGAGCGATCCGGTCACGGTGCCGGCGTAGTCCGTCCAGCCGTCCCAGTCCCAGAGCGAGGTTTCGTGCACCGCGCTGAAGTCGTAGCCGCCCAGCCCATTGCGGCGGAAGTCGATGCCGAAGATGCTGCGCACGTCGCCGCCATAGTCGCTGTAGAGCGTGAAATTGGTGGGCCCGTCGCCACCGAAGCGGGTGCTCGCGCCGGTCAGACTGACCGCACCGTCGCCGAAGAATGGATAGTACTGAACCCCGATGCCCGCGCTGGCGTCGCTCATGAACAGACTGAAATGGGCAATCGAGCCGTCGTCCTCATGCTGCACGAAATAGCCGGACACCGGCGAGTCGGGCGCGAACTCGTAGAGCACATAATCGGCGAAGGCGCTGGTGCAGGCCAGCAGACCGACGCCGAGGGCTAGCAGTTTCTTGAACATGTCTGACTCCCCTGGTAATGGATGGTGGGAGATGCGACAGCAATGTTCATGCCACTTAGAATATATGCGGCGTATCAAGGACTTGGCAACCGATACGCCGGTTCTCCAGCGCCGACTGTAATCTTTTTCGACAGGTCGGCGACGCCTCAGCCGCCTGTGCCTGTGCCTAACGTATCGCGCCAGCCGCCGCCCAGCGCCTGGATCAGCGACACCGCCGCCGTCTGGCGGTCGGCCTGCACCTGCACCAGCGAGCGGCGCGCATTCAGGGCCGTCACCTGGGCCTGCACCACCTCGGTATAGCTCACCTGCCCCGCCTTGTAGCGGTTCAGGATCTGTTCTTCGACCAGCCCGGCCGCCTCGGCCGCCTCGGCGCGCAACTGCTGCTGCTGTTCCAGTACGCGGGTGGCGGACAGGCCGTTCTCGACGGTGGCGAAGGCGTCCAGCACCACCTGGCGGTAGCGCGCCACGGTCGCCTGGTGGCGCGCCTCGGCGCCTTCGACGCTGGCGCGGGTGGCGCCGGCATTGAAGATGGTCTGGGCTGCCGACAGGCCGAACGACCAGGCCGCGGCGGACGCCGAGAACAGGTCGCCCACGCGGCTCGTCGTGTTGCCGTAGTTCGCGCTCAAGCCGAAGTTCGGGAAGTAGGCCGAACGCGCGATGCCGATGTCGGCATTGGCCGCCGCCACGTCGCGTTCGGCGGCGGCGATGTCGGGACGGCGCTGCAGCAGGGTCGAGGGCACGCCGACCGGCACGTCCGGCACCGACACACGCCACGGCGCCGGCGGCAGCGAGAAGGTCGACGGGGTCTGGCCCACCAGCACCGCGATCGCGTGTTCGAGCTGGGCGCGCTGGTTTTGCAGGCCGAGCGCCTCGCTGCGCGCGTTGGCGAGCTGGGTCTGGGCCTGCAGCACGTCGGAGCGCGCCGCGATGCCGGCCTCGAAGCGGTTCGAGGTGATTTGCAGCACCCGCTCGTAGCCTTCGATGGTCGAGGCCAGCATCTCGCGCTGGGCGTCGGTCTGGCGCAGCGAGAAGTAATTGATCGCCAGCTCACCCTGGGCCGCGAGGACGGCATTGGCCAGGTCGGCGGCGGTGGCTTGAACGCTGGCTTCGGCGCCGGTCACGGCGTTCCGCAGGCGGCCGAACACGTCCGGCTCCCAACTGGCGCCGATCTGCAGGCGGTACGAGTTCGCCGCGCCGCGATTGACGCTATCGTCTCCCCCGCCAGCGCGGTCGGCATTGGCGCCCAGCGACACCACCGGGAACAGCGAGGCGCGCTGCTGCGCCACCAGCGCGCGCGCCTGGGCGTAGTTGGCGACCGCCACCGCCACGTTCTGGTTCGCGGCCTCGACCTGCTTTGCCAGGCGGTCGAGCTCGGGGTCTTCGAACAGGGTCCACCAGGGGCCGCGCTCGAGCGCGTCGGCGGGAGCGGCCGGGACCCAGCCTTCGGCCTCCTTGTAGGTCCCCGGCAGCGCCACACCGGCGGCAAGCGGGTCCGGGCGTTCATAGGCGGGGCCGACCGCGCAGCCAGTGAGGAATGCGGCAAGCGCCAGCAGGGAAAGACGGAATGGAAGCGTGTGTCGCATAGTGGTCATGGTTTGGCCAGTGACGGTCCGCCCTCGTCGTCATGAGGATGGCGGGTCAGATTGTGTTCGTCGGGTTTGCGCGTGCGCAGCTTGTCGAGCAGGACGTAGACCACCGGCGTGGTGAGCAGGGTCAGGAGCTGGCTCGCGACCAGGCCGCCGATGATGGCGATGCCCAGCGGGCGGCGCAGCTCCGATCCTTCGCCGAAGCCGATCGCCAGCGGCAGCGCGCCCAGGGCTGCGGCCAGGGTCGTCATCAGGATCGG
>DDKG01000224.1 GCA_002339265.1 Massilia sp. UBA2604 | reverse complement strand
GGAAACGGCGGTCGAGGACGATGAAATCGGCCTGCGCATGGACGCCGGCCGCAAGATCCTGCTGGCGCGCGGCGTCAACGAGGTCGGTCCCTACCAGTCGCCGATGGAAGACGGCATGCAGCACTTCCACGAGTGGTATCGCAGTAGAATCGCCTTGTAAGCTTATGTCGTAAAACCGGCGCCACCCTCCCGGCGCCATAGACCGCGCGGCGCCAAGACTGCGCGGTCTCTCACTGGAAATCCGATGGCCTCCCTCTGGATGTTGTACGCCAGCTTCGCATTCGCCGCCATGGGCGCGGGCGTGAAGCTGGCTTCCGAGTTCTATTCCACGTCCGAACTCCTGATGTACCGGGGCCTGATCGGCACCCTCATCCTGCTGGTCATGGTGCGCCGCCAGGGCGGCACCTTCAAGACCCCCTTCGGCAAGGCCCACCTGTGGCGCAGCCTGGTCGGCGTGACCTCGCTGTGGCTGTGGTTCTTCGCGATCGGCCGCCTGCCGCTGGCCACCGCGATGACGCTCAACTACATGGCGCCGATCTGGATCGCCGCCTGGATGTTCGCCATGGGCTGGTGGACCAGGACCAAGCACGCCGAGTGGCCGCTGGTGGTGGCGATCGCCTCCAGCTTCTTCGGCGTGACCATGGTGCTGCAGCCGGCGGTCCAGACCAACCAGTGGCTGGGCGGCCTGGCCGGCGTGTGCTCGTCGATGATCTCGGCGATGGCCTATATGCAGGTGCGCAAGCTCGGCCAGCTGGGAGAGCCCGAATACCGCGTGGTGTTTTACTTCTCGCTGACCACGACCCTGGTCGGCTTGGCCGCCACCGTGGCCGGCGACGGGCCGCAAGGCGCGCTGTTCCATGCGCACACGCTGTACGGCTTCCTGCTGCTGTTGGGGATCGGCGGCGCCGCCCTGATCGCCCAGATGTGCATGACCCGCGCCTACCGCGTGGGCAAGGTGCTGGTGGTGGCCAACTTGCAGTACACCGGCATCGTGTTCTCCACGCTGTGGGGCCTGATCCTGTGGGGCGACGCCTTCGACTGGCATGTGTGGCTGGGCATCGGCGTGATCCTGCTCTCGGGACTGGCCGCGACGTTCTACAATACCCGCAAGACGGCGCGCGGCGCCGTCGTCAAGGACCAGGACCCCGTGGTCAGCGAATCCTAGAAGGAGTGTTGCCGTCATGTTCAAGACCCTGATTTCGGCCAGCGACCTGGCCGCCCGTATCGACGACCCGCAGTGGGTGGTGGTGGATTGCCGCCACGACCTGATGAATCTCGCGGCCGGCCGCGAAGGCTATGCCGCCGGCCACCTGCCGCACGCGGTGTTCGCCGACATCGAGACCGTGCTGTCGGGCGCCAAGCGCGGAGCCGACGGCGTGTTCCGCGGCCGCCATCCGCTGCCCGAGAAGGAAGCCCTGGCCGAAGCCCTGCGCGCCTTCGGCATCAACGACGACACGCAGGTGGTGGCCTACGATGCCCACGGCGGCATGTTCGCGGCGCGCCTGTGGTGGCTGC
This sequence comes from Massilia sp. UBA2604, assembly GCA_002339265.1. Lineage (GTDB taxonomy): Bacteria > Pseudomonadota > Gammaproteobacteria > Burkholderiales > Burkholderiaceae_D > Telluria. The sequence goes on along the minus strand of DDKG01000224.1, from coordinate 1,507 downwards.
TGCGCTGGCTGGGCCATGAAGCGGTGGCGGTGCTCGACGGCGGCATGGCGGCCTGGCAGGCGCTGGGCCAGCCCTTGTCGACCGAGACTCCCGTCAAGCCGCACGGTTCGCTGAGCGTGCGCGCGCCGTTCGTGCCGACCGTTACGGTGCGCGAAGTGATGGACAACCTGGAAAGCGGCCAGCGCATCGTGATCGACGCCCGCGCGGCCGACCGCTTCCGCGGCGAGAACGAAACGATCGACCCGGTCGGCGGCCACATCCCGGGCGCGAAGAACCGCTTCTTCAAGGACAACCTGCAGGCCGACGGCCGCTTCAAGGAGGCGGACCAACTGCGCGCGGAGTTCGGCGCGCTGGTCGACGACCCAGAGCGCGCCATCATGCAGTGCGGCTCGGGCGTGACCGCCTGCCACAACCTGCTGGCGCTGGAAGTGGCGGGGATGCCGGGCGCCAGCCTGTATCCGGGGTCGTGGAGCGAATGGGTCGGCGATTCCTCGCGGCCGGTCGCGAAAGGCGCGGATTAAGCTCGCGAACTGGCGTTCCCGCCTGCGCGGGAACGACAGTTTTCAGGCAAGTGGTTATCGGTGACTGCCTCGGCACGCAACTTCAGCACGTCGTTCCCGCGAAGGCGGGAACCCAAGCGAACTTCCGTAGCCGTCAGCCAGCAACCCAGCCAACATCACATCAAAACGCGTGCAACGCCACCACGATCGCCACACCGAGCCCGATCAGCACCACCTGCGGCACCGTCTCCTTCAGCGTCGCCCGGCGCTGCATCTGCGGCATCAAATCGCTCACCGCGATATAGATGAAGCCCGACGACGCGAACACCAGCACATAGGGAATCAGCCCGCTGGCCTGGTCCAGCGTGAAGTAGCCGAGCAGGCCGCCCGCCACCGCCAGCAGGCTGCACAGCAGGTTGAACACATAGGCGCGCAGGCGCGAGAAGCCGGCGTTGAGCAGCACGATGAAGTCGCCGATCTCTTGCGGGATCTCGTGGGCGACGATGGCCAGCGCGGTGACGATGCCCACCTCCGGGTCGGCCAGGAAGGCGGCCGCGATCAGGATGCCGTCGGTGAAGTTGTGCATGCCGTCGCCGAGCAGGATCATCCAGCCCGACTTGCCGGCCTCGCGCGCGTCATGGCCATGGGCGTGGTGGTGCCCGTCGCCCTCGTGGTGGTGCGAATGGCGCAGCAGCGCCACTTTCTCGAGCAGGAAGAACGCCAGCAGGCCCGCCAGCAGGGTGGCGAACAGGCTCTTGATGTCGGCGCCCGATTCGAACGCTTCCGGCAGCGCGTGCAGCAGCGACGTCGCCAGCATGATGCCGACCGACAGGCTGACCATCTTTTCGACCACTTTCGACAGCAGGGCGAATGAGAAAAGAGCAGCCCCGGAAATGCTGACGACGCCGGCGATCACGGTCGCCAGCAGGATGGAACTCAGGGTCGGGTCGAAAAGCGGGTCGATTTGAAAGCCTCTTGTTCTGTTCTTGCGACGATCCGCAAACCGG
>DDKG01000096.1 GCA_002339265.1 Massilia sp. UBA2604 | reverse complement strand
AAGGGCTTCGATCCCGATCATCCGCATGTCGATTACCTGAAACTGAAAAGCTTCTTCGTGTGGACCGAGGTGAAACTGGACCTGAACGCACCGGATCAACTGGTGCCGCGGCTGGCGCAAGGATTCCAGGACGCCTATGCGCTGGTCAGCTGGCTGCGCAGCGTGCCGGAACCGCAAGAGGAAGCGACAAACGCATAGAGGAGGGCGACATGGCCTTGCATCACGCAGTATCCGGCGAAAAGATTGCTTTGCAACGCGGCGACGACGACATCGCCCATTTCACCTCGGTGGCCCTGGTCAAGACCGAGCATATGGAACTGATCCGGCTGGTGCTGCCGGTCGAACGGCCGATTCCCGAGCACCGGGTCGATGGCGAAGTGACGATCGTGTGCCTGGAAGGCGAGATCGCGATCGACGCCCACGACAAGACCACCAATCTGCAGCCGAGCGAGATGGTGTATCTGGCGGGCGGCGTGCCGCATACGATCCGCGCGGTGTCGGATGCGGTGGCGTTGATGACCATTTTGATGGGACCGGAGCGTTCGGGTGGGCCGAGTGACGATCCTTCCGGGGCGCCGCCGAAGTGATTTGACGCTGGTGGTTTGCTTGCGACTTGGATTCCCGCCTTCGCGGGAATGACGTGCTGACGGACGTAATCGAAGTCACTCCACCTCGACATTTCTACCTCGGATCAACGTCGTCCCCGCGAAGGCGGGGACCCAAGTTGGCATGAACAGCGGCACGCGTTAATCGCAGCCGCACACGCACGCCAGATCACGCCAGTTCGACCCGCGGATCCCGCGCCAGCAACTGCGCCGCCATCTCCGCCGCATTCACCCCATCGAACAGCACGCTGGCCACCGCCTCGGTGATCGGCATATCGACCCCCATCCCGCGCGCCAGCTCGCGCACCGCCTTCGCGCACGGCACGCCTTCGGCCACGTGGCCCAGCTCCGCCACGATCGTGGCCAGCGCCTTGCCTTCGGCCAACGCCAAGCCCACGCGCCGGTTGCGCGACAGGTCGCCGGTGCAGGTCAGGATCAAATCTCCCATCCCCGAGAGCCCCATGAAGGTGCCCGGCTGCGCGCCCAGCGCCAACCCGAGGCGGGTGATCTCGGCCAGGCCGCGCGTGATCAGCGCCGCGCGCGCGTTCAGCCCCAGGCCCAGGCCATCGGCGGCGCCGGTGGCGATCGCCATCACGTTCTTGACCGCGCCGCCCACTTCCACGCCGACCAGGTCGTCGTGCGAGTAGACGCGCAGGTTGTCGCCATGGGCCGCCGCCACCACACGTTCGCGCAGTTCGGCAGACGCCGACGCCACGGTCAGCGCGCACGGCAGGCCGCGCGCCACTTCCTGCGCGAACGAAGGGCCTGACAGCGCGGCACCCGGCACGCTGTCGCCCAGCACCTGCGCCACAACCTGGTGCGGCAGCAGGCCGGTGCCGGCTTCGAAGCCTTTGCACAGCCAGACGACATTCGGGATAGCGCGGCCGCGCAACTGCTCCAGCAGCGGGCGCAGGCCGGCCACCGGGCAGGCCAGGATCAAGAGCGGCGTGTCCTGTTCATCGCGGGACGCCACATGGGCCAGCGCCGCCTCGAAGTCGGCGCTCACACGCAGGCTGTCCGGCAGCGGATGGCCCGGCAGGTAGGCCAGGTTGTCGCGCGCCGCGTCGGTGTCCGCCATTTGTTGCGGATTGCGGCCCCACAGCAGCACGTCGTGGCGCGCGGCCAGCGCGATCGCGACGGCGGTGCCCCAGGCGCCGGCGCCGAGGACGGTGATCTTGGTGTTGGGTTTGTTCTGTTGCATGGAACTCCTGGAGTGGATTTACAGGCCCCAGATGTCCGAGACCTTGATATAGCCGATGATGCCGTCGCGATGGCGCACGCGCGCCCAGACGAGGGCATTCGGATCGACCAGTTCAAGTAAAACGCCCTTGTCGGCGGTCATCAGGACCGTCGAAGTTTCGTCGGGGCCGGAATGGACCCGGCCGCCGGGCTTGCTTACCAGCACATTGCGTTGCGCGGCCAGCGCCTTGGCCGGTGTCCAGGCCACATCGCCGTTCATGTCGCGCACCTTGACCCAGTCGCCATAGGCGATCATGACCTGGAGCGGCATGCCGGGCGGCGCAAGATAGAGTTTGTTTCCCTTGGCCGATGGCGTCCCGTACAGGATCGCCGGGGCGGCGCCGACCGTCTTGAAATCGAAGGCGTAAACGCTCGGCGCGGCCAGCACTGTCATCGCTAACAGGGGCGCAGCTGCGAGTGTTCGGAATGGGAGCATGGCGGGCCTGGATTGTGGGTGAACCGCGACGCCGGAGGGCTGGCACGGACACGGCATGCGCCGCGTCCGTGAAGATGGTGCTTAGTTTGCCGGTGCGGCGGCAGCTGCTTCGGCCATGGCCGCGGCGCGCTGCTGGTAGAACGCTTCGAAGTTGATCTCGGCCAGGTGCACTGGCGGGAAGCCGGCGCGGCTGATCACGTCGGCGATGTTCGCGCGCAGGTACGGGTAGATGATGTTCGGGCAGCCGATGCCCAGCAGCGGATCCATCTGCTCGGCAGGGATGTTGCGGGCTTCGAAGATGCCAGCCTGCTTGCCTTCCACCAGGAACGCGACCTTGTCCTTGACCTTGGCGGTGACGGTGATCGTCACGGTCGACTCGTAGATGCCTTCGGCGATGCTTTC
>DDKG01000225.1:13681-17072 GCA_002339265.1 Massilia sp. UBA2604 | reverse complement strand
CCTCGCCCGAGCGTTCCGCCAAGCGCTGCACCTCTTCCGCCACCACCGAGAAGCCGCGCCCGGCCTCGCCGGCCGATGCGGCCTGGATCGCGGCGTTCAACGCCAGCACGTTGGTCTGCTCGGTAATGTCCGAGATCAGCTCGGTGATCTCGCCGATCTCCTGCGAGGATTCGCCCAGGCGCTTGATGCGCTTCGAGGTTTCCTGGATCTGCTCGCGGATTTCCTGCATGCCGCGAATCGCGTTCTGCACTGCAGTCGCGCCCTGCTCCGCCGCCGCCACCGACTGGCGCGCCACGTCGGCCGATTCCAGGGCCGAGCGCGACACGTCGGTAATCAGGCCGGCCAGTTTCATGGTGGTGCTGGACGCTTCCTGGATCTCGCGCGACTGCTGCTCGGCCGCGCCCAGCAGCTCGGTCGAGACCTGCTGCGCGCCGTTCGAGGCGCGCGCCACCTGTTCCGAAGTCTTGATGACGCGCACCACCAGCTCGCGCAATTCCTCGACCGTGTAGTTGACCGAATCGGCGATGGCGCCGGTGATGTCTTCCGACACCGTGGCCTGCACCGTCAGGTCGCCGTCGGCCACCTCTTGCAGCTCGTTCATCAGGCGCAGAATTGCGGCCTGGTTCTGGTCGTTGGTGGCCTTGGCTTCTTCTTCCTTGGCCTGGGCCAGCTGGCGCATCGCTTCCGCTTCGCGGCGGCGTTCCTCGGCGGCGCGCGCACGGGCGGCGGCGTCCTGCAGCATGGCGCGCGAGATGCCCAGCGCCGCGACCAGGGTGAACACGGCGGCGATGACCGTCAGCCAGAACCAGCCGCTGGTGCCGGACTGGTCGCGCTGATAGTCGCCGTGCAGTTTGGACAGCATCACGCGCAGTTGTTCGCTGTCGCGCGAGATCACGCGCTCGGCGGCGCGCGCGCTGGCGTAGTTGGTCAGGTTGCCCAGCAGCGGGGTGATGGTCTTGACGTACCCGTCGAAGCTGTCGCGGGTGCGCGCCAGGCGCATGCGCTGTTCGAGGTCGGTCAGCGGCGCCAGGCCCAGCTTGCCGCCGCCGTCGAGCAGGCCGTCGATGATCGCGTCCAGCGACTCGATGTCGCCCATGATGTAGGTCACCGCGTTCTGGGCCGAGCCCGGGGTGGTGAAGGTCTGGGTGCCGGCCGCCAGGCGCTGGGCCAGCGACTGCATGCTCAGCGCCGCCACCTGGCGCCGGGCGTCGCTCGACTCGTCCTTCTGCAGGCGCTCGGCGATCGCGGTCAGTTCCGGGCCGACTTCCTCGTACTGACGCAGGCTGACGCCGAAGGCCAGCAGGTTGCGCTTGTTGGCGATGATGTTGGCGGCCGCCTTGGACGAGGCGTTCCACAGCACGATCGCCTGTTGCAGGTCGTCGGCACGCTGGCCCGTGGCGGCCGGGATGCGGCCGGTCGGCGACTGGCCGCCGCGCGCCAGCAGGTCGAGTTCGCGGCCCAGCTGGGTGCGGCTGTCCTCGAGCTGGTCGAAGGCCGCGGCGTCGCCGCGCAGCGCGATCGGCGCCGCCTTGGCGAAACGCTGCGAGTGCATCACGGCGTCGCCGGTCACCTGGCTCTGGCCGGCCAGGCGCGCGTCGTGCGCCGAATTCTGCCAGGCCGCCAGCATCGTCAGCAGCACGCCGCCGACGAAGGCGCCGAGCAGCAGGTTCAGGCGGCTGGGCTGGAATTGACCGCCGATCGGGACCGTGCGCAGGTCGTCGGCACTTTCCGCGGCCAGCGCCTCGGTGGCGCTGCGGCTGCGAAAGCCGCCGAGCCGGCGCGCGGCCGCGGTGGCCGAGCCGCCGCCGTCGGCGTCCTGCGGGGACTCGCCCGGTGGCGCCGCATCGACGGCGGCATCATCCTTGGCGAAAAAATTCGTGGTCAGTTTCGAAGCGAATCCCATTGCTGCTCCCTGTTGCCGCTGTAAATGCGAATATGATTGTGGTTATGGACTAGCGTGCGACTTGCAGGAAGCGCTCTTCCCGCACCAGCGCCGCGAGCGACAGCGGCGTCCAGGTATTGCCGTCGGCGTCGCGCAAGGCGTCGCCGGCGCGTTCCATCGAAGCCGCCTGGCGCAGGCCATAGACGGTCGACGCCAGCAGCGCGCAATTGAAACCGAGGCTGGGGGCGAATACCACCAGGCGCGGCGCCGTGGTGCTCTGCGCCGGCGCATCAGTCGGTTGAACCGCGTCGCCCAGGTAGCGCGCCAGGTCGATCACGCCCAGCAGGCTGCCGCGCACATTGGCCAGGCCCAGGTACCAGGGCTGGGTCAGCGGGACGACGGTGAGAGGAACGGGGGCGACGATCTCGCCGACCTCGAGCAGGTCGACCAGGTAGCGCGCGCCGCCGATCGCCAGGCCCAGCTGGCCGGTGTTGGCGCCGGCGCCGGTTTTGGCGGCCTGCATCTTTTCCAGCAGCTGCTCCTGGTACAGGCGCAGGCGGGTACGGCGCGCCGCGGGATCGCGCCGGCCGCCCTCTTCGCTATCGATGCCGTCGCCCGCCGCGGAAATCATGCGCTCACGCTGCCGGTCGCCACCGCCGCGATGCTGGCCAGCAGGCGATCCGGATCGACCGGCTTGACCAGGTAATCCTTCGCGCCCTGGCGCAGGCCCCAGATACGGTCGGTTTCCTGGTTCTTGCTGCTGCAGATGATGACCGGCAGCGCCGCCAGTTCCGGGTCGCGCGCGATGGCGCGCGTCACCTGGAAGCCGTTGGTGCCCGGCATGACCACGTCCATGAGGATCAGTTCGGGGCGTTCGGCGCGGATGCGCTCGATCGCTTCGTCGCCATTCACGGCGGTGCTGACGGCAAATCCGTTCTTCACCAGGATGTCGGTCAGGTACAGTCGTTCGGTCGGGGAATCGTCGACGATGAGGATCTTGTTGATGGCCACTTACGGCTCCGAGGTAGGTCAGGCCTGCGGCATGGCGTGCTCGCGCACGGCCGCCAGCAGGCTGTCTTTGGTAAAGGGCTTGGTGAGATAGGCGCTGGCGCCGACCATCGCGCCGCGCGCGCGGTCGAACAGGCCGTCCTTGGACGACAGCATCAGCACCGGCGTCGCGCGAAAGCGCGCGCTCTTCTTGATCAGGGCGCAGGTCTGGTAACCGTCCAGGCGCGGCATCAGGATGTCGCAGAACACCAGCGCCGGGTGATGGTCGTTGATCTTGGCCAGGGCGTCGAAACCGTCGTCGGCCAACACCACCTGGTAACCGGCCTGGTTCAGGAAAATCTCGGCGGAGCGGCGGATCGTGCTGCTGTCGTCGATCACCATGATGGTCAGGGCCGTGGATTGCGGCGATGTCGTCATTTTCGTTTCACTTCGGCTTGAAGCGCCACGATAGCACAGCGCATCTTTCTTGTGCGCAAAGTGTTGCAGGGAGTCAACTACTCC
>DDKG01000225.1:0-13555 GCA_002339265.1 Massilia sp. UBA2604 | reverse complement strand
CCGCACTCCGGGCAAGTCCAGTTCATCGGAACGTCGGCCCAGCGCGTGCCGGGAGCGATGCCATCGTCGGGCGCACCGACAGCCTCGTCATAGACCCAGCCACAAATCAGGCACATCCAGGTCTGGAAAGGCGCGGTGGATTCGGTACTCACAGTATTGGTCCTTGTATCTAGTAAAATGTGGAATCGGAATCCGGCATCTTAATCTACCCGACGTGCAAAACCAAACGTTCCCCCTCATCCTGAGCTTCGGCGTCTGCGATCCGGTCGGCGCCATCGGCGTGCAGGCCGATTGCGCCGCGTTCGCCGCCCTGGGATGCCACGGGCTGTCGGCCATCTCCGGCATGCTGGTGTCGGACAGTGCGCGCATCGAGAATATGTACGAGCTCGACAGCGACTGGATGGCCGAGCAGGCGCGCACCTTGCTCGAAGACATGCCGATCGCCGCCTTCAAGGTCGGCGCCGTCGGTTCGGCCCTGCACCTGGCGGCGATCGCCGAGATCGTGTCCGACTACCCGGATGCGCCGCTGGTGCTCGATCCCTTCCTGTCGGCCCTGCCCGACGCCGGCCTGGGCGACGAGGAAATGCTGTCCGCGCTGCGCTCGATCCTGGCGCCGCAGGCCACCGCCCTGATCCTGTCGCAGTCCGAACTGGGCCGCATGGCCGAGCTGTGGCGCGACGGCGCCGACGGCAAGGACGGCGACCTCGAAGAAGACGTGGCCGAGCTCACCTCGAGCGGCCTGCATTACGTGCTGGTGACCGGCAGCCGCGACGAACACGGCGCCTGCTCGAACCGCCTGTACGACGCCAGCGGCGAAGTCGCACGGGTCGACTGGCAGCATCTGCCCGGCCCCTTCCTGGGCGCCGGCAACACCTATTCGGCCGCCTTCACCGCCTGCCTGGCGCGCGGCATGGACGCGCCGCAGGCGCTGGTGCTGGCCCAGGAATACACGACCGGCGCGCTCGAACATGCGCAGCGCTTCGGCATGGGCAAGTTCATTCCCAGTAAATTCTTCCGTCCATAGCCGCATTGCGCGGACGGGTTCTTTTCAATCACGAAGCATCGATCATGACCACTGAACAAACCACCTCGCGCAACGACACCCTGTTTGCCCGCGCCCAGCAATCGACGCCCGGCGGCGTCAACTCGCCGGTGCGCGCCTTCCGCTCGGTGGGCGGCACCCCGCGCTTCATCGAACGCGCCAAGGGCCCGCATTTCTGGGACGCCGACGGCAAGCGCTACATCGACTACATCGGCTCCTGGGGCCCGGCCATCCTCGGCCATGCTAGGCCCGAAGTGGTCAAGGCGGTGCAGGCCGCCGCCGAGAACGGCCTGTCGTTCGGCGCCCCGACCGAGGGCGAGATCGAGATCGCCGAGGAAATCTGCCGCCTGCTGCCGTCGATCGAGCAGGTGCGCCTGGTCTCGTCCGGCACCGAGGCATGCATGAGCGCCCTGCGCTTGGCGCGCGGCGCCCTAGGGCGCGACAAGATCGTCAAGTTCGAAGGCTGCTACCACGGCCATGCCGATTCGCTGCTGGTGAAGGCCGGCAGCGGCCTGCTGACCTTCGGCAATCCGACTTCGGCCGGCGTGCCGGAAGACTTCGTCAAGCACACCCTGGTGCTCGACTACAACAACATCCCGCAGCTGGAAGACGCCTTCGCCTCGATGGGCGACACCATCGCCTGCGTGATCGTGGAGCCGGTGGCCGGCAATATGAACCTGATCCGCGCCACGCCTGAATTCCTGCAGCGCATGCGCGAGCTGTGCACCGAACATGGCGCGGTGCTGATCTTCGACGAGGTGATGTGCGGCTTCCGCGTCGGCCTGCAGGGTGCGCAAGGCATGTACGGCATCACGCCCGACCTGACCGCGCTGGGCAAAGTGATCGGCGGCGGCATGCCGGTGGCGGCCTTCGGCGGCCGTGCGGACCTGATGCAGAAGATGGCCCCGATCGGCCCGGTGTACCAGGCCGGTACCCTGTCGGGCAATCCGGTGGCGGTGGCGGCCGGCATGACCACGCTGAAGCTGATCCAGGAAGAAGGCTTCTATGAACAACTGACCGCGACCGCGGATCGCCTGGTGACGGGCCTCACGGCGGCTGCTAAGGAAGCCGGCATCGATTTCTGCGGCGACTCGGTGGGCGGCATGTTCGGCTTCTACTTCTCGAAGGACGTGCCGGGCAGCTACAGCGAGATGATGGCGGGCGACAAGGAACGCTTCAACCGCTTCTTCCACGGCATGCTGGAAGAAGGCGTGTACTTCGCGCCGGCCATGTTCGAAGCGGGCTTCGTGTCGATCCAACACGACGACGCCGTGATCGACGAGACGATCGAGGCGGCGCGGCGCGTGTTCAAGCGGATCGGCTGAGGAACGCCGACGGCGCAATGCCGTCCTGCTCATTCCATTGTTGGCCCACGCACGTCATTCCCGCGAAGGCGGGAATCCAAGTTTCTTGCCCTACCACTAGGGCAAATCGTAGTGGCAGCGCATAGGGCTTGGATTCCCGCCTTCGCGGGAATGACGTATCAAGGGCTGGTGGAAGAATGACAGCCGCGCATTCCCATGGCTTACTTCAACCACCCGCGCCGGCGAAAATACAGCAACGGCGCCACCGCGCTGGCCGCCATCAGGGCGATCGCGAACGGATAGCCGAAGCGCCAGTTCAGTTCCGGCATCAGGGCGAAGTTCATGCCGTACAGGCTGGCGATCAGGGTCGGCGGCAGGAAGGCGACCGAGGCCACCGAGAAGATCTTGATGATCTTGTTCTGGTTGATGTTGATGAAGCCGACCGTGGCGTCCATCAGGAAGTTCACCTTGTCGAACAGGAAGGACGTGTGGCCGTCGAGCGACTCGATGTCGCGCAAAATCTGGCGCGCTTCCTCGAACTGGTCCGAGTTGAGCAGCCGGCCGCGCATTAGGAAGCTGACCGCGCGCCGGGTGTCCATCATGTTGCGGCGGATGCGGCCGTTCAAGTCTTCCTCGTGGGCGATGGCGTTCAGCGCCGCGGCCGCGTCATTGTCGGTGAACTCCTTCTGCAGCACGCGGGTCGAGACTTCTTCCAGGCTTTCGTAGATGCCTTCCAGCGCGTCGGCCGAGTACTCGGCGTCGGTCGCGTACAGGTCGAGCAGCACGTCCATATAGTCTTCGATCGAGCCGGGCCGCGAGCGCGCGCGCATGCGCACCAGGCGGAACACGGGCAAGTCGTCGTTATGGACCGAAAACAGGATTTTGCCGGACAGGATGAAGGCCACCGTCACCACCCGTGACGGGCCGTCCTCTTCTTCCAGCAAAAAGTCGGTGCGCAGGTGCAGGTCGCCGTTTTCGGCCTCGTAGTAGCGCGCCGAGGCTTCGATGTCCTGCACCTCGTCCTCGCCCGGCAGGGTCACCCCATACTTGGACTTCACCCAGGTGCGCTCTTCCTCGTCCGGATCGGTCAGGTCGACCCAGACCGGCGCAACGTTCTCCAGGTCTTGCCGGGAAGCGATCGTTGCCTGGTTGAGGCGGCCATTCTGGAGGACAAATACGTTGATCATGCGCTGGGGTCTCGTTCGCTATTTTCTGGCCGGGTGAGAAAAATTAGCGCAAGTGTAACCGTTCGCCGTGCACTGAGCCAACTCAGTAACGACATTTCGCGTCAGGGCACTTCGGCGAAGCGCATCTGGCGCATGATCGCGTTGGTGCGGCGCTGCAGGTAGTTGGTCGTACCGTGCTTGTCGTAGTAGCGCGGATTGGGCAGCATCACCGCCAGCCGCGCCGCCTGGGCCTGCGACAGGTTGGCGGCCGAGGTCCTGTAATAGTGGCGCGCCGCCGCCTCGGCGCCGAACACGCCGCGGCCGTACTCGACCACGTTCAGGTACAGCTCGAGGATGCGCTTCTTGCTCATCACCGTCTCCAGCATGAAGGCGATCACCAGTTCCTGGCCCTTGCGCACATAGCTGCGCGAGCCGGACAGGAACAGGTTCTTGGCCAGCTGCTGGGTGATGGTCGAACCGCCGCCGACCACCTTGCTGCGCCGGTTGTTACGCTCGTAGGCGCGCTCGATTCCTTCCCAATCGACGCCATTGTGCACGCTGAAATTGGCGTCTTCCGAGGCCACCACGGCGCGCTTCAGGTGGCGCGAGATGCGGTCATACGGCACCCACTGGTGCTTGAGGGCCGCGTTCGGATTCTTTTCGCGCAGCTGGGACAGCTGCTCGCGCATGAAGCTGGTCGAGCCGGGATTGAACTGGGAATACCAGCACACCATGGCAAAGAAATACAGCTGGACCAGCAATACCAGAAGCAGCGGGGCCAGGAAGATCCATTTGATCCAACGGCGCCGCGTCGGCGCCGCCTTGCGCGACTTGGCCATGGTCAGCCTGCCTGACGCATCGCGGCCAGGACGGCGTCCGTTTCCGGCCGCACACCGCGCCACAGCAGGAAGGCTTCGGCCGCCTGCTCCACCAGCATGCCCAGGCCGTCGCGCACGCTCGCGCCGTGGCCCTCGGCGAATGCCAAGAACACGGTCGGCTCCTTCCCGTACATCATGTCCAGCGCCAGCACGCCGGGGCCGAAGACCGACGGTGGCACGGGCGGCACGTCGGCCGCCAGGCTGGCCGAGGTGGCGTTGATGACCACGTCGAAGCTGCCCTCCACGTCCGCAAAGCCGCTCACCGCCAGCCGGTCCGTGTGAGCCGCGAAATCGGCCACCAGATGCTCGGCGGTCGCCAGCGTGCGGTTGGCGATCACGATCTGGCGCGGATTTTCCATCAACAGCGGCAGCAGCGCGCCACGCGCGGCGCCGCCGGCGCCCAGCAGCAGGATGCGTTTACCGCTAAGTGGCACGCCGGCATTGCGCACGATGTCGGCCACCAGGCCGGGGCCGTCGGTATTGTCGCCGACGATCTCGCCGTCCGCGAAGATCAGCGTATTCACGGCGCCGGCGGCCTGGGCGCGCGGCGCCAGCCGGGTCGCCAGCCGCGCCGCTTCGAGCTTGAACGGCACGGTGACGTTGGCGCCGCGGTAGCCTTCGGCAACCAGGCGCCGTACGGTGGCCTCGAAGCCGTCAGGCGGCGCCAGGCAGCGTTCATATGCCAGGTCCTGGCCGGTCTGCTGCGCATAGGCAGCGTGGATCTGCGGGGATTTGCTGTGGGCGATCGGATTGCCGATGACGCAGTACTGGTCGGTCACGGGGCGACTCATTTCCTGGCCTCGCCAAGGGTTGCCTGCATCTTGTCCTCACGGGTGAAACGGAAACGGGTGAACACTTCCCACAGGTCGTCCTTGCCCTGGGTGCGCATATTGGCCGGGAAGGCGCCGAACGGGGCCGAGCGGCGCACGATCTCGAGCGCGGCCTTGTCGAGCGCCGGGTTGCCCGAGCTGCGTTCCACGCGCGGGCCGCCGTCGCCCATGTACAGGCTGCCGTCCTGGAACACGGGGATGTAAACCACCAGGTCGCCGTACAGCTTGCGGCCTGCCTGTTGCGGGAAATTCAGCGTGCCGACTTCCTCGATGCGCTTCTGCATCGCCTTGTAGTACAGCGCGTAACCCACCTGGCGCGTGCTGGGGGTGATCTGCGTGCGCTTGGGACGGCGGTTTTCTTCCTCGATGCGCTCGAAGATCTCGGCGCTGGTGCGCGAAATGGCGCGCGTGGTGTCGAGGTTATCGTTGCCGGTACGGGTCGGGTCGGGCTTTTCGCGCTCGGTGACCGGCGGCGCGGTGAAATTGCCGTCGCTGCGAGCGCGCGTCAGCACGTTCTGCTGCAGCCGTTCGAGTTCGGCGATGCGGCGCTGCAGGGCCTTGATGCTGTCGCCGTCCTCGACCTTGCGCAGGTCGGGCAGCGGCGACTTGGCGCGTCCCGCATCAAGCGTGCCGCCGCCGTCCAGGTTGGCCTGGGCCAGCGCGTCGGCCTTGCTTGGGGCCTTGTCGTGCTTGGCGTTGACCAGCACTACTTCCAGTCCGGGATCGGCCGGCTGGTGGCGGAACGCCTCCGGCGCGGCGAAACGCAGCGCCAGCAGCCCGGCATGGGCTGCCAACGACACGGCCAGGGCGATCATCAGGGGACGGTTTTCGAGAAAGGACTTCACGCGCTACGGGTGGCCTGGTGAGGCAATTGAATCAGAGAATTGATCCATTCTAACCCGGCGTGAACGGATGAGGGAGGTCGAAAAACGCGGGGGATGCGAAACGTGGTTGCTTCGATAACAGGTGTGGTGAACGGTGCAAGCGTCCACCACACGCCACGGATTATTGCGCCGACGCCGGCGCCGGCTGCGGCGCATCCCCGGTATCGACCGCCGCGACCGCACCCTCGGCCTCGACCACCTCGGCCACCGCCGCTTCGCCGGTGTCCGCTTCTTCTTCATAGTCGAGCGACGCATCCGGCTCGGCCGACGCTACTTCGAGCAGACGCGCTTCGAGCGTCAGGTCGATCTCGTCCCAGCGCACGATGTCGAGTTTTACTTGCGCGCCTCGGGCGACCTGCGGCATGCCGGTCAGGCGCACCACCAGCGGCACGTCGACCAGGCGCACCAGCTCGTCCTTGAGCACGACGGCCTCGGCCTGCTTGACGTTCTCTTGCCCCAGCCAGCGCAGGCACCAGTAGCGCTCCATATTCTGCTGGAAGTCGTTATAGGCCGAATACGCCGCGTCGAAGCTCGAGACGATCGCGAACAGGGTCGCGTCGCGGTGCTTGAACGGGGCCACCAGCGGCGCCGTCACGCCGTGCTCGGCGGCGGCCAGGATCTGCCACTGGTTGACCAGGTCGGTGTAGCGGCGCAGCGGCGAGGTGCTCCAGGCGTATTGATCCACGCCCAGGCCCTGGTGCGGCGCCGCGTGCGTGACCATGCGCACCTGCATCTTGGCGGCCCAGCCGCCGGCGCCCGGCGTCTGCGAGCGGTAGATGCCCGGCACGCCCGAGTCGTGCAGCAGCTTGCCCCAGGTGCTGTTGGCGAAGATCATCAGCTCGGCCACGATCTTGTCCAGCGGCGCGCCGCGCTTGCGGCGCACGATGCTGACCACGTCGTCCTCGACGTAGAAATTGAAGTCGACCCGGTTCGCCTGTTCCGGCTTGAGGCCGAAGGCTTCGCGCTTCTTCATGCGGCCCGCTTCCAGCTGCAGCGCCCACTTCCACAACAGGCCCAGCTCGTCCTTGTGCGGATAGTCGCCCTCGCCGCTCTCGAGCGTGGCTTCATTGACCACGTGATCGAGGTCGTTGTGGCGCAGATTGTTTTTCACCGGCACGCGCTCGGCGCGGGTCGTGGTCGACTTGACGCTCCAGTCGCTCGGGTCGAGCACGGCGTACAGCGACAGCGCCGGGCAATCGTTGCCTTCGGCGAGCGTAAACGCATTGACCACCTCGTCCGGCAGCATCGTGATTTTGTCGCCCGGCATATACACGGTCGACATGCGCGCGCGCGCGATCTTGTCGATCGCGTCGTCAGGGCGGATGCCCAGTCCCGGCGCGGCGATGTGGATGCCGACCTGGATCGCACCGTCGTCCAGCTTCACGACCGAGAAGGCGTCGTCGATCTCGGTGGTGGTGACGTCGTCGATCGAGAAGGCGGCAACGGCGGCCAGCGGCAGGTCGCCCGGCGCCTTCGGGATCTCCACGGGCGCAAAACCGGCGCCGCGCGGGAAGTGCTCGAACAGGAAGCGGCCCATGTGCAGCTCTTTCGGCGACGCCAGGCCGCCGACGTCCAGCATCAGGCGCGGCGCGCTGGTCTGCAGCTCGCTGGCCGCCGTCTCGAAGGCCTTGTATTCTATGGTGTTCTTGTCGGGCTTGAACAGCAGTTGCTGCACGATCTGCTGCATCGATTGCGGCAGCTTGCCCGCCTTCAGCTCTTCCACATAGCCGGCCTGGATGATGGCCTGCTGCTTTTTCTTTTCGATGCCGGCCAGCGCCGCCTTCAGCGATTGCTCCGGCGCCGCCTTGTAGCGGCCACGGCCCTTCTTGTAGAAATAGATGGGCGAGCCATGCAGCGCCAGCACCAGGCCGGCGGCTTCGTGCGGCAGCGGCGCGTGGCCGAAATATTCGGCGCCCAGCTCGGCGAAACCGAATTCTTCTTCGCCCGCGACTTCCCACAGGAAATCGAGGTCGACTTCGGCGACGATCGCCTTGGCCGCATCCAGCAAGGCTTGCGGCTCGGGCTTCTCGAACTGCAGCAGCACGTCGCGCGTCTTGACCTTGGTGCGCTTACCGCTCGGCATCTCCACCTGGTAGGCCTCGCCTGCTTGCGACAGGATGGCGCCGACCTTGAAGTCGCCCGATTCCTCGAAAAATACGTTCATAGTTAAGTAATGTTCTTCATGGTTGCGGCCGCTCCCAGTGTCAGTACCGCCGGCAAGAATACCTCGGTGACCAGGAGCAGGCCTTGACGGCGGCGATAGACGCAGCGCCGCGCGTAATAAATGTTCTGTTGTTCCAGCTTGCCTGCCGCGCCGAGCACCGCATGCGCACGGCGCACCAGCGGGTGGGAGGCAGCCAGGCGCGCAAATTCCAGTTGTCCGCGCCGCACCAGCGGATCGTAGAACAGGGTCGTGCCCAGCGAGCGCTCGCCCAGCGCCGAAAACAGCGGCCAGTCGGTGGCGTCGCAGCTCGTCGGCACCACCGTGTGGGCGAACACCACCGGCGCGCCGTCGCACTCGAGCAGCACTTCGCGTTCCCACACCCGCTGCGGGCGCGCCAGGCCGATCGCGGCAGCTTCATCCACCAGGCACGGCGCCGTCAGTTGATGCAGGCGCCGCACCCGGAATGCGCTGCTGCTGGCGACCAGGCGCGCCGTCAGCGAACCGGGCGTGACCAGCCAGTCGTGCATCGCAGCCGGCGCACGCACCGCGCGCGCATGCGGCTGCCAGGCAGCCAGGCGCAAAGACCCTTGCCTCACTGCGCCGCGCTCGCCGGTTCGAAGCCGCAAAACGCCAGCACCTCGTCCACATATTGCGGGAATTCCGAGATTGCATGGTCGCTGCCCTCGATCACGTGCTGGCGCGCTCCCGCATAGTGGGCCACCATGTCGCGGTAGTCCAGCACTTCGTCGCCGGTCGCGGCCAGCAAAAAATAACGCTCCGGGCGGGTGATGCGCGCCACGCGCAGGTCCTGCAGCTCGCCGATATACTCCTGGCGGAATTCGAACGGTTCGTCGGAATGCCAGGCGGTGGTCACGCCGACGTGTTTTTCCAGGTTGCGGGTCGGATCGACGGAAGGGTTGATGACGACCGCGCGCACGCCCAGACGCTCGGCCAGCCAGCATGCATAAAATCCGCCCAGCGAAGAGCCGACGATGGCCAAGTTGTCTGGCGCATGGCGTTCGGCGAGTTCGAGCGCGAGATCCATCGCCGCCTTCGGCGACGCCGGCAGCTGCGGGCAAATCAGGCGTTCCGACAGGCCGGCCTGCTCGAGCTTGTCCTGCACCAAGCGCGCCTTGAACGAGCGCGGCGAGGAACGAAAGCCGTGCAGATACAACAGGTACGGCGCCGAACTCATGGCGCCAGCGCGTCCAGCAGTTTCTGGTGCACGCCGCCGAAGCCGCCATTGCTCATCACGAGGATGTGGTCGCCCGGCTGGGCTTCCTGCACGATGGCCTGCACCATATAGTCGATCTGGTCGAAACTGTGCGCGATCTTGCCCAGCGGTTTCAGGGCGTCGGCCAGCGACCAGCCCAGCGCCTGCTGGCTGCCGAAGCCGAACACCAGGTCGGCGTCCTTCAGGCTGCCCGGCAGCGCATCCTTCATGGCGCCCAGCTTCATCGTGTTCGAACGCGGCTCGAGCACGGCCAGGATGCGCCCGCCCGTGCCCAGCTTCTGGCGCAGGCCGCCGACCGTGGTGGCGATCGCGGTCGGATGGTGGGCGAAATCGTCGACCACGGTAATGTTGTTAACGACGCCGCGTACTTCCATGCGCCGTTTGACGTTCTGGAAGCGTCCCAGCGACGCGATCGCCTGGGCCACCGGCACGCCGACGTGGCGCGCGGCGGCGATCGCGGCCAGCGCGTTCGAGCGATTGTGCTTGCCGCTCAGGTCCCAATGCACGGTGCCTTGCAGCTCGCCCTTGAACAGGACGTCGAAACTGGCGCCGCCCGGATGCTCGACCATGGCCCAGTCGACGCCGTCGGCCGAACCGAAGCTTTCCTTGTCGCTCCAGCAGCCGCGTTTCAGCACGCGGCCGATCGACGCTTCGTCGCCATTCACGACCAGCCGGCCCACGCCCGGAACGGTGCGCACCAGGTGGTGGAACTGGGTCTCGATGGCGCCGATGTCGGGGAAGATGTCGGCGTGGTCGTATTCCAGGTTGTTCAGCACCGCCGTCTTGGCGTGGTAGTGAACGAACTTGCTACGCTTGTCGAAGAAGGCGGTGTCGTATTCGTCGGCCTCGATCACGAAGAAGTCGCTCGGTTTATCGCCATGCAGGCGCGCCGACACGCCGAAATTCATCGGCACGCCGCCGATCAGGAAGCCCGGCGCATAGCCCGCGTCTTCCAGGATCCAGGCCAGCATCGAGGTGGTCGTGGTCTTGCCGTGCGTGCCGGCCACAGCCAGCACCCACTTTTCGCGCAGGATGTGTTCGCCGATCCACTGCGGGCCCGAGACATACGGCAGGCCGCGGTTCAGGATCTCTTCGATCAGCGGATTGCCGCGCGTCATGACATTACCGATCACATACAGGTCGGGATTCAGCGCCACCTGTTCCGGGCCATAGCCCTGGATCAGTTCGATCCCCTGGGCTTCCAGCTGGGTGCTCATCGGAGGGTAGACGTTGGCGTCGCAACCGGTCACGCGGTGGCCCGCCTCCTTGGCCAGGACGGCCAGGCCGCCCATGAAGGTGCCGCAGATGCCGAGGATATGAATGTGCATGGATAAAAGATCTAGCCAGGAATGAATGGACGAATACGCGATTCTACCCGAGCCGCTGTCATTTTCCGTTCAAGAGTATGATCCCAGGCATGATGCCGAACTTGAACAACGATCTCCTCCAGTTGCGTAACGAGATCGCCCTGCTTGCTGCGCGCCTGGTCGCGCAGGACGGCGCCGATCTCGATACCGCCCGCCGCAAGGCCGCCCGCCAGGTGCTGGGCGTGACTCCCCCCAAACCGAATATGCTGCCCGATGATGGGCAGATCGAGGACGAGGTGCGCAAGTACCTGGCCCTGTTCGGCGGCGCTGCCCACACCGAGCGCCTGGCCCACCTGCGCGCGACCGCGCTGCAAGTGATGGAAGCGCTGGCCGACTTCAATCCCTATCTCAGCGGCGCCGTCCTGCAAGGCACCGCGGGCGAGCACGACGATATCCACCTTCAGCTGTTCGCCGACAGCGCCAAGGAGGTGCAGATCTACCTGCTCAACCGTAATGTTAATATCGACATCTCGGAAACCCCGCATTTCAAGGGGGGCCGCCATGCCGCGGTCGAAACCGTGACCTTCCCGTGGATGAAGGAGACGGTGCATGCCGAGCTGTATGAGTATCAAGACCTGCGCGGCGCCCTCAAGCCGCGCGCCGACGGCCGGGCGCAACGCGTCGACATTGCTGGCCTGCGCGCCCTGATCGCGGCCGGCGAACAGAACGGAACTGAGTGAAAGCTGACGAATGAACAAGAAACATCTGGCCGCCTATGCGGCAGTCGCCGCGCTGTTCGGCGTGATGGGCGCCCTGGTGGCGGTCTACAAGAAACCGGCGCCGGTGACGCCGACCACCATCGCCCACGACGGACAGGTCACCAATCCCGCCATCAACCTGTATGCACAGTCGCTCAACGACCTCGAGGGCAAGCCGCAGCCGCTGGCCCAGTGGAAGGGTAAACCTTTGTTGGTCAACTTCTGGGCCACCTGGTGCGGCCCCTGCGTGCGCGAGATGCCCGAGCTGACCCACCTGGCACAGGAAGACGGCGGCAAGCGCTTCAACGTGATCGGCATCGGCATCGATTCGCCCACCAATATGAGCGAATTCGCCGCCAAGATGAATATCGCCTATCCGTTGTACGTGGGCGGCATGGGCGGCACCGAGCTGTCGCGCGCGTTTGGCAATACCAACGGCGGCCTGCCGTATACGGTGCTGATCGGCGCCGATGGGCAGGTGATCAAGACCTATCTGGGCGAACTGAAGTTCGATGAACTGCGCGCCGACCTCGCGAAGTTGGGATCGTAATCCGGGCAAATTACGAACGATCGTACGATTGACACTGCCGTCAATTTCGTCGATCGACCGGCAATTTTACTGCTTGCCAATAGCTGAGCTAGGCGGCACAATGCCTGACTTTCGGGCAACCAGACTCTCACCATGGCGAAAAAGCTACTGCTGCTGAACGGCCCCAACCTCAATCTATTGGGGACGCGGGAACCGGCGGTGTACGGAACGGCCACCCTGGCCGACATCGAGCAGGCGGCAGTCGCACAAGCCCAGGCAGCTGGCGCAGCACTGGAACACTTCCAGAGCAACCATGAGGGAGCGTTGATCGACCGTATCCATGCCGCGCGCAGCGAGGGCGTGGATTTCATCGTCATCAATCCTGGCGGCCTGACCCATACCAGCGTAGCCCTGCGCGATGCGTTCGCCTCGGTGGCCATTCCCTTCGTGGAGGTGCATATTTCAAATGTCCACCAACGCGAGTCCTTCCGGCACCATTCTTATTTGTCTGGAATCGCGCGCGGCGTGATCTGCGGGCTGGGAACGGACGGATATCGGTTTGCCATCGACTTCGCACTTAAATAGCGTTAATCTACGTCAACTTCATGTAACAGCGGCCGTTCGACTATCCTGATGATGGCGGCCTGCTCTCTAAAACGAATAATTCCAAGGGGTTTCACATGGATCTACGAAAACTCAAGACCTTGATCGACCTGGTCGCTGAATCGGACATCGCCGAACTCGAAGTCACCGAAGGCGAAAGCAAGGTTCGCATCGTCAAGTCGTCCGCAATCCCGCAGAACCAGATGGTCATGCTGCCGCACCAAGGCGTGCAGCAATACTCGGCGCCTGCCGCTGCTCCAGCCGCCGCACCGGCGCCTGCCGCCGCGCCGGCCGTCGCCGCCGAACCGACCGGCCACGTGGTCAAGTCGCCGATGGTCGGCACCTTCTACCGCTCGTCGGCGCCTGGCGCCGCCGCCTTCGTCGAAGTCGGCCAGAGCATCAAGGAAGGCGACACCCTGTGCATCATCGAAGCGATGAAGCTCCTGAACGAAATCGATGCCGACGTCTCCGGCACCGTCACCAAGATCCTCGTGGAAAACGGCCAGCCGGTCGAATTCGGCCAGCCACTGTTCGTGATCGGCTGATCTGCCTTTCAAGCTGGCAGCGCGCACGCCGCGTTGCCGGCTTACCCCTCATGACGTGTCCGGCGCCGCCTGTTCTTTCAGCCGCGCCGGTTTTCACTGAATACCGGACCTACCATGTTTGAAAAAATCCTCATCGCCAACCGTGGTGAAATCGCGCTGCGTATCCAGCGCGCCTGCCGCGAGCTGGGCATCAAGACGGTCGTCGTCCACTCCGAGGCCGACAAGGACGCCAAGTACGTGAAACTGGCGGACGAATCGGTCTGCATCGGACCGGCGCAATCGACCCTCAGCTACCTGAACATGCCCGCGAT
>DDKG01000175.1 GCA_002339265.1 Massilia sp. UBA2604 | reverse complement strand
TTCGGCGAGATCATCCGCATCTTCATGAACAACCTGAACGACCCGATCAACTTCACCAACGGGCCGCAGGGGATCAATATGATCGACCCGATCCGCGTGTTCGGGGTGTCGCTGGCGGGCGAGCCGGGCTCCGGCGCCAACGTCATGATCGGCGACTACGCGATGCCGTCGGTGAACGCCTATTACTTCCTGTTCCTGGCGATGGTGATCGCGACCATCTTCATCACCGGCCGCCTGCAGCGTTCGCGCCTGGGCCGGGCCTGGGTGGCGATCCGCGAAGACGAGATCGCGGCCAAGGCAATGGGCATCAATACCCGCAACGTCAAGCTGCTGGCCTTCGCCATGGGCGCCTCCTTCGGCGGCGTGGCCGGCGCGATGTTCGGCGCCTTCCAGGGTTTCGTCTCGCCCGAATCGTTCTCGCTCACCGAATCGATCGCGGTGCTGGCGATGGTGGTCCTGGGCGGCATCGGCCACATCCCGGGCGTGGTGCTGGGCGGCGTGCTGCTGGCGGCCTTGCCCGAGGTGCTGCGCCATGTGGTCGATCCGCTGCAGCAGGCCGTGTTCGGCAAGGTGATCATCGAGGCCGAGGTGCTGCGCCAGCTGCTGTACGGCCTGGCCCTGGTGCTGATCATGCTGATCCGCCCGGCCGGCCTGTGGCCGTCGCCGAACAAGGAAGAGCGTCCCAACGCCGCCCTGGCGCGCGAGGAAGAAGAAGGTTCGACCGCATGATGAGTGAACAGACCATGAGCGAACAAGTCCTCCTGAATATCCAGGGCGTGAACAAGCGCTTTGGCGGCCTGCAGGCGCTGACCGACGTCGGCATCCGCATCATGCAGGGCCAGATCTATGGCCTGATCGGCCCGAACGGCGCCGGAAAGACCACCTTCTTCAACGTGATCACGGGCCTGTACCAGCCGGACAGCGGCACTTTCGAGCTGGCCGGCAAGCCGTATTCGCCGTCGGCGCCGCACGACGTGGCCAAGGCGGGCATCGCCCGCACCTTCCAGAACATCCGCCTGTTCGGCGAGATGAGCGCGCTCGAGAACGTGATGGTCGGGCGCCACGTGAGAACGAAGCAGGGCGTGCTGGGCGCGATCCTGCGCCACAAGGCGGCGCGCGAAGAAGAAGCGGCGATCCGCCTGCGCGCGCAGGAGCTGCTCGATTTCGTCGGCATCGGCCAATTCGCCAACCGCACCGCCAAATTCCTGTCATACGGCGACCAGCGCCGTCTGGAAATCGCGCGCGCGCTGGCCACCGACCCGCAGCTGCTGGCGCTGGACGAACCGGCGGCCGGCATGAACGCCACCGAAAAACTGGCGCTGCGCGAGCTGCTGGTGAAAATCAAGGCCGGCGGCCGGACCGTGCTGCTGATCGAGCACGACGTCAAGCTCATGATGGGCCTGTGCGACCGCATCACGGTGCTCGAATACGGCAAGCAGATCGCCGAAGGCCTGCCGGCCGAGATCCAGAAGAACCAGGCCGTGATCGACGCCTACCTTGGAGGTGCCCACTGATGGCCGAAACAGTTCTCAAGATATCCGGGTTGAAGGTCGCCTACGGCGGCATCAAGGCGGTCAAGGGCGTCGACCTCGAGGTCGCGAAAGGCGAGCTGGTGACGCTGATCGGCGCCAACGGCGCCGGCAAGACCACGACCCTGAAAGCCATCACCGGCACCCTCCCGCCGTGCAAGGTGGAAGGCGACATCAGCTACCTCGGCCAGCCGCTGCGCGGCACGCAGTCGTTCCGCATGGTGCGGCAAAAGCTGGCCATGGTGCCGGAAGGGCGGGGCGTGTTCACTCGCATGTCGATCCACGAGAACCTGTTGATGGGCGCGTATACGCGCGATGACAAGGCGGGAATAGAGGCCGACATCGAGAAGTGGTACGCCGTCTTCCCGCGGTTGAAAGAGCGGTCCAGCCAGCTGGCCGGCACGCTGTCGGGCGGCGAGCAGCAGATGCTGGCGATGGCGCGCGCGCTGATGTGCCATCCGACCCTGCTGCTGCTGGACGAACCGTCGATGGGCCTGGCGCCGATCATGGTCGAGAAGATCTTCGAGGTGATCCGCGACGTGTCGCAGCAGGGCATCACGATCCTGCTGGTGGAGCAGAACGCCAAGCTGGCGCTGCAAGCCGCGCACCGCGGCTATGTGATGGATTCGGGCGCGATCACCATGACCGGCAATGCGCGCGATATGCTGAACGATCCGCGGGTGCAGGCGGCATACCTCGGCGAATGATCCGGCTATAGGCGAGTAGGGTGGACGGCTTTGCCGTCCACGCGGTGATAGTTAGCAGGCAGATCATCCGGTTATTCACGGGACGTGCAGATACGAAAAAGGCCGGAGACGCGATTGCGTCCCCGGCCTTTCTTATTTCACTACCCGCAGCTTAGGCCGCAGCCGCAGCGGCGCTGGCAGCATTACCAGCTTTCGCAGCAGTTGCAGAAAATTGCGACACGGCGGCGTTCATATTGCTTTCCAGCGCTTCGACCGCCTGCTTGGAGGTCTTGCTGAATTGCTCGTAGCCGGCGTTGGCGTTGCTGATTGCGGTCTTGACGGCGGCGACGAAGCTTTCCGAACCGGCAGGGGCGTTCTTGCTCACTTCGTCGACCAGCGAAATGACCTTGCGGTTGGCTTCGACGATCTGGCTTTCGGCGGCTTTAGAGAACTCGGCGCCGGTGCCGGTGGCGATCGAGGCCAGCTGGCGGCTGTACGACAGGGCTTTCTCGGCGTTCGGCTGGGCTTGCGAAGCGGTCAGCGAGAAGAATTCTTGTGGATCCTTGGCGCTCAGCAGCTGGCGAGCAGCGGCCGACGAATCTTCCAGGGTCGAGCGCGCGGTGCTGATGTTCAGTTCAACCAGCTTTTCCACGCCTTCGAAGGTCTTCGAGGTCAGTGCCGAAAACAGGGCGAATTGGGATTCCAGGCTGGCCTTGGTGGCGTTCGAAAATTGTTCAGGGATTGCAAACATGTGGCTCTCCAAATATGTCGTTTCAAGAATGGACTATTGCTCTGTGAGACAGGTTCTTCATTAAAACGCGACGAAACTCTTTTTGTGCACCGCAACAGGGCAGATTTTCTGTCAGTTCGCTTCAAGCGTCAAGCGTTTTTGATGCGTCGCACCATCCAAAATACATAATTTTCTTGAATGCATTTAATGCAAGAAAAGTCAATTGATTTGGCGCAAACCGTGTGCATCTTTCAGCCGGTCAAAACTCCATGGTAGAGGCATGCTAGACTCGGTGCTTGCGTTTTATTCAATGCACCGCGATGGCGCATTGCCAGGACCATGTCGACCCACGCCACTTCCATGCCCGGCAGCACCTGGCTGTCACCCGTGCCGCTGTTCTTCGTCTTCCTCTGGAGTACGGGTTTCATCGTCGCCAAGCTCGGCCTGCCGTATGCGCCCTCGCTGACTTTCCTGATCGTGCGCTGCCTGGGCGTGCTGGCAGTGCTGCTGCCCTTGATGTTGCTGTGGCGCGCGCCATGGCCGCGCGGCCAGGTCGGGCACCTCGCGGTTTCCGGCCTGCTGCTGCAGGCGGGTTACCTGGGCGGCGTGTGGGCCGCGATCAAGCTCGGCATGCCGGCGGGACTGACCGCCCTGATCGTCGGCATGCAGCCGATCCTGACCGCAGCCTGCGCGCCGCTGATCGGCGAGCGGGTGCGCCCGGTCCAGTGGCTGGGCCTGCTGCTCGGCCTGTCCGGCGTGGCCCTGGTGGTCTATGCCAAGCTGGGCCTGGCCGGTCTGTCGCCCGCCGCCCTCGGCCTGTGCGTGTTTGCGCTGCTCTCCATCACGGCCGGCACCATGTACCAGCGCCGCTTCTGTCCGCGCTTCGACCTGCGCAGCGGCACCGCGATCCAGTTCGGCGCCACGGTGCTGGTGCTGGCCCCGATCGCGGTGTGGCTGGAAGACCTCGATCCGGCGTTCTCGACCATCACCTGGAGCGCCGACTTCATCATCGCCTGGCTGTGGTCGGTGTTCGCGCTGTCGATCGGCGCCATCTTCCTGCTCTTTAAACTGATCGGGCGCAGCCAGGCCACCGAGGTGACCAGCCTGATGTACCTGACCCCGCCGACCACGGCCATCATGGCCTGGCTGCTGTTCGGCGAAGCTTTCAATGCGCTCGGCCTGGCGGGCATGGCGGTGGCCGTCACCGGCGTCGCCTTCGTCGTGCGCAAACCACAGGAGAACCCATGACCATCGAGAATCCCGGCCAGGCCGCCGTCGACGCCGCCATCACTTCGCGCCGCTCGATCCGCGCCTTCCTCGACAAGCCAGTGGCGCGTGACGACATCGCCCGCATCCTGGACGTGGCGGCGCGCGCGCCGTCCGGCACCAACACCCAGCCGTGGAAAGTCCATGTGCTGACCGGCGCCGCGCGCGAGCGGTTGTCAAGCGCAATCCTGGCGGCCTATGCCGACCCGGAACAGGCCGACGCGCACCACGAGGAGTATCCCTACTATCCGCGCGAATGGGTGTCGCCGTACATCGACCGGCGCCGCAAGGTCGGCTGGGATTTATATAGCCTGCTGGGTCTGACGCGCGACAACAAGGCCGGCATGGCGGCCCAGCATGCGCGCAACTTCGCCTTCTTCGATGCGCCGGTGGGGATGATCTTCACCATCGACCGCATCATGGAACAGGGTTCCTGGCTCGACTATGGAATGTTCTTGCAGAACATCATGGTGGCGGCGCGGGCGAGGGGACTGGATACCTGCCCGCAAGCCGCATTTACGCAGTATCATCGGATCATCGCGACCGAACTCGGGCTGCCGGCGAGCGAAATGGTGGTGTGCGGCATGGCGCTGGGCTGGGCCGATCCGGACCGGATCGAGAACACCCTGGAAACCGAGCGCGAACCGAGCCATGTGTTCGCCCGCTTTATAGACTAAGTTCAGGGACTAAAGTAACAAGTAATAATATCTCATTGATATTAAACGAAAGTTTAGCGAGGGATAGCTTGTTGGTTTTTGCGGATTATTGCCGCACAGAATGTTCTTTTCTCTTGCGATCGAGCGTCGTTCCGCTACACTTCCATCTGTATCTCATCAGTTCGGTTCAGGGGCGTCTCGATGTTTAAACTTGCTTTGGCTGCAGTTGTCGCCACGTTGTTCGCTATTGCACCAGTGCAGGCATCCGGGGCGGGCGCAGGCGCAGGCGCGACCGAGCAAGCGCAGAAGTCCAAGCCAACCAAGGCTGCCAAGAAAAAGCCCAAGCGCAAAGCCAAGGCCACCAAGAAAAAACGCAAGGAAGTCTCCAGCGCCGGCGACAATGGCCGGCGCATGGTGCGCCGGGTCCGGACCGTCAATGGCAAGCGCGTCGTCACCTATCATCCGGCCCGTACCGCGGCGGCCGGCGCCGTTGCCGTGGCGGCGGTCGCGACGGCGGGCGACAAGGCGGGCCTGAACAAGACCGACGATCCGCTGTCGCTGCGCTCCAGCGTGGCCTATGTGGTCGACCAGAACAGCGCCGAAGTGCTGTTCGAGAAGAACGCCAACGTCGCACTGCCGATCGCCTCGATCACCAAGCTGATGACCGGCATGGTCGTGATGGAAGCCAAGCAGGATCTCGACGAAGTGCTGCGCGTTACCGACGCCGACGTCGACCGCCTCAAGTACAGCAGCTCGCGGCTGCCGGTCGGCGCGCGCATGACGCGGCGCGAACTGCTGCACATCACCCTCATGAGTTCCGAGAACCGCGCCGCCTCGGCGCTGGGCCGCAATTACCCGGGCGGCATCGAGGCCTTCGTCGCCGCGATGAACGCCAAGGCGCGCGCACTCGGCATGATGGATACCCATTACGTCGATTCCAGCGGGCTGTCGAGCCGCAACGTCTCGAGCGCGCGCGACCTGGTCAAGCTGGTGGTGGCGGCGCACCAAGATCCGCTGCTGCGCGAGTTCTCGACCACCCCGAAATCGACCGTGCAGGCCAGCGGCCGCACCATGCATTACGCCAATACCAACTACCTGGTGTCGCTGCCCGACTGGAATATCGGCCTGCAAAAGACCGGCTTCATCAACGAGGCGGGGCGCTGCCTGGTGATGCAGGCCATGATCCATGGCCGCAACGTGGTGATGGTGTTCCTGGATTCGAAGGGCAAGATGTCGCGCACGGCCGATGCCGGCCGCATCCGCCGCTGGATCGAGTCGCTGCCGGATCGCATGGACGTCGATGCGGTGCGCACGCCGACCATCACGGCCAGCGCGCCGGCACTGCCGCACTGATCGCTGTCGTAGCCGTTAACTCGTCGTTCCCGCGAAGGCGGGAACCCAAGTCTTTCGTTCAGTCGAAATAAATAACGTGTGTAGGCGCATGCAAGCTTGGGTTCCCGCCTACGCGGGAACGACGGCCCTGGCTACACGTTCGGCACCGCCCGATACCCCAGCGTCGACGAAATCCGCGACGCCGTCTGCACCAGGTCTTCCAGCCAGTCTTCCTGCAACCGGTCGGCCGGCGCCGAGATCGACAATCCCGCCACCAGCTTGCCGCTGTCGTCATGGATGCCGGCCGCCATGCAGCGCACGCCCAGTTCCAGTTCCTCGTTGTCGCGTGCATAGCCGCGCGCCCGCACCAGGCTCAGTTCGCGCTCCAGCCGCGCCAGTTCGGTGATCGAATTGCGCGTGTGGCCGGACAGGCCCGTGCGGGTGGCGTAGGCGCGGATCGCCTTGACGTCGTCCACCGACAAAAACAGCTTGCCGGTCGAGGTCAGGTGCAGCGGGCCGCGTCCGCCAATCGCGCGCACCACCTGCATCCCCGAGCGTTCCGAGAAGGCGCGGTCGATGTAGACGATCTCGTCGCCTTGCCGCACCGACAGGTTGACCGTCTGCTGGGTCTTGCGGTGCAGGGCGCGCATGGCGTCGAGCGCCGCTTCGCGCACCGACAGCCGGCTCTTGACCACATTGCCCAGTTCCAGCAGGCGCATGCCGAGGCGGTAGGTGCCCGGCTCGACCCGGTCGACGAAACGCGTGACGACCATGTCGTTGAGAATGCGGTGCGCGGTGGAGGGATGCAGGCTTGACACCCGCGCCAATTCCTTGAGGCTGACCGGGTCGGTGTAGCTGGCCAACGCATCGAGCAGCGCCATCATGCGTTCGATGACCTGGATCGACGTCTTGGCTGGAGTAGGGGTTTCCATTTTCATGATGTGGTTGGTGCAGTGCAGTATCGTTCACTTTATACCATGATGTGAAAAGACCATGCAAACCGGCGGGTTGCATCGCGGGCCAACTTGCCACATGCTTGAGCGCGAACGGGGCATAATGGCGTTCCTGCATGTTGGAATGTCAAGACGATGGAAAACCCGATCAGCGAATTCAAGACCTTGCGCGGCCTGGAGCGCATCGGCGCCGCCTGCCGCAATACCTGGGATGGCCTGCGCTGGGCCTGGCGCAGTGAAGCGGCGTTCCGGCAAGAGGCCGTGCTGATCGTCATCGCCAGCATCGTGGCGCTGCTGCTGCCGGTGTCCGGCTTCCAGAAGCTGGCCCTGATCGGCGTGCTGGTCGTGGTGCTGGTGGTTGAGCTGATCAATTCGGCGATCGAGGCGGTGGTCGACCGCGTGTCGCTGGAACGCCATCCGCTGTCCAAGGCGGCCAAGGACCTGGGCAGCGCCGCGGTGGCCCTGACCCTGCTGCTGGCGGCCGCCACCTGGGCCGTCGTGCTGTACAACCGCTTTATTTGAAGCCATCCGCGTGGATGGCGCGTTTATCCGAAGGCCGCCACCGTGGCGGCGCATGTTGAACAACCATGGAGAAGACTATGACCTTACGCCTCGGCGACACCGCTCCCGATTTCGAGCAGGATTCCAGCATCGGCAAGATCCGCTTCCACGAGTGGGCGGGCGATTCCTGGGTGGTGCTGTTCTCGCACCCGGCCGACTTCACCCCGGTGTGCACGACCGAACTGGGCCTGACCGCCAAGCTCAAGCCGGAATTTGACAAGCGCAACGTCAAGGCGATCGCGCTGTCGGTCGACCCGGCCGACAAGCACGTCGACTGGATCAAGGACATCGAAGAGACCCAGAAAACCGTGGTCGGCTTCCCGATCGTGGCCGATGCCGACCGTTCGGTCTCGACCTTGTACGACATGATCCATCCGGAACAGTCGGCCACCGCCACCGTGCGTTCGCTGTTCGTGATCGACCCGAACAAGAAGATCCGCCTGACCATCACCTACCCGATGAGCACCGGTCGCAACTTCGACGAAGTGCTGCGCGTGATCGACGCCATGCAGCTAACCGACGGCTACACCGTCGCCACGCCGGGCAACTGGAAGGATGGCGACAACGTCATCATCCCGCTGACCGTCACCGATCCTGAAGTCATCAAGCAAAAGTATCCGAAAGGCTTCGAGGCGCCGCGTCCTTACCTGCGCCTGACGCCGCAGCCGAACAAGTAATTCCTGCCCCGCACAAAAACGGCGAGCCCGGCAATGCCAGGCTCGCCGTTTTCATTTGTATTTCACAACGGTGGACGAAAAATATTGCGTCCCGTACGAATTTTTCCGCATAAGAACATGCGTTTTTGCCTCGCTGCCACATAGCAATTCGCATCTATACAAATAATTATTCTTTCGTTTGCTTTATGAACATAGCGTGAGAATATGCGACTCCGATAGAAGAATTTGTAATAAGGACTCGCATGACTTCGCTTGCATTGCCGGGCAACGCGGCAGCAAACAAGCCCAGGCGGCCGGGCCGGGTCATTCCCGGCTTTGGCATTTCGCTCGGCTTCACGCTGTTCTACCTGGCGCTGATCGTCCTCATCCCGCTGTCGGCGGTGTTCCTGAATACCTTCAGCATGAGCTGGGCGGATTTCTGGGCGACCGTCACGTCCGAGCGCGTGATGGCGTCCTATCGACTGAGCTTCGGCGCGTCGCTGATCGCGGCCGCCATCAACGTCGTCTTCGGCGGCATCGTGGCCTGGGTGCTGGTGCGCTACCAGTTCCCCGGCAAGCGCTTCGTCGACGCCCTGGTCGACCTGCCGTTCGCGCTGCCGACCGCGGTGGCCGGCATCACGCTCACTGCCCTGTACTCCCATAACGGCTGGATCGGCCAGTACCTGGACGCGCTGGGCATCAAGGTCGCGTTTTCTCCCCTCGGCGTGGTGGTGGCGCTGACCTTCATCGGCCTGCCGTTCGTCGTGCGCACGGTGCAGCCGGTGCTCGAAGAAGCCGAGCGCGAACTGGAAGAAGCCGCGGCCAGCCTGGGCGCCGCGCCGCTGCAGACTTTCATCCGCGTGGTGCTGCCGACCATCGTGCCGGCGCTCTTGACCGGCTTTGCGCTGGCCTTTGCGCGCGCCACCGGCGAATACGGTTCCGTCATCTTCATTGCCGGCAACCTGCCGATGGTGTCCGAGATCACGCCGCTACTGATCATCTCCAAGCTGGAGCAGTACGACTATGCCGGCGCGACCGCGATCGCGGTCGTGATGCTGGTGTTCTCCTTCATCCTGCTGCTGGCGATTAACCTGCTGCAGGCGTGGACGCGCAAACGGGCGGGCAAGGCATGAGCGCGGTCCTCGACAAGGTGGCGCAGCCGGCGCAGCGCCACGCCAACAACAAGCGCCTCGACACCAGCGTGCTCGAGCCGGGCTGGGTGCGCATCGCCCTGATCGCCGTCGCGCTGATCTTCCTGACCCTGTTCCTGTTCATCCCGCTCGCCGCGGTGTTCACCGAGGCGCTCAAGAAAGGCTGGGAGGTCTATGTCGAATCGGTGCTGGATGCCGATGCGCTGTCGGCCATCAAGCTGACCCTGATCGCCGCCGCGATCTCGGTGCCGCTCAACCTGGTGTTCGGCGTGGCG
>DDKG01000341.1 GCA_002339265.1 Massilia sp. UBA2604 | reverse complement strand
CGATTATAGCCTAGCCGCCGCAGTCAATATCAGTCGGACTAATATTGACAACTTGCCAGCAACAATGGATTCAGCGCAGCAGAGGCGACACGAAGCGCGTCTTCGGTTCGACCGGGGCCAGCATCGTCATTGCGGCGTGCTGCAGGATCCGTGCACGATTCTCTCCGTCCGGATCGTTGACGGGCCGGCGCGAACCCGGCTGCACCGACTTGCTGATGAGGTCGAGCCAGTGGCTGACGGCGGCCTGGGCGCCTTCGGCGTGCCGGGACAACGGGATGATGGTGGTCGAGGGTGCCATGCTTGCTGCTTCAAAGAGATCGTTAGTACTTAACGTCTCTTCCGCCGCCCTTCTTGAGGCCGCCTGAGAAATATATTGCTGAGCCGAAAGTTGCTCAGGCGAAGTCCGGCCCGATCAGGTCGATGCGGTCGGTGCAGAAGGCATCCACGCCCCAATCGAGCAAGGTGCGCGCGCGGCTGGGATCGTTGACGGTATAGCAGAACAGGCCGAAGCCGGCTTCCTTCACTTGGCGCGCCATTTCCGGCCCCAGGTGCTGATGGTTGGTGTGAATGGCAATTGCGTCCAGCGCCCGCGCCCGCGCTTCCCAATCCGGGCCCAGCGCACTGATCAGGCAGGCGCGCGGCAACCGCGGAGCGGTCAGGTGCGCGCTGGCCAGCGCCACGTCGCTGAACGAGGACAGTAATGGCGTCCGGGCCAGGTCGCCGGCGGCAAGCTCTTCGGAGAACAGCTCGGCGGCGAGCGCCGCCACCACCGCGCCGGTTTCCGCCTCAAAACCTGGCGCCGGCTTGATCTCGATATTCATCCAGACGCCCTCTTCCTTGCACAGGCGCGCGAATTCGGTGAACAGCGGCACCGGTTCGCCGATGTAGGCCGGACTGAACCAGCCGCCGGCATCCATCGCCGCCAGGTCGCTGGCGTCGTGCTCGAACACGCTGCCGCTGCCCTTCACCGTACGGCCCAGGCCAGGATCGTGCACCACCACCGGAACGCCGTCGCGCGCCAGCATGACGTCGAATTCGATCGCGCGAAAGCCCGCTTGCATCCCGCAACGCAGGCCGGCGTAGGTATTTTCGGGCGCGAGGGTGCCGCCGCCGCGGTGGGCCAGGATGCGGGGATAAATCCACATGCGCGCCTCCTTTCGACAATCAGGCCGGCACGCCGAGGCGCCAGGCCAGCCAGACGAAGGCGCCCAGGTTCAGAGCCACCGTCAGCTGGAACTTGCGCTGGAACGATTGCTTGCTTGTCTTGTGGCGCAGCCATTGTTGGGCCAGCAAGGCGCCGGGCCAGCCGCCGACCAGGCCCAGGATCAGCAAAGTGCTTTCCGGCGTGCGCCAGCTGTTCGCGCGCGCGGCCGACTTGTCGATGGCGTAGGCGACGAAACAGGTGAGACTCGTCGTCAGGTAGGCGGCGCCAACCAGCTGGGACATGTCCCAGGCCAGGCTGGCGAACAGGTAGACGACAAGGAAGAGGACGAGCGGCAGATAGGGCATGCCGACAGCTTACCGTCCCCCTGCTGTCCATGTCCATACGGCAAACAAACAATGCCAATCACCTGACAATGGCGCCCTCGGTTCGTCATCGAACAGAGCCGGTAATACCAAACGCCTACGCTGGGCATTCACAGGTATCACATCATGCAGGAGATGACATGGCTTTTGATTTAGGAAACTTATTGCAGCAATACATAGGCGGCGCCGGCGCCGTCGCCAACAATGGCAAGGCGGCCGACGACTTCGACCAGGTGGCGCAGAACGCGCCCCGCGCCAGCATCGCCCAGGGCATCGCCAGCGCCCTGCGCTCGGACCAGACCCCGCCCTTCCCCCAGATGGTCAGCCAGCTGTTCGGCCAGAGCAATCCCGACCAGCGCGCAGGCATGCTCAACAACCTGCTGGGCGGCGCCGGCGGCGGCCTGCTGTCGTCGGTGGCCGGCGGCGCACTCGGCAAGATCTTCGGCGGAAACACCTCTCAGGTGACGCCGGAACAGGCGGCCCAGGTCTCGCCTGAGCAAGTGCAAGAACTGGCCGAAAAGGCGCAACAACAGAATCCCGGCATTGTCGATCGCATGAGCGACTTCTACGCCGAGCATCCGACCTTGATCAAGGCTGCCGGCGGCGCCGCGCTGGCGGTCGCACTCGGCTATATGGCCAACAACATCCGCAAACAATCACCAGAGAAGGAGGGTCCCGTGGGTATCCTGAGCAATATTTTCCACAAAATTTTCCCAGGTAAGAAAGACGCGGCGCCTGCTGCGACGACGGCTGCAGCGCCTGCTGCGACGACGGCTGCAGCGCCTGCTGCGGCTCCTGCCGCTCCGGCCCAGCCGCAAGCGGCGCCGGCGCCGAGCGCACCGGCCGCCCCTGCTGCTGCCCCAGCCGCCGCGCCAGCCGCAGCCGCGCCGATGCAGCAAGTCGACGTCGAGCAGATCCTGAACGATATGCAGAAGTCGGCTGGCCAGCAACTCAACTGGCGCACCTCGATCGTCGACCTGCTCAAGCTGCTCGGCCTGGACAGCAGCCTGGCGTCGCGCAAGGAACTGGCCGCCGAGCTGAACTACACCGGCGACACCAATGATTCGGCCAAGATGAATATCTGGCTGCACCGCCAGGTGATGAACAAGCTGGCCGCGAATGGCGGCAAGGTGCCGGCCGACCTGCGCGATTGAACGGAGATTGCTTGGACCCCGGCCTGCGCCGGGGCTTCGCTTGCGCCCCGGCCTACGCCGGGGCTTCGCTTGGACCCCGGCCTGCGCCGGGGTGACGGCGCTGGTGGCAGCTAGTCCGCCAGCGTCGTATTGGCCGCCGTCCCACAGGCAAAGCAGAAGCGCGCAAACGCATTCTTGCGGCTCGTGCACGCGCCGCATCGGTTGAACAGGCCGATGCCGCAGTGCGGGCAGAAATCGGTCTTGCCATCCTTGAGGTCGACGGCGCGCTCGCAGCCGGGGCACACGCTTTTCGCCAGGCGCGCCTGCACCAGGTCGTAACGCATTCCCTGTCTCCGCTCGGCGTCGGGCAGCGCCTCGGCCTCTTTCTGGCGCGCCAGGTAGGCCTGCAGCCAGGCGATGGCGTAGCGGCCCGCGACCACGGTGAGGACGATGCCGACGATATACCTGACATAGCCGCCATAGCTCGGCAGATAGGGCACCAGCTCGAAGAAGAAGGTAAACAGGGCAAAGAAGATGAAGCCCCAGGCGAACGGCCAGTCGCGCGTCTTGCGCTTGTGTCTGAACAGCCAGCCGGCCGCCAGCAGCAGCGGCAGGGTCAACGCCAGGCGGTACAGAAAGACGCGCAGCTCGCGCGCCTCGACTTCGTCGGCGAAGGCTTGCTGCGCCGGTTCCTGCAGGGCGTCCCAGCGCAGATTGGCGCGCTCGTAGGCCTGGGTGGCGTCCAGCATCGTCTGCTGCTCGCCTTCCACCGCCGCCAGGGCGGCGCGTTCAGCGCGCTCCAGGGCCTCCAGGCCCTGGGTACGCTTGATCAGTTCGGGGTCTTGCTCGGGCCGCGCGGTGGCTTGCCGCGTCGCTAGCCAGTTGTCGAAGGTCGAGCGCGCCGAGCGCGTGTTCGACTGAGCCACTGCGTGCTTCTGGCTGGCCTGCTCGAGGCGCGTGCGCGCGCCGTCGATGCGTGCGCGCTCGCTGGCCATCTCGCTGCGCAGCTTGCTGACCTGGGCCGGGTTCATGAACTCCTCGACCGTCAGCGGCTCTTCGACGTCGCGCAGCTGCTGCACGACCAGGCCGCCAAGGCCGATCAGGAACGCGGCGAAGACGAAGGCGACGAGCCACAAGGCCCGCTGCATCCATTGTTCGGTCAGGCGCAAACCCTTGCTCATGCAACGCTCCTCGGCAATCGACAAGCCCGCAGCTTGCCATCGTCGCGAGCGCCTTGCTACTGGCAGTTAACAGAGGCCCGGTTAGCGCTACCGCAGGTATCGCGCAGCGATACCACCCTCCCCGAACTTAGAAGTACGACAGGCCCAGCGCCTTCTTGACTTCGTCGGTGGTCGCAGCCGCCACTTCGCGCGCCTTGATGGTGCCTTCCTGCAGCATCTTCATCACCTGGGCCGGATCCTTGGCGAACTCTTCGCGGCGGGCGCGGATTGGCGCCAGCATGTCTTGCAGGATGCCTTCCAGGCGCTTCTTGACGATGCTGTCGCCCAGGCCGCCGCGCTGGTAGTGCGCCTTCATCTCGGCCAGGCCCTCTTTATCCGTATCGAAGGCGTCCAGGTAGGTGAAGGCGACATTACCCTCGATATGGCCCGGATCCGACACCTTCAGGTGCAGCGGGTCGGTGTAGACGTTCTTGACCGCGGCGCGAATCTCGTCGGCGTTGGCGCCCAGGTTGATGGTGTTGCCGAGCGACTTGCTCATCTTGGCCTTGCCGTCGATGCCCGGCAGGCGGCCGACTTCCGGCACGAAGGCCTTGGCCTCGACCAGGATGTCGCGGCCGACGATGCGGTTGAAGCGGCGCACGATCTCGTTGCACTGTTCGATCATCGGGATCTGGTCTTCGCCCACCGGCACCACGCCGGCCTTGAAGGCGGTGATGTCGGCGGCCTGGCTGGCCGGATAGGTCAGGAAGCCGGCCGGGATGTCGCGCTCGAAGCCGCGCAGGACGATTTCCGCCTTCACGGTCGGGTTGCGCTCGAGGCGCGCGACGGTCACCAGGTTCAGGTAATAGAAGGTCAGCTCGGTCAGTTCCGGGATCTGCGACTGGATGAAGATCGTGGTCTTGGTCGGGTCGATCCCTACGGCAAGGTAATCGAGCGCCACCTCCACCACGTTCCGGTGTACCTTACCCAAGTCATCCATATTGTCGGTGAGCGCCTGCGAGTCCGCCAGCATGACGAATTGACGGTATTCGTGCTGGTAGCGCACGCGATCGCGCAGGCTGCCCACGAAGTGACCGAGGTGCAGCGGACCGGTCGGACGGTCGCCGGTCAGGATGATCTGGTTTGCCGGAGCAGAAGCAGAGGAAGAAGCAGAAGCAGTGTTTTGTTGCAGGCTCATCGAGGTTCCTTGTTAGATGCCTCGATCGTCCTGCGTCAATGAATGAACGCCACCCAAATCGAGGCGGCGTTAGCTGAAATGCACATCATTTCCGGGGCCGCGCGCTAGGAGCGGCGCCACCAGGCAAGAATTGGATGTGCTTTCGGAAAGATCATGGACCGCATGGTTGCAGGTTGGCGTCGCGCTGTCAACCGCTACCCGTTCCATGACTCGGCAGGCAGGGCTCTCCCCATGCGGTTTGAACTCAGTTTGAACATTGGTAGCGCCACATTGCCGATACTTTGTTGTCATAAAATTAAGGAATAAGAACAATCATGAACAAGAGCACGAACAGCCCAGCACATCCCCTCGAACTGTGGGGCGGCCTCGAATGCACGGTCAATCGCGTGCAGGACACGTACTTCAGCCAGCTGGACCGCAACGGCCACGCCACCCGCGCCTGCGATATCGACCGTTTCGCCGCGCTGGGCATCCGCGCCATCCGCTACCCCATCCTGTGGGAACGCACTGCCCCCGACGGCGTCGAGGGCGCCGACTGGCGCTGGCCCGACGAGCGCCTGGCCGCCCTGCGCGAGGCTGGCGTCACCCCGATCGCCGGGCTGATCCACCATGGCAGCGGCCCGCGCCACACGAGCCTGGTCGATCCCGGCTTCGCGCAAGAGCTGGCCGACTATGCCGGCGCCGTCGCCGCGCGCTACCCCTGGCTCAAGTTCTACACCCCGGTCAACGAGATCTGCACCACGGCGCGCTTCGCCGGCCTGTACGGCGTCTGGTATCCGCACGGCCGCGACGACCGCACTTTCATCCAGGCCCTGCTCAACCAGTGCCGCGCCACCGTGCTGTCGATGCGCGCCATCCGCGCCGTCAATCCGGACGCGAAACTGGTGCAGACCGACGACCTCGGCAAGACCTACAGCACGCCGGAGCTCAGCCACGTGGCCGAGTTCTACAATGAACGCCGCTGGCTGGGCTGGGACCTGCTGTGCGGCATGGTCGAACCTGGCCACAAGCTGTGGAACTACCTGCTCAAAAGCGGCGCCAGCGCTGAAGACCTCTTGTGGTTCCGCGACAATCCCTGCCCGCCCGACCTCATCGGCGTCAATTACTACGTCACCAGCGAGCGCTGGCTGGACCACCGCCCCGAACGCTATCCGGCCCACCACCGCGGCATGGCCGACGGCATTCCCTGCGCCGACATCGAAGCCTCGCGCGTGCTGGCCACGCCGACGCCGGGCATCGCCCCGCTGCTGTCCGAGATCTGGGAACGCTATGGCATCCCGCTGGCCATCACCGAAGCCCATATCGACGCCAACCGCGAAGACCAGATGCGCTGGCTTCTCGAAATCTGGGAAGCGGCCCAGCAGTCGCGCGACAACGGCGTCGACGTGCGCGCCGTCACGGTATGGGCCCTGCTCGGCTCCTTCGACTGGAACAGCCTGGTCACGGTCGACCGCGGCTACTACGAACCGGGGCCGCTCGATGTGCGCTCGCCGCTGCCGCGCCCGACCGCGCTGGCGAAGATGATGCGTGAACTGTCCAGCGGCGCGCCGCTGTCGCACCCGGCGCTGCGCGCCCAGGGCTGGTGGCGCCGCCCGGGCCGCTTCCTGTGCCAGCAGCCGGTGGCCACGCCGGCCGCCCTCACCTCGATCGCGGCCGACGGCCACCGCCTGGTGGGCACCGACGCCGCCCCGATCCTGATCCTCGGCGCCACCGGCACCCTGGGCCAGGCCTTCGCCCGCATCTGCGACAAGCGCAACCTGGCCTATCGCCTGCTGTCGCGCCAGGACATGGACATCGCCGACGCCGACTCGGTCGAGCGCGCGCTGGCAAAACACAAGCCGTGGGCCGTGGTCAATACCTGCGGTTACGTGCGGGTGGACGACGCCGAGCGCGACATGGAACGCTGCCAGCGCGAGAACACGCACGGCGCCGCCATCCTGGCCGCGGCCTGCGCGCGCCACGACATCCACCTGACCACCTTCTCGAGCGACCTGGTGTTCGACGGCCGCAACGAACGGCCCTACGTCGAATCGGACACGCCCAACCCGCTCAACGTCTACGGCCGCAGCAAGCTCGACGCCGAACGCGCGGTGCTGGCCAATCATCCGGGCGCACTGGTGGTGCGCACCAGCGCCTTCTTCGGACCGTGGGACCAGCACAACTTCGTGACCCACGCCCTCGACGCGCTGGAGCGCGGCGACGCCTTCGTGGCGGCCAGCGATCTGACCATCTCGCCGACCTACGTGCCCGACCTGGTGCACGCCTGCCTGGACCTCGCGGTCGACCGCGAAGCCGGCATCTGGCACCTGGCCAACAAGGGCGAGCTGACCTGGGCCGATTTGGCGCGCAGCGCGGCCGAACTGGCCGGCGTCGATGCGTCGACCCTGGAAGCGAAACCGGCGACCGAGTTCGGCTTCACGGCGGCGCGCCCGGTCTACTCCTCGCTGCACAGCGAACGCGGCGCGCTGCTGCCGGCGCTGGACGACGCGCTGCGCCGTTATGTGGAGCTGCGCAATGCCGGAAAGGCCGAGCGCTGCGCGCTGCAGCAGGAGACCGAGGGCCGGCAGCAGGTTGCGGGGGGAGACAGCCAGGCCGAGGCGGACACGGTCGCCGCGGTGCAGTCCGGGACCTGACCACGCAAGATGGGGCTGGCAAGCGCACGACTTGTGGAAAGCTATAATCGGCGCTTCCCGATGGCACACAAGAAGATCGAGACATGACGCAATCCAGCCCACCTACCCCTTCCCTGCCGAAAGCCCTCGGCCACATCCGCGTGCTCGACCTGTCGCGCGTGCTGGCCGGCCCCTGGTGCTCGCAGAACCTGGCCGACCTCGGCGCCGACGTGATCAAGATCGAGCGCCCGGGCGCCGGCGACGACACCCGCGCCTGGGGTCCGCCATACGCCAAGGATGCAGAAGGCAAGGATACGCTGGAAGCCGCCTACTACCTGTCGGCCAACCGCGGCAAGCGCTCGCTCACGATGGACATCGCGAGCGCCGAAGGCCAGGCCCTGCTGCGCGAGCTGGTGGTGCATTGCGACGTGGTGCTGGAGAACTTCAAGGTCGGCCACCTGAAGCGCTATGGCCTCGACTATGAATCGCTCAAGGCGCTCAAGCCCGAGCTGGTCTATTGCTCGATCACCGGCTTCGGCCAGGACGGCCCCTACGCCCACCGCGCCGGCTACGATTTCCTGATCCAGGGCATGGGCGGCCTGATGTCGGTCACCGGCGAGCGCGACGACCTGCCCGGCGGCGGTCCGCAAAAGGCCGGCGTCGCGCTCACCGACCTCATGACCGGCATGTATGCGACGGTGGCCGTGCTGGCCGCCCTCACCCACCGCGACCGCACGGGCGAAGGCCAGCACATCGACATGGCCCTGCTCGATACGCAGGTGGCGATGCTGGCCAATGTCGGCAGCAATTACCTCAACAGCGGCAAGCCGCCCAAGCGCTGGGGCAATGCCCACGCCAATATCGTGCCCTACCAGACCTTCGCCTGCGCGGACGGCCACATCATCGTCGCCACCGGCAACGACGGCCAGTACCAGAAGTTCGTCGAGGCCGGCGGCCGGCCGGAGCTCGGCAGCGATCCGCGCTTCGCCACCAATCCGCTGCGCGTGCAGAACCGCGACCTGCTGGTGCCGCTGCTGGCGGAGATGGTCGGGCAGAAGCCGCGCGATGCATGGATCGCGCTGCTGGAAGAAAAAGGCGTGCCCTGCGGGCCGATCAACGACGTCGGCGAAGTGTTCGCGAATGAGCAGGTCCAGGCGCGCGCGATGGCGATCGACCTGCCGCACCCGAGCGCGGGCCAGGTGAAGCTGGTGCGCAATCCGATCCGGATGTCGGCCACGCCTGCGACGAGCGGGATGGCCCCGCCCCTGCTGGGCCAGCACACGGAACAGGTGTTGCGCGAAGTGCTGGGCAGGAGCGAGGAAGAGATCGCGGCCTTGCGCGAGCGGGGTATCGTCTAGAACTTAGTGCAGCTGGTGCTTCAGGTTCGACAGCTCGTCGTGCACGCGCACGATGACCGACTGGACTTGCGGTGACGGACGGCTCGAGGTGCAGACGCGCTTGGCTTCGTCGCCCATGGCTTCCAGGTCGTCGATGGCCTGGATCATGCTCGACTGGTCGTTCGACTGCATGACGCTTTGTGCCCGGCCGGCTTCCTCGGCGATCTTGTGGATGCAGTCGCGGATTTCGCTGGGGACGCTCTGGTCGCTCTGGCAGACCTGCTCGGCCTGGTTCACGACTTGCTGGACGTTCTTGAAGCGTTGCTGGATTTCGGCGGTTTGCAGCATGATGTCCTCCTGAAAATAATGTGGAAAAAACCACTGGAGCCTTCCAGCTTAGGATGGATCCGTGGTTTATCAAGCATCGATTTCGCCCGTTCCGCGGGACAATGGCGGTGCGTTCCAGATGTCACCTCTACGTCCCCGGCTGCGCCAGCGCCGCGCGCAAGACGTCGACCAGCTCGCGCACGCGCGGCACGTCCTGTTTCGCCTTCGGCCACACCACATGCATCGTCAAGCCGGGTGTCGCATACTCCGGCAGCACCTCGACCAGGCTGCCGTCCGCCAGGTGGCGCCCGATCAGCCAGGTCGACAGCTGGGCGATGCCCAGCCCCGCCACGGTCAGCTCGGCCTGCGCTTCGGCGTCGCCGGCGACGATCCGTGCGTCGAAGGCGCGCTGCTCGACCAGGGCATTCCCGCGCCGGATCAGCAAGGGACTGACGCGGCTGTCGGCCTTGCCATACATGATGACCGCGTGCTCTCCCAGGTCTTCGACCGAGGCCGGCGCGCCGTGCGCCGCGAGGTAGGACGGCGCCGCGCAGAACACCTTGCGGTCCTGGCCCAGCAGGAAATGGCCGAGCGACGGCGACCACGCCTCCGGGCTGCCGATGCGCACCGTCACGTCGATGCCTTCGTCCTCGAGGTCGACATAGCGGTCGGTGAAGGACAGCACCGGCTTGATGCGCGGATAGCGCTGCAGGAAAGCCGTCAATACCGGCAGCACGATCAGGCGTCCGTAGGTGGCCGGCAGGTCCACCCGCAACCGCCCGGCCAGCAGCTCGCCCTCGGCGTGCAGCGCATGCTCGGCTTCCTCGAGCTCGCCCAGCACCCGGGTGCAGGCGGCCAGGAACCGGCTTCCGGCGTCGGTCAGCGCCAGCCGGCGCGTGCTGCGCTCGAACAGGCGCGCGTTCAGGCGCGCCTCGAGGCGGGCGATGGCCTTGCCGACGGCCGATCCGGTCAGGTTCAGGCGCTCGGCCGCGCGGATGAAGCTGCCGGCCTGGGCCACGGCCACGAAGACGTCTACCCCTTTAAGACGTTCACTGTTCTGCATAGGCGACTCAAGATTGCGGAAAAATATTCCGCCAAGTATAGAAAAAATTCCCGAGATAGGAAATTACTTTTCAAATAGGATGGCGACCCGTTCAATCCCGATAAGAAATCCATGTCCCATCCAAGCTCCGCGCTTGCGCAGCCGGCCTCCTCGTCGTCCGGCGCGCTGTCCATCCTGATCCTGGCGATCGCCGCCTTCGTCATCGTCACCACCGAATTCCTGATCGTCGGCCTGTTGCCGGCCCTGTCGCGCGACCTCGGCATTTCGATCTCGCTCGCCGGCCAGCTGGTGACCCTGTTCGCCTTCACCGTGATGCTGTTCGGTCCACCGCTGACGGCCTGGCTGTCGCACCTGGACCGCAAGGCGCTGTTCATCGGCGTGCTGGTCGTGTTTGCGCTGTCGAATGCCCTGGCGGCGCTGGCGCCGAACATCTGGGTGCTGGCACTGGCGCGCTTCATTCCGGCGCTGGCGCTGCCGGTGTTCTGGGGCACTGCCAGCGAGACCGCGGCCGAACTGGCCGGACCCGACAAGGCCGGGCAAGGCGTGGCGCGGGTCTACCTCGGCATTTCGGCCGCCCTGCTGTTCGGCATCCCGCTCGGCACCGTCGCCGCCAACAGCATCGGCTGGCGCAATGCGTTCTGGATCCTGGCCGCCCTGTCGCTGGCGATGGCGCTCGCCCTGCTGTTCCTGATGCCGGCCGTGGCGCGCGCCAAAAGGGTGGACTTCCGTTCGCAGGCGCGCCTGTTCCGCGAACCCTACTTCCTGGCCAACGTCGGCCTGTCGATCCTGGTGTTTACCGCCATGTTCGCCGCCTACACCTACCTGGCCGACATCCTCGAGCGGGTGGCCGGCGTGGCGCCTCTGGACGTCGGCTGGTGGCTGATGGGCTTCGGCGCGATCGGCCTGATCGGCAACTGGGTGGGCGGCAAGGTGGTCGACCGCGCGCCATTGAAGGCTACTGCGCTGTTCTCCGGCCTGCTGGCGCTGGCGATGGCGCTCGCGGTGCCCAGCGCCGGCTCGACGGTCCTGTTCTGCGCGGTGCTGGCGCTGTGGGGCATCGCGTACACGGCGCTGTTCCCGATCTGCCAGGTGCGGGTGATGAAATCGGCCACCCATTCACAGGCGCTGGCCGGCACCACCAATGTGTCGGCCGCGAATGCCGGCATCGGCATCGGCGCCATGCTGGGCGGCGCGGCGATTCCGCTGGTCGGCCTGGACAAGATCGGCTATATCGCGGCGGGGTTCGCCCTGCTGGCCGTGCTGCTGGCGCCGCTGGTGGCGCGCCTGCGGCAGGACGAGTAACGTCCCAGCGACCTCGGTCGCTATCAATATCTCCACCATCCATGCAGCCTGTGAAAGTATTTTTTCGCAGGCTGCATCCATTCCTGCATCTGGCGAGTAGTACAAGCGCCAACATTGCAGCCCCCCCGGCCGCGATGCGCCCCAATGAATTCAAACAAGCAATTCTTACTGAGGACACATCATGACCCACGCCCCATTCGCCAAACTGATCCTGGTTTCCTCGATCGCCCTCGCCCTGGCCGCCTGCGGCAGCAGCAGCGACGATCACGACGCGGTGACGCCACCGACCACCCCGCCGCCGCCGGCTACGACCGTGGGCGACGTGGTCGCCCTGACCGCCAGCAACCGCCTGGTCTCGTTCGACCGCGCCACGCCCGGCGCCATTCGCACCAATGTCCTGGTGACGGGGCTGCAGAGCGGCGAGAACCTGGTCGGCATCGACGTGCGCCCGGCCGACGGCATGCTGTATGGCGTGGGTTCGACTGGCCGCCTGTACACGCTGGACGCCGCCACCGGCGCGGCCACCAATAAATCGCGCCTGACGGCCGACGCGGCCGACACCACGCAACCGTTCACCGAACTGGCCGGAACCAGCTTCGGCGTCGACTTCAACCCGATGGCCGACCGCCTGCGCATCGTCAGCAACACCGGCCAGAGCCTGCGCATCAATGTCGACACCGGCGCCACCACCACCGACGGCAGCATCAATGGCGGCGCCGCCAACGCTGCGATCTCGGCCTCGGCCTATACCAACTCGTTCGCCGGCACCGGCTCGACCACGCTGTACGGCATCGACAGCGCCAACTCCACGCTGTACACGCAAAACCCGCCCAACGACGGCGCGCTGGCCAAGCCGGTGCCGCTCGGCGTGACCATCGGCGCCGCCAACGGCTTCGATATCGATGCGCGCACCAATATGGGCTATCTGGTCGCCACCGTCGGCGGCGCGCGCAACCTGTATGGCGTGAACCTGGCCGCCACCAGCGCCCCGACCAATCTGATCGGCGCGCTCGGCGTGAGCGAAGACATCCGCGGCATCGCGCTGCGCGGGGTTGCTGCCCCGGTCGTGCTGGGCCTGGCGGACGACAACCGTCTGCTGGGCTTCAAGGTGAGCTCGCCGAACACGATCGACACCAATATCGCCATCACCGGCCTGGCCGGCGGCGAGACCCTGGTCGGCATCGACGTGCGGCCCAAGGACGGCATGCTGTACGGTCTGACCTCAACCGCGCGCCTGGTCACCATCGACCCGGCCACCGGCGCCGCCACCGTCAAGGCCACGCTCAGCGCCGATGCGACGGACACGACCGCGCCTTACACC
This sequence comes from Massilia sp. UBA2604, assembly GCA_002339265.1. GTDB lineage: Bacteria > Pseudomonadota > Gammaproteobacteria > Burkholderiales > Burkholderiaceae_D > Telluria. The sequence continues at coordinate 12,720 of DDKG01000341.1, read as the reverse complement.
GGCATGCAGGGCACAGCGTTCGCGGTCGACTTCAATCCGGTGGCCGACCGCCTGCGCGTGATCGGCAACACCGGCCAGAGCCTGCGCATCAATGTCGATACCGGCACCACCACCACCGACGGCAATATCAACCGCGCCGGCGTGGCGCCGGTCGTGACTGCCGCCGCCTACACCAACAGCGTCCCGAATGCCACGGCGACCCAGCTGTTCGACGTCGACAGCGCCAGTTCGGTGCTGGCGCTGCAGAATCCGCCGAACGACGGCACCCTGGTCAACGTCGGCCCGCTGGGCGTGACGGTGGCGGGCGATGGCGGCATGGATATCGGCGGCGGCGAAAATGGCCTGGTGCTGGCGGCGCTGCGCACCACGGCCGGCGGTCCGAGCTCGCTGTACCGGGTGAATGTGAGCACCGGTGCGGCAACTCCGGTCAATGGCGCGACGACGCCGGCCACGTCGGTGATCGGTAGCGGCACACCAGGTCTGCGTGATATTGCGATCTGGCTGCGCTGATAGAAGATGGGCGGCGGCATGCGGGCCGCCGTCCACCCTTCTATATTCTGACCGCGCGCCCGATGTAGAGTATGGGCCCGGTCGGACGGCCGATCGGTGATCCGGCGGCCGGTTCCAATGTGATTTCGAACAGCTGGTTCGGCACCACCTTCGGCAGGTTGGCAAGCTTGACCTCGACCGCCTCGCCCGGCTTGACCAGGCCCAGCGAGACCGGACCTTCCCAGTCGTCGGCCTTGGTCCACAACTGCAGCGCGCGATCGGCCGGGACCGCGGTATTGACCAGCGGCTTCAGGCGCAGCGTGTCGTCGGCCACCAGCTCGAGCACCCAGCCCGGCCCCGCGTTCTGCGGCGCGGCCAGCACCACCATGTAGCGCGGCTGCTCTACCTGATACAGGTTTACGCCGACCACGACGGCCATGATCGCGGCGGCTGCGAAGCCGCCGGCGGCCAGGCCACGCCACAGGCCCAGGCGTTCCCACCAGCCGGAACGGGCAACGGCAGGCGCGGACGCCGGTCCCAGGCTGCGCTCGATGCGCGACCACAGGGAGGCCGGCGCCTGCACCGGCTCCACCAGCGCACTCAAGGGCAGCAGCCGCTCTTCCCAATAGGCGACGGCGGCGCGCAGCGTGGCGTCATTCGGCAACAAGGCATCGACTTCGCGGCGCCGTTCGCGCGACAGCGTGCCCAGCACGTATTCGCCGGCCAGCTCGTAGGGATCGTGGATCGGATTCATACCATGCACTCCCGCAGCGCACTCAGGCCGCGCTTGATCCAGGCCTTGACCGTCCCCAGTGGCGACTTCAGGCGTTCGGCGATCTCGCTGTGCGAGAAACCATCGACATAGGCATGCAGGATGCTGTTGCGCTTGGCGACGTCGAGCCGGTTCAGGCAGTCCTCCAGGCGACCCATGTCCTGGCGCAGTTCGAAGGCGTCCTGCATGCCCGGATCGAAGGCGTCGCTACCGATGGCGTCGAACGCCTCTTCATCGGCATGCACTTCGCGCGCGCCGTCGCGCACCGCGTCCAGCGCCGCATGGCGCACCACGGTGTACATCCAGCCGCGGCCGGATCCGCGGGTGGCGTCGAAGCTGGCGGCGCGGGTCCAGATGCTCACGAAGGCGTCGTGCAGCACGTCCTCGGCGGCCTGGCGCTCGCGCACGATGCGCAGGGCCACGCCCAGCAGGCGCGGGCTTTCCTGGTCATACAGGCGGCGCAAGGCTTGCCGGTCGTCGCGCGCGCAGGCGGCGAGGTGCGCTTCATAGTCGAAATGGTCGGGTGCGGTCGTCAAGGCGGGCCGTTCGAAAGTGGGTGGGCCGGGGTGGACCGGGGTGGACCGGAAAGCGCCGGCTCCCGATGATCTGGCGATTATAGATGGGCTAACAAAACCGGCCCGCACGCTAACCGTGGCGCTGGCGCTCCAGCGCCTGGCCGACGCTCTGCGCCAGCTCGGCCAGCTGGAACGGCTTGCGCAGCACGATGCCGTTGCCGATCACCTGCTCGATCGCCTTCATGTCGGCATAGCCGGTGGCGATGATCGTCGGCAGGCCGGGGAACATCGCGCGCGTGCGCTGCACCAGTTCGGCGCCGGTCATGCCCGGCATCAGGTAGTCGGTGATGAGCAGGTCGGGCCGCTCGTCGTGCAGCGCGCTCAGGCCGGCCTCGCCGTCCGGCGCCTGGCGCACCGCGTGGCCGAGGGCCTCGAGCGAGGACACCATCGACGCGCGCACGACGTCGTCGTCCTCGACGACCAGGATGCGCGCAGCATGGATGGCGGCCGGCATGCGCGCCGGCGGCCCGGGCTCGGCCCCATCGAGCCCGCTTGCTGCGCGCAGCCAGATCTCGACCGTGGTGCCGACGCCCGGCTCGCTGAGGATGCGGGCCGCGCCGCCCGACTGTTGGGCCATGCCGTACACCTGGCTCAGGCCCAGGCCGGTGCCCTTCACGCCCTTGGTCGTGAAGAAGGGCTCGAACACCTTGGCCACCATCTCCGGCGTCATCCCTTCGCCGCTGTCGGTGACGGCGATGCGCACGTAGTCGCCCGGCGGCAGGAAGCCCGGCGGCGGATCGCCGCAGGCGGCGACGAACACCAGCTCGCCGCCGTCCTGCATCGCGTCGCGCGCATTGATGGCCAGGTTAAGCAGCGCCATCTCCATCTGGTTGGCGTCGGCCAGCACCGGCGGGCAGTCCGCGTCCACCTCGAAGCGCAGCCGGATGCGCGAGCCGAGCGAGGTGGCGACCAGTTCGCGCACGCCGTCGAACAGGGCGTCGATATGGGTCTCGCGCAGGTCCAGGCTCTGGTTGCGGGCAAAGGCCAGCAGCTGGCGGGTCAGCTTGCCGCCGCGCTGGCAAGCCTTGCGCGCGATCTCGGCGCGGCCCTTCGCCACCTCGTCCTTCGACATCAGGAGGATCAGGTCCAGGCTGCCCTGGACCACGTTGAGCAGGTTGTTGAAGTCGTGCGCGATGCCGCCGGTCAGGCGCCCCACCGCTTCCATCTTCTGGTATTGCGCCATGGCCTGCTGCACCCGCTCGCGCTCGATGATCTCGTTCATCAGGCGGTCGTTGGCCTGGGCCAGCGCGCGGGTGCGCTCCTCGATGCGCGATTCCAGCGTTTCGTTCAGCGCCACCAGCTCCTCGCGGCTGTGGCGCAGGCTCTCGGCGGTGCGCTCGCGGTCGGCCAGCAGGTCGCGCGCCTGGTACTGGCGGCGCCGCGCGCGCAGCGCCGACACGGTGGCGCTGCGCAGGGTCTGGACGTTGAGCGGCCGCTCGAGCAGGATCACGTTGCCCAGGTCGCCCAGGCGGGCGCGCGCCGCGCCCTGCTGGATGCCGATCGTCTTGCCCAGCAAGACGACAAAGGGAAAGTCGGACCACGGCTCCTGGCGCCCCAGCCAGGCGTGCAGCGCCGCGACATCGACGCCGTGCAGGGCTTCCTCGGCCAGGATGGCGGCGCCCGCTCCCTCGGCGACGGCGCTCGCCAGCTCGCCGAAATCGGCGGCGATCTCGCATCCGAGTCCGTCGCGTTCCAGCACTGAGGCCATGACCTCGGCATCGCGCCCGAGGGGCGCGAAGATCAGTATCCGTTCTTCTTGCAGGCTATTCCGGTGCATGCCCGGCCTGCGCCATCAGCGGCGTGCCCCCGCGGTAGGTCGGCATGCCGGCAAGGACGCCCTCGAATCCGTCCAGCGGGGCGCCGATGAGCACCCCTCCTTCGCCCAGCAGCAGCTCGTGGATGGTCGTGGCGTGCTCGGTGGTGCGGCTCTTGATCACGCTGATCGCGCGCCGCACCCTGCCGCGCGCCTCGAAGAAGCGCAGCAGCACCGTGGTGTCGCTCAGGTAGCTCAGGTCGACGTCGGTGCGCGCCTCGGCCATCATGCCGTGCTGGCCGAGGATCATCAGCGTGGTCACGCCCTGCTGGTTCAGGTAGGACAACAGTTCGTGCATCTGCAGGATCAGGAAATGCTCGCCCGGCATCGCCTGCAGATAGGCGTTCAGGCTGTCGATGACGATGAAGCGGCTGCGGCGCTGGTCGACCGCGTCGCGCAGCTTCTGGGCGAATTCGCCCGGCGACAGCTCGGCCGGATCGAAGTGGTCGATGGTGAGCTGGCCATTGGCGAGATAGGGACGCAGGTCGAGGCCGAGCTGGTGGCTGCGGGCGAAGAAGGTGCCGAGTCCCTCGTCGAACAGGTAGTAAGACGCCTGCTCGCCGCGCTGCAGCGCCGACAGCAGGCAGCGCGTCGACAGCGTCGTCTTGCCGATGCCGGACGGGCCCACCAGCAGGGTATTCGTGCCGCGCACCAGGCCGCCGCCGAGCAGCGCATCAAAGCCGTCGGAACCGCTCGAATCGACCTGCGGCGTGAAGTCGCGCACGTGCTCGGCGGCGACCAGGCGCGGATACATGACGATGCCGCCGGTGTCGAGCGTGTAGTCGTGGAAGCCGCCGCGAAAGCGAATGCCGCGCATCTTGAGGACGTTGACCCGGCGCCGCTCCTTGCCGTATTCCCTGGTGAGCTGCTCCAGGCTGATGACGCCGTGGGCCAGGCTGTGCAGGTGCTGGTCGGATTCGGCGGTCTTGTCGTCGAGCAGCAGCACGGTGCAGTCGCGCGCCGAGAAGAACTGCTTGAGCGCAAGGATCTGGCGCCGGTAGCGCAGCGGGTTCTGGGCCAGCAGGCGCACCTCGGACAGGCTGTCGAACACGATGCGCATCGGACGCAGGGCGTCGACCTGGTCCATCACCTTGCGCGTCGTTTCACCCAGCTCCACTTCGGATGGATGGAACACCGACTGCTGCGAATCCGGGTCGAGGTCGTCGTCGCCGGCCAGCTCGACGATCGACAGCGCCCCCAGGTCCCAGCCATGGCTGTGGCCCACTGCCACCAGCTCGTCGGTGGTCTCGGACAGGGTGATATACATGCCGCTCTCGCCCCGGGCCACGCCGTCGAGCAGGAACTGCAGGCCGAGGGTGGTCTTGCCGGCGCCGGGCGAACCCTCGACCAGGTACAGGCGTTTGGGCGTCAGGCCGCCACCCAGGATGTCGTCGAGACCGGGAATGCCGGTCGAAGTGCGGTCAGTCATGAAATACAGCCCTGGATATAGGCCGGTTCACGCGCATCCGCGTCTACGCACGAAGAACGGGATGGGGGATGGCCTGGGGTGGGAAGCGTCGCGCGCGGTACGACTGCAGCGCAACGGATATTGCTGGGATTATATCCTTATCAAGGGCGAGCCGGGACAGCACAGCGCCAACCGTGCTACACTATCGATATTGCGGCATCGATCAACCCGCGCGCGTATTGCGCGTATGCATATTGCGGTTTAGTGCTGGGCTGGCGACACGAGATTGCCTCTGGAAATTCCTGGTTCCGTCCCCATATCGTGTTCCTGCGGACGAATACTGCGCCAGCAGCGCAGCCCTGAAGCGCGACGCGGAACGCGGGCCGTCGCACCCAACGAAGTAACCGTCATACCTGACATCGAATACCAGCCTGCCGCACGTGCGGGCTTGTTCATTCCCCGGCAAGGCGCCTGCGCCGCGCCGCCACGGTCATCACACTGCCTGCTTGCGCGGGCCGCCTCACCCGCCAGCCCGTGCGCCTTCGCGCCAGGCCGGCCCGATATCGTATTTAAACTAACAGGAGCCCATCTTGGCAAAAGAAGAACTCATCGAAATGAATGGCGTCGTCGCCGAAGTGCTGCCCGATTCGCGTTACCGTGTCGATTGCGAAAACGGCCACAAGCTGATCGCCTACACCTCCGGCAAGATGCGCAAGAACCACATCCGCATCATCGCCGGCGACCAGGTCAGCCTGGAACTGTCGCCTTACGACCTGAGCAAGGGTCGCATCACCTTCCGCCACCTGGGCAAGACCGGCAGCGGTCCGCGTCCACCGGTGAACCGCGCAGCGCGCCGCTGATCGGCACAGCCCATCGGCAAGCAACGCCACGCCCAGCGTGGCGTTTTCATTTGTGCGTACGCTTTTCCGACCAGGCTGGCAGATCGCGCGCGAGGCGGGTTATCATCCCCGAACGCGCGGATGCCTAATGAACCATCCGCACTCGACAGTAGACGATTCGAAGATGTTGTGAGAGATGCAAATGCGGCAACGACGCAGCGATGAAACCACCGCCAACGCCGTGGCGCGCGGCCTGAACATCCTGACCGTGCGCGATGCCATCCAGGCCCGGCGCTATATGGAATACAAGAACGTTCCCGCTTCCGTGATCGAACGGGTCCTGGAGCGGCCCGACGCCTGCCGCCGGCTCACGCCGGAACAGGCGGTGTCCGAGGCGATCCTGCCGCTGCCGCGCGGCCGCCTGCCGATCTAGCGGCTCAGCGCGGCGGCATCTGTACTGGCGCCAGCGTGCGCAGGCGCAGCGCGATCAACAGGCCGACGCCGAGGATCGCGCCCAGCAGCGCCACCACCCCGGGCCAGGCCCAGTGCTCGTAGACATAGCCGGTGAACCACCCCACCACGCTCGAGCCGAGATAATAGAAGAACAGGTAGATGCCCGAGGCCAGCGCCTGCGGCGGCTGTGCACGCCGTCCGACCCAGCTGCTGGCTACCGAATGGGCGGCGAAGAAGCCGAAGGTGGCCAGACCCACGCCCAGCACCACGGCGACGACCGCATCGACCAGCGTCACCAGCAGGCCGGCGATCATCACCCCCATCACCAGCCACAGCACGTTGCGCCGGCCCAGGCGGTCGGCCAGCTTGCCGGCCCACATCGAACTGAAGATGCCAAGAAGGTAGAGCAGCGACAGCAGCCCCACGGCGCTCTGGCGCAGTCCGAACGGCGGCGCCAGCAGGCGGTAGCCGATGTAGTTATACAGACTGACGAAGGCGCCCATCAGCAGGAACGGCAACGCGAACAGCCAGGGCAGGCCCGGGTCGCGCAAATGGATGCGCAGGCCGTCGATGAAGCCGGGCCCGCGCGCCGGCAGCGCGCCGCCATGGCGCGACGGCGGCAGGCTGCGCGAGAATTCCCAGGCCGCGTACAGCCCGGCCGCGCCGAGCAGCCCGACCGCCACCCGCCACGACGCGAAATCGCTGATGAAGGCTGCAATCACCCGTCCGCTCATGCCGCCGAAGGCGCTGCCGCTGATGTACATGCCCATCGACAGGCCGAGCGAGGTCGGTTCGATCTCGTCGCTCAAATACGCCATGGCCACGGCCGGCAAACCACCCAGCATCAGGCCCATCAGGCCGCGCACGGCCACCAGCTGGGTGTAGTTGGCGGCCAGCGCGCAGGCCAGGGTCAGCACCGCCCCGCTGATCATCGAGGCCACCATGACCGTCTTGCGGCCGAAGCGCTCGGCCACGCTGGAAGACCCCAGCAGCGCCAGCGCCAGGGTGGCGGTGGACACCGACAGCACCAGGCTGCTCTGGGCCGGCGACAAGTGGAAGTCGTGGCCCAGCAGCGGCATCAGCGGCTGCACGCAATACAGCAGCGCGAAGATGGAAAAGCCCCCGAACGCCATCGCGCGGTTGATGCGCCGGAAAGCCGGGCTGCCGGCGGCGATGCGTGCGCCTGGCGTGCTTGTGCTCAAGGGTATTCCGGGTCCACTTCGGAACCGGCGTAGTTCTCCAGCTCGGTCATCAGCTGCGCGATCGTCGCGCGGGTAGAGATCTGCTCCAGCACCGTGCAATGCTTGCGATAGATGTCGATGCGCTCGGCGATCACCGGCTGGTGGGCCGGCGGGATGCGCGCCAGGAACTCGGCCCAGCCCTGTTCGAAATCGGGCTGGTGCTTGCGCACCGCCTTCACGAAGCGCTCGAACTCGCTCTGGCCGGTGCGCGCCGTGATGCGCGCGCCGCCCTCGGCCGCGAAGATGATGGCCAGCGCGATCACGCCTTCCGAGTTCAGGTCCGGATCCTTGACCGGGCCCTCGTAGTGGTTCTTGCGCAGCCACTCGGCGGCCTTGACGACTGCCTGGACCTGCTGGCGCTGCTGGACCTGGCCCAGGAAGCGCTCGTAGCCCGACCACGATTCGCCCGGATCGGCGGTGCAGATGTCGACGAACAGCTCCTTCAGGCGCCGCTGGGCGTACACCGGATCGTTGTCGTACTCGCTCACCAGGCTGTCCTCGGGCAGCGCGGCCAGCTCGCGGATCATGCGAAAACCGGCCTGGAAGGCGTGTTCGGCGCCCTCCCCCACCAGGATGTCGAGCGCGTCCAGGTCGCCCTCGTCTTCGCTCTGGATCAGGTGTTCGAGGCCCAGCGACACGCCGCCGATGGCCAGCAACAGCGCGCGCTGAATCCCTTCGGCGGTGCGATCGTTGGTGAACTTCTCGGCCACCATGGCGGTGATCCCGGACAGCTCGTCGGCCAGGATCGCCGCTTCGTCGGGCGTGGCTTCGCCCGGCAGCAGCCTGATCGCGCGGATCAGGCGCGGCGGTTGTTCGATGACGATGGCTGGCAGCATATTGACCGCTACTCCGCTCACGAGAAGATGTCCGTGCCCAGGCTGCGGCGCGGGCTGCGGGCTTGCCGGGTGCGCACCGACGGCACTTGCTTGCGCAGGCGCAGCAGCAGGTCGCGGGTCGAGCGCTGCATGAATTCGGACTCTTCGTCCGGATCGTCGGGCAGCTCGATCTCTGCCATCTCGGCGCTATGGCGGAATTCCGGGAACAGCTCGAGCAGCGAACGCTCCCAGCCGTCCTCGGTCGCCTTGGCCAGGTCGACCGCCAGCGGCACGACGTCGCTGTCGGCGCTGGTCTGGCCGCTCACATAACGGCCCTTCGACAGGATCTCGCCCGCCACTTCAAGGATTTCCTTCGGCGCCAGCGACCACAGGATGGCGAACACGGTGGCGCCATGGTCGGTGGCGGACGCCGCCTCGAGCAGCTCGTTGCGGCGCTCCTCGTCGTCCTGGGCATACACCACGCCATGCACGTGATTGAACAGGTTCTCGGCGATGCGCTCGGGATCGTCCTCGATCAGGTTATCGGGCCAGGTGGCGGCGATGAAGGCCAGGCTGTCGGCCCAGGCCTTGGGCGGCACCAGCATGGTGGCCAGCGAGGTCTTGGCGCCGTCGAAGCCCGACAGGTGCAGCGCCGTCACTTGCGGCGGCAGCTCGGTCAGCACTTGCGCCACGGCGTAGTCGCCATGCTCGTCGGCGGCTTTCGAGAACACCTCTTCGGCGTGCTCCAGCGAGCCGGCCAGCACCAGTTCGCCGACCTGGCTGACCAGGGCCGGCAGGTTGGATTTGCTGCTCTCATCGCTCATCGCGGTCTCCTTCGTCGAACAGGCCGGTGAAGTCGTCGGTGGCTTCGCCGTTGTCGTCGACATCGTCGCCGTCATCGTCGCGGCCCAGCTGCTCGAGCGACTGGTCGTCATCGTCCCAGCGGTTCTGGTTCTTGAACAGGAAGGCGGTGATGATGGCCTGGCGCGCCAGTTCCGGGAAATTGGCGGTCATGCCCTCGTACATGGCCTTGCCGTCCTCGCCATCGCACTCGGCCATGGCGAACACGCGCGCAGGGTCGCCGTCGGCGTAGTCGGCCGCCTCGCGCATCAGGCCCTTGGGATCCAGGAAGCGGATCTTGTCGACCAGCGCGAACGCCATCATGTTGACGTCGTCGATGCCGCCGCCGTCGGCGTATTCGGACACCAGCGCGCCGACCATCATGTCGTAGTTCTTGCGGTTGGGCGGGTCGCCCAGGGTGCCCTCGATCTGGCCTTCCAGCTCACGCGACTGGAAGGAGAATTCGGGATGTACGTTCTTCATGTTCTATCCTGTTGATGGGACGCGGGCTTGGCCGCGTCCGGTGCGTTGCCGTGAGGGCGTTCAGTTCGGCGGCAGGTTCACGCCGTTGAGCGCGAACAGCGAGCGCCACAGCTCGTAAGCCTCGGCCTCGGCGTCCAGCACGATGCGGTGGTTGACGCTCTGGTTGTACTCTTCGCGTTTGGCGCGGTCGGAAAGGATTTCGTAGGCCTTGGTGACGGCCTTGAAACGCGCTTCCGCGCCTGGCGCCTGGTTGCGGTCCGGGTGGTAGCGCATGGCCAGCGAGCGGTAGACTTTCTTGATCTCGTCGTCGGTGGCATTCGGCGCGACGCCGAGGATCGCATATAAATTTTCCAACAGAAACTCTCCCGGCAACTATCTTAAAAATGCGTAAATAGAGATTATCCTATAGAAAACGCCGGTCGTGGCGCGAGGCCCGGCTTCGAGCGCGCAGCACGGGCAGATTCACGGGCAACCTCAGCCGCCTCCGGGTACGGTAAAATGCCCTCCAACTTACCCTTCCAGAACTATTTCATGAGCAACGACAAGAATACCCCGGCGCCGGGCAATGCCCCGTCGTCGAACTTCGTCCGTGCGATCGTCGAATCCGACCTGGCCGCCGGCACCCATACCCGTGACGGCCTGCCCTCGGTCATCACCCGCTTCCCGCCGGAGCCGAACGGCTACCTGCACATCGGCCACGCGAAATCGATCTGCCTGAACTTCGGCCTGGCGCGCGACTACGCCGGCCTGTGCCACCTGCGCTTCGACGACACCAATCCGGAGAAGGAAGACCAGGAATACGTCGACACCATCATGGACAGCGTCAAGTGGCTCGGCTTCTCGTGGGAGCGCGAGGGCCAGGAACACCTGTACTACGCCAGCGACTACTTCGAACAGCTGTACAAGATGGCCGAATACCTGATCGAGAAGGGCTATGCCTACGTCGACAGCCAGAGCGCCGAAGACATGGCGAAGAACCGCGGCAACTTCGGCACGCCGGGCACCAACTCGCCGTTCCGCGACCGTCCGGCCGCCGAATCGCTGCAGCTGTTCCGCGACATGCGGGCCGGCAAGTACAAGGATGGCGAGCACATCCTGCGCGCCAAGATGAGCGAGGATGCGATGGCCTCCCCGGTCATGACCAACCGCGACCCGGCCCTGTACCGCATCCGCCATGCGCACCACCACCGCACGGGCGACGCCTGGTGCATCTACCCGATGTACGACTACACGCACCCGATCTCGGATGCGATCGAGAACATTACGCACTCGCTGTGCACCCTGGAATTCCAGGACCACCGCCCGTTCTACGACTGGCTGGTGGCGACCCTGGCCGAAGGCGGCTTCTTCAGCAAGCCCGTGCCGCGCCAGTACGAATTCGCGCGCCTGAACCTGACGTACGTGGTCACCTCCAAGCGTAAACTCCGCGCACTGGTCGACGACGGCACCGTGACCGGCTGGGACGACCCGCGCATGCCGACCATCGTCGGCCTGCGCCGCCGCGGCTACACGCCGGAATCGATCCAGCTGTTCTGCGAGCGCATCGGCGTCTCGAAGGCCGACGGCTGGATCGACATGAGCACCCTGGAAGGCGCGCTGCGCGACGACCTCGATCCGAAGGCGCCGCGCGCCATCGCCGTGCTGCGTCCGCTGAAGCTGATCGTGGATAACTTCCCGGAAGGCGAGTCGGTCGAATGCTCGTCGCCGGTCCATCCGCACCATCCGGAACTGGGCAAGCGCACCTTCCCGTTCACGCGCGAGCTGTGGATCGAGCAGGAAGACTTCATGGAAACCCCGACCAAGGGTTATTTCCGCTTCACTCCGCCCGTGGGCGACCAGCCGGGCAGCCGCGTGCGCCTGAAGTATGGCTTCGTGGTCGAGTGCACCGGCTACGACAAGGATGCCGACGGCAAGGTCACCGCGGTGCACGTCAAGTACTTCGAGGATTCGAAGTCGGGCACGCCGGGCGCCGACAACTACAAGGTCAAGGGCAATATCACCTGGGTCAGCGCAGCCAGCGCGCTGGAAGCCGAAGTGCGTTTGTATGACCGCCTGTTCCTCGATCCGCAGCCGGATGCGGGCGGCAAGGACTTCAAGTCGGTGCTCAATCCGAACGCCTTGGAGACCATTACCGCCTACCTGGAACCGGGGCTGAAGGATGCCGTAGGCGACCAGCGCTTCCAGTTCGAGCGCCACGGTTATTTCGTGGCCGATCGCGTGGATTCGCAGCCCGGCAAGCCGGTGTTCAATCGCGTGACCACGCTGAAGGATAGCTGGGGTAAGTAATCAGGCCAGGTAAGCTGGCCAATAATCGGCGCTGTTCTTCCGCCACCCGCAATATCGTCGTTCCCGCGCAGGCGGGAACGACGTTATGGCGTTGGCGACTTGCTTCGATGCCTGCAGCTTTGCCCGGAGCCACCCGAGATATGGACAGAAGGTGGCCGCACCCACACCTCCTTTGTAACAAAGCGGTCATGCAAAAATGCAATCATCCCGGCCATCTTTCTGACCGGAGTTTTGCATGACCCGCTTACGCTTGACCGCTGCCGCTTCCTGCGCCGCCGCCCTTTCCCTCGCCCTGCTGGCCGGCTGCAGCCCCGGCGACCCGCTGGACCCCGTCGCCACCACGCCCCCACCGGTGCAGACGCCCGACCCGACGCCCACCCCGCCCGCTCCCACGCCGGTCGCCTTCATGAGCGACGTCCACTTCCAGAACGTCTACGGCGACTTCAAGAACAGCCAGTTCGCCGGCATTCCCACCAAGGACGGCAAGCACGCGACCATCCGCACGATGTACGCGCAGCTGACCTCGACCCGCCTGTTCAACGAGAACTACTTCGCCTTCTTCGCCGCGCTGGACGACGCCTACGCCAAGGGCATCCGCGTCGTGGCGCTGCCGGGCGACTATACCGACGACGCGCAGCCGATGAACGTCGACGGCATCGCCGAGATCATGAAGGAATACCAGGCGAAGGGCATGCGCTTCTTCCTG
>DDKG01000342.1 GCA_002339265.1 Massilia sp. UBA2604 | reverse complement strand
GGTGCGCCGGAACAAGGTATCTCGCATGCTAGAATTTTTCATATTTTCAACTTTTTGAGAACGGCTTATGAACGTTGTGATCCTCGCCGCCGGCATGGGAAAGCGCATGCAGTCCGCCCTGCCGAAAGTCCTGCATCCATTGGCTGGTAAGCCGCTGTTGCGCCACGTTATCGATACGGCACGTGGCCTGAGTCCGCAGAAATTATGTGTGATTTACGGGCACGGCGGCGCAGCGGTGCCCGAGATGGTGGCCGCGCTGGCGCAAGAGACCGGCGTCACGATCGACACCGCCCTGCAGCAGCCGCAGCTGGGCACCGGCCATGCGGTGATGCAGGCCGTGCCGCAATTGGACGATGGAAGCGCCACCCTGGTGCTGTACGGTGACGTCCCCCTGACCACGGCGGACACGCTGCGCCGCCTGGTCGAAGCCGCCGGCGACGACAAGCTGGGCATCCTGACCGTCGAACAGGTCAACCCATTCGGCCTGGGCCGCATCGTGCGCGAAGGCGGCAAGATCGTGCGCATCGTCGAAGAAAAGGATGCGACCGAGGCCGAGCGCGCCATCCGCGAAATCAATAGCGGCATCATGGCGATCCCGACCCGCCACCTCAAGAAGTGGCTGGCGGCGCTGTCCAACAACAATGCCCAGGGCGAGTATTACCTGACCGATATCGTGGCCCAGGCCGTGGCGGATGGCGTGCCGGTCGTCTCGGCGAGCCCGTCGGGCGAATGGGAAGTGGCTGGCGTCAATAGCAAGGTGCAGTTGGCCGAGCTCGAGCGTCGTCATCAGCTGAATATCGCCCACGCCCTGCTGGAAAAAGGTGTGACCTTGATGGACCCGGCCCGCATCGATGTGCGTGGCGAACTGATTTGCGGCCGCGATGTCGTCATTGACGTCGGCTGCGTGTTCGAAGGCAAAGTGGAACTGGCCGATGGCGTGAAGATCGGCGCCAACTGCGTGCTGGTCGGCGCCACGGTCGGCGCTGGCGCCAACATCAAGCCGTTCTGCCATATCGAAGGCGCCGCCATCGGCGCGGCATCGCAGATCGGACCGTATGCGCGCCTGCGTCCAGGCACCGAGCTGGGCGCCGAAGTCCATGTGGGTAATTTCGTCGAGGTCAAGAACAGCACCGTGGCCGCGTACAGCAAGGCCAACCACCTGGCCTATATCGGCGACGCCACGGTCGGTTCGCGCGTCAACATCGGCGCTGGTGTCATCACCTGCAACTACGACGGCGCCAACAAGTTCCGCACCGTGATCGAAGACGAAGTGTTCGTGGGCAGCGACAGCCAGCTGGTGGCGCCGGTGACCATTGGCAAGGGGGCAACCGTGGGCGCCGGCACCACGCTCACCAAGGATGCGCCAGCCGGCAAGCTGACCATCTCGCGGCCCAAGCAAATCACCATCGAAGGATGGAAGCGTCCAGTGAAAGTGAAGAAGTAATCCACCGGCTGTCTACAGGATATTCAGGGGACGTGAACAAGATAAACACAGGGTTTTACCGTGCTTACCCCCTGTTCATCCACCTGGTCTTCCACAATATTATCCACAGGCGCCAGCCCGGATTCTAGACGGCGATCCGGGTGTCGAACTTGCTGCGGTGGGTCGAAAAATAGGCTTTCACGTTACGCACGTTCGCGTGCGACGTGAACAGCCGATGCGCCAGCGCGTGATAGGCCGGCATGTCGGCGACCTGCACCACCAGCACGAAATCCGGCCCTGGCGACACCCGGTAGCACTGCAGCACGGCTGCCTCCTTGGCGGCCAGGTTCTCGAACTCTTCCATGCGCTCGGCGGCCTGGACGTCGAGCGTGATCTCGACGATGGCGGACAGGCGGCTGCCGACCTTGTCGGGCGCCACGATCGCCACCTGGCGCTCGATGACGCCACTTTCCGTCAGCTGTTTCACGCGCCGCAGGCAAGTGGGTGGCGAAACATGCACGAGCGCCGCCAGTTCAGCGTTCGTATGCGATGCGTCAGTTTGCAAAATATTCAGAATGCGACGATCGAGGTCGTCGAGGATGGGTAACTCGGTCATCGTGATGAAATATTCATTAATTTTTATGAATTTTATGACCTATTATTTCATATCTATGTAGTCATGAAATAATCTAACAAATCTGTCCGCACACTGTAAGCATATTTCACTACGATTGCTCTACGATAAGACTTAACAGTTTTCTACTATGAGAGGTCAGCCATGTGCGGTATCGTCGGAGCAGTCGCCAAACGCAATATCACCCCCGTCCTGATCGAGGGCCTGAAGCGCCTCGAATACCGGGGTTATGACTCCTGCGGCGTCGCCGTCCACCTGGATGGCCGCCTGACCCGCTCGCGCTCCACCTCGCGCGTGGCCGACCTCGAATCGCAAGTCAAAGAGGCCAGCCTCGACGGCTTCACCGGCATCGCCCACACCCGCTGGGCCACCCACGGCGCACCGGCATCGCACAATGCGCACCCGCACTTCTCGCCGACCGAAGACAATGCGCGCATCGCACTTGTCCACAACGGCATCATCGAAAACCACGACGAGCTGCGCGCCGAACTGACCGGCCTGGGTTATCAATTCACGAGCCAGACCGACACCGAGGTCATCGCCCACCTGGTCGACCACCTGTACACCGGCGACCTGTTCGAGACCGTGCAGCAAGCCGTCAAGCGCCTGCACGGCGCCTACGCCATCGCCGTGTTCTGCCGCGAAGAACCGCACCGCGTGATCGCCGCACGCCAGGGCTCGCCGCTGATCGTGGGCGTGGGCAAGGATGAAAACTTCGTCGCCTCCGACGCGATGGCGCTGGCCGGCACCACTGACCAGATCATCTACCTGGAAGAAGGCGACGTGGTCGACCTGCAACTGGCGCGCTACTGGATCGTCGACGTCGATGGTCGCCCGGTCGAGCGCGAAGTCAAAACCGTGCACGCCCACACCGGCGCGGCCGAGCTCGGCCCATACCGCCACTATATGCAGAAAGAAATCTTCGAGCAGCCGCGCGTGATCGGCGACACCCTCGAAGGCGTGACCGGCGTGATGCCGGAACTGTTCGGCGACGGCGCCTATGCCGTGTTCAAGAAGATCGACCGCGTGCTGATCCTGGCCTGCGGCACCAGCTACTACGCGGGTTTGACCGCCAAGTACTGGATCGAATCGGTAGCCAAGGTGCCGGTGAACGTCGAGATCGCCAGCGAATACCGCTACCGCGACAGCGTGCCGCATCCTGATACCCTGGTGGTGACCATCTCGCAGAGCGGCGAAACGGCCGACACCTTGGCCGCGCTCAAGCATGCGCGTAGCCTGGGCATGGAACACACGCTGACCATCTGCAACGTCTCGACCAGCGCCATGGTGCGCGAGTGCCAGCTGGCCTACATCACCCGCGCCGGTGTCGAAGTCGGCGTGGCCTCGACCAAGGCCTTCACCACCCAGCTGGCTGCCCTGTTCCTGTTGACCCTGACCCTGGCGCAAGTCAACGGCCGCCTGACCGATGCCGAGGAAACCGAGCACCTCAAGATGATGCGCCACCTGCCGGTCGCACTGTCGTCGGTGCTGGCGCTCGAGCCGCAGATCATCGCCTGGGCCGACGAATTCGCCCGTAAAGAGAATGCCCTGTTCCTGGGCCGCGGCATCCACTACCCGATCGCGCTGGAAGGCGCGCTCAAGCTGAAAGAGATTTCGTACATCCACGCCGAGGCCTATCCAGCCGGCGAACTGAAGCACGGCCCGCTGGCGCTGGTGACCGAAGAGATGCCGGTGGTCACGATCGCACCGAACGATGCGCTGCTGGAAAAGCTGAAGTCGAACATGCAGGAAGTGCGTGCGCGCGGCGGCCAGCTGTATGTGTTCGCGGACGTCGATTCGCGCATCACCTCGGGCGATGGGCTGCACGTGATCCGCTTGCCGGAACACTACGGCCTGCTGTCGCCGATCCTTCACGTGGCGGCGCTGCAGTTGCTGGCGTATCACACGGCGCTGGCGCGGGGGACCGATGTAGACAAGCCGCGTAATCTGGCGAAGTCGGTGACGGTCGAGTAAGAGGTCGGCAGCGCAAACCACCCCTCTGTGGCGAACTGATCAAGTTCGCCACAGAGGGGGCGTGTGCCAGCCAATACGCCGGTGCGAAGGGCTAGCCTCCTGCGTCACTCCCTACCGCCTCCGCACTCTCGATCTCGCATCGCTTCAACCGATAACTGAGCTGAGGCCGGGTAATTCCAAGCAGCCGGGCAGCAGCAGACAAATTCCCCTTGCAGCACGCAACCGCCTGCCGCAGCACCATGCTCTCCACATCCCCAAGCGCCATTCCGCTGGCAAGAATCTGCTCGCACAACAAGCCTTCCTGTTCGTGCCCCTGATCCGCAAGAGCGCCCGTCTTGTCGACGGCGACCCGCTCCACATCCGGAACGACAAAATTCGGAAACAAATCCCTGCATTCGATCCAATCCCCTTGCGCAGCCAGGATGACACCCCGTTCGATCACATTCCCCAGCTCGCGCACATTACCTGGCCAACCATACGCAAGCAAAGCCTGCATCGCCTGGTCGGTCACGCCAGCAATGCGCTTCTCATGCAGCGCAGAGAATTTCTCGATCAAGGTCGAAACCAGCGAGGGAATATCGCTGCGACGTTCGCGCAGCGGCGGGATCAAAATCGGATAAACGCTGATGCGATAGTACAAATCCGCCCGGAAGCGTCCCTCCTTCACGGCCTGCGGCAGGTCGACGTTGGTGGCGGCAATGATGCGCACGTCAACTTTGCGCGGACGGTCGTCACCGAGCCGTTCGATCTCGCCTTCCTGCAGCGCGCGCAGCAGCTTGGCTTGCGAGGCCAGCGGCAACTCACCGAGCTCGTCGAGGAGAAGGGTTCCGCCGTCGGCACGTTCGAACTTGCCCGCGCGTGAACTCGCCGCCCCGGTATAGGCTCCCTTTTCCACGCCGAACAGTTCCGCCTCGATCAGATCGTGCGGCAGGGCGGCGCAGTTGATCGTGACGAAGGGTTTATCCGCGCGCCGGCTCTGGCGATGAATCGCGCGCGCAAAGCGTTCCTTGCCGACGCCGGTTTCGCCGGACAGCAGCACGGTGACATTGGTCTCGGCGGCCTTCTCCACCAGGTGACAGGCCTGCCGGAAACTGGGCGACTCGCCGACCATGCCCTCCAGGCCGCGGTTGGCTTTCAAGCTGCTGCGCAAGACTTCGACCTGCGACGACAGCTCCAGCAACTGGGACATGATCGACTCGGGTTCGAAGTACGCCATATGGTCCTGCGCATCCGGCCATTCCTCCACCGGCCTGCCGACAATCCTGCATTCGTCGTCGCAGCAGCCGACGCATTTTGTCTCCTTGAACAAAATGAATCGCCCCATGAAGGCCGAGGTATAGCCGGAAGCATAGCCAATCAAGCTCCAGCAGACGGCCTCCTGCTGCGGGCCGAACGCATTGACATGCGCCTCGGCTTCCCACGAATTGCGCCAGATATACTTTCCATCGAACTCGCCTCTGGCGACGTCCATATGACTATGCACCGGTATCACCTGCACCCCGCCCTCGAGCATATGCATCTGCGGGCCGGTCGCGAACGCCTCTTCGATCGACAGATTCCCGCGGATCTTGCGAGCCAGCTCGGCGTCGCGCGTGCCTGAGGCAAAACCCATGCGTGTGAACACGCGCCGGGTGAATTCCCGGCCGACCGAATTCATCATCTCTTCGCGCATACCGCCCAGCGAGGCCGCATGCAGCAACAGCATGCGGCTTTCGGATAGCCAGATGGAACCGTCGTCCGGCGAAAAACGGATGAGGCGTCGTAAATCCAGGTCTTCAGGGAATTTAATCATTTCATCAATTCACGCGTCTGGGTAAAAGGCCGGATGACCAAATGGTGAACAGCAGCTTGCCGTCCACTTCTCCGCTGCATCGCATCAGTTTCACCCCTTCGGCTTGATGCCGCTAGATGAAAACGATCACCGCACTGCAGCAGACCGGGCGAAATGCGCGCGCTGGCACAGCGCTTGCAAATACCCAGGCAGACCGTTCAATCAATATCGAAAGGAATGCGAATGAAATTCACCATCAATCCTGCGGCCAACCCGCGTCGCGCAGTCGCGGCGCTCCTCATGTCGCTTGCAAGCGCTGTTGTTGGCGCCGGCACGCTGCTGATTCACGTGTCGGCTGCGGCACAGTCCACCTCCGCAACTTCCCGCGAGCCGATCAGCGTCGTTAAAGAGTTCCTCGCCAATACCGCCCCGGACAAGGTTGGCCCGGCAGCAAAGCGCCTGGTCGCACCCGACGCAACCTACGTTTCACTCAACTTCAGTAATCCGGAGTTGAAGCAGATCGAGCCCTGGGCCGGCACGTCCAAAGGTCCGGCAGGTTTCAGCGACACCTTCTCGCGGGTTGCTACCTACTGGAAGATCGAGGACTTCCAGGTGACCGATATATTCGGTACCGGGGAAAACGTCGCCGTATTCGGCAAGTTCACCTACCGCTCCGTGGCCGTCGGCACCACCTTCACTTCGCCTTTCTCCATTCTTGCGAAAGTCAGGAACGGGCAGATCCAGTATTTCCAGTTCATGGAAGATACCTACGCCTCGGCCGCATCATTCAGGCAGAGTGGCAGCTGGACGGTGAAGACCGATCCGAATGCACCGGCGTTCAAAGTCGGCAAGACCGAATAATTATCCGACCGGCGCACAAAACATGGAATGGCGACAGTTCACACAATGATCGATTTGTACTACGAACAGCAAAAACGATCAGTGACTGTGCTGGACCGTGTCGGTAACCTCTTTCCCCATCAATACGCACCGCTGCCGAATCCGGCACGAAGACCGAAGCCGGCGAAGCGCGGTGCGCTTACAAATCCACAACTGGGGAATGAAAGTGAAACGATTAATCTTGATGGGATGCATGCTCGCGGCCGGCCTGGCCAACGCCTACGCCCAAGCCACGCAAGAAACGCCCGGCGCCGACCTGATCGTCCATAACGCCAAGATCCATACCGGCAATCCAGCCCAACCTTCAGCGTCCGCCGTGGCCGTCAAGAACGGCCGCATCTATTCGGTCGGCACCGATGCCGAGATCCTGGGCCTGAAAACCGCCAACACGAAGATCATCGATTCGCGCGGCCGCCGCCTCATCCCGGGCATCATCGACGCCCATACTCACGTGCTCAACGAGCTCGGATACAACTACACCTTGCGCTGGGACGGCGTGCCGACCTTGCGCGAGGCCCTGGCGATGCTCGGAGAGCAAGCCAGGCGCACGCCGGAAGGCCAGTGGGTGAAGGTGGTTGGCGGCTGGTCTCCCTACCAGTTCAAGGAGAACCGCTACCCTACGATGGACGAACTGCGCAAGGCCGTCCCCAATCGCCCGCTGATCGTGCAGTATGCCTACAACCGCGCCTTCATGAACCAGCAGGCGATGGATGCTTTCGGCGTGGGCACCGACAAGTTCCCGAATCTGCCAGGCACCGTGCTGGAGAGGGACGCGCAAGGCCGCTACACCGGCGTGGTCGAGGGCTACACGTTTACCTTCATCGCCATGGAAACCATGGTCCCGCAGCTCTCCCGCGAGGAAGAGGTCAGCTCGCTGGTCCAGATCGTCCACACGCTCAACCGCGTCGGGATCACCTCCATCGTCGATGCCGGGACGGGTTTCCGCGGCTATCCCAAGGCCGTGCCCACCGTGGACGCCCTGGCCCGCGACAACCGCCTCAATATCCGCATGCCGTTCATGGACATCCAGTTCGGCGAAGGCGCCGACTTCAACGTGGTGGACGCGCAGATCACGGCGATCACGAAAACGGCGCCGATCGGTCCCGGGCATAACCTGCACCCGCACCTGGACCATGGTTTCTCCTACCAGGGCGCCGGCGAGCTGCTGTCGGTCGAGGTGCACGATCACGAGAACTTCGACCGTCCGACGCTCGTCATCGAGCCGGCCAAGATGCGCCAGCTGGTGGAGCGTGATATTTCCAAGCTGGTCGAGCGCCGCATTCCCTTCCGCGAGCACATCACCTACGACGAGAACATCACGCCATTCCTCGATGCGCTCGAAGAGCTCAACAAAAAGACGCCGCTCGACGGCCTGCGCTGGAGCCTGGAGCACGCCGAGACCATCAGCCCCGCGAACATCGCCAGGGTGAAGGCGCTGGGCGGCGGCATCGCGCTGGACACCAAGATGGCCATGCACGGCGACAGCTTCGTCAAGACCCACGGCCGCGAGAAGGCCCTGCAGACCCCGCGCCTGCGCCACCTCGTCGACAGCGGCGTGCCGCTGGCCATGACCACCGACGCATTCCGCGCGGCCTCGTTCAATCCGTGGATCGGCATCAGCTGGATGGTGTCGGGTAAATCGATCTCCGGCGCTGAAATCCTGGCCAAGGACAATCGCCTGACGCGCGCCGAAGCGCTGGGACTGTTCACGCGCAAGGCGGCATGGTTCACCAGCACCGAGTCGGAGATGGGCATGATCGCTCCCGGCTATCTCGCCGACTTCGCGCTGCTGGACCGGGACTACTTCACGGTGCCCGAATCGCAGATCAAATCCATCGGCTCGGTCCTGACCATCATGGATGGCCGTGTGGTGTACGGCAGCCAGGACTACCAGGCGCTGACGCCAAAACTGCCCGAGATCCTGCCCGCCTGGTCGCCGATCAAGCACTTCGGCGGCTATTACCAGGCCAAGTAAAGTGAATGTGCGCGCGGCCTGGCTCGGCCTTTCCCTGCTGCTGGTGGCCGACGCCGCGCTGGCTCAAATCCGTCCCTTGCGCTTCGACGACGACGTCAAGGCCCAGCGCCAGGCATGCGCCGAGGGCGGCAGCCGCGCCGCATGCTGGAAGGACCGCCCGATCGCGGATCACGTGCGCCTGAGCCTCGGCGGCGACCTGCGCCTGCGCTACGAGCACACCGGCAATCCGCGTTATGGACTGGGGCAGGAGGACCGCTGGGGCGTGCTGCAGCAGCGCAGTTCGATCTTCGCCGACCTGCGCCTGGGAGAACACTGGCGCGGCTTCGCCCAGCTGGCCAGCTCCTATACCAATGGCCGCGCCGCAGGCCCTTCCCCGGTGGACGAGAACCGGCTCGATCCCACCAACCTGTTCGTCGAATGGCAGTCGGGAGCGGATAGTGAAGGCCGCGTTGGTATCCGGGCCGGCATCCAGGAACTGCAGTTCGGATCGGGACGCATGATCGACGCCCGCGAGGGTCCGAACGTGCGGCGCAGCTTCGAAGCCGTCCGCGCCTATGCGGTGGGCGGCGCCTGGCGCGTCGACGCCTTCGCCGCGGCGCCACGCCAGAACCTTCCAGGCAGCTTCGACGACGTCCAGTCGCCGACCCAGGCGCTGCGCGCCGTCTACGCGACCCGTACCGGCGGTCTTACTTCCCTGGACCTCTACGTCCTGCATTATGAAGACACCGTGGCCCGCTTCGTCCAGGGCCAGGCGCACGAACGCCGCTGGATGGTCGGCACCCGCCTGTTCGGCGACAATGCAGCCTGGGACTGGAACTGGGAATTCGCCGTGCAGGGCGGCCACTTTGGCGACGCCGATATTCGCGCCTGGTCGGTCGCCACCGACACCGGCTACACCTTCGGTGGCGTGGCCGGCAGGCCGCGGGTGGGGCTGCTCCTTGCCATCGCCAGCGGCGACAAGAATCCCGACGACGACCGCCTCGGCACCCTCAATCCCATCTACCCGCGCGGGAATTATTTTGGCGACGAAGCGACGCTCGGGCCGCGCAACTTCTTCAACGTCCATCCGGCGCTGAGCATGCAGCTCGCGCCCGGTGTCCAGCTGAACGCGAGCCTCGATTTCTTCTGGCGCCACAGCACCCGCGACGGCGTGTATGCTCCCAACGGCATGCTGATCGGGCCCGTTGGCGACAGCCGTGCGCGTTACGTGGCGACCATCGCATCGCTCGGCGCCACCTGGACCCTGGGCCGGGGCTGGTCGTCGACGGCGGTCGTCGCCTATGGCAAGCCAGGGGCATTCCTGCGCGAGAGCGGCGCCGACGATGCGCTGAGCTTCATCAGCGTCGGCGCCCAGTACCGATGGTGATCGATATGTCAAATGCACATGAACTTCCCGAGAACGTCGCCAGGCTGACGTCCGCCAACCATTGCTGGAATGGCGTGCACGTCGAGCGGCACGAGTACACCTGCACCGGCCGCATCCTGTTTCCGGTGGAGCGCGATGAAGCACTGACCTGGCTTGGCGCCCAGCTCGAAGAAGTCGGCCAGGATTACATCGAGGCCAGGCTGGCGCCCGACACACCGAATCCCCACGCCTACAAGCCGCGGCCCCTGTATATCGCGCCGGCGGACATGGCGCTGTGGGTGCACTCGGCGGATGCGCGCTACCTCAAGTGTGCGACGATCAGCTTCGATGCGAACCTGCTCCAGGAGCGCCTGGGAATCGCCGATTCGCTGCGCGTGATCGACGTTCCCCGGTTCCGCTTTTCGGATGACCGCCTGTGGACCTTGATAGGCTTGCTGACCGACGCGATCGGCAACCCCGATCCCACCGCCCAGCTGTACGGCGACTCGCTCACGGCGGCGATCGCGGCAACGCTGTTCGAACGGCCCAGGGAGACCAAAGGCAGCCAGTCCGGGCTCTCGGCGATCCAGCTCAAGGATGCGATGGGCTATCTCGAGGTCAAGATGCCGGCGCGGGTCGAACTCGCGGCGCTCGCCGAACTGGCCGGCTTGTCGCAATCGCACTACTGCCGCGCCTTCAAGGCGTCGACCGGGCTGGCGCCGTATCAGTGGCAGTTGCAGGCGCGTGTCGAGCGCGCCAAGAACCTGCTGCTGGACACCAATGGCTGCCTGGAGGAAGTCGCCCTGGCCACTGGTTTCGCGGATGCGGTGCACTTCGGCCGCACCTTCCGCAAGATGACGGGCGCCACGCCAGCGGCATGGCGGCAAGATAAGCTGGCTTAGAAATATCACCACTTTCGTGTCTGGATAGCGTTCTGGCAGCCAAAGATAATGGTCACGCCGAACCACGAGGAGAAAGCAATGTTCGAACGAACGATCGACCGTGTCACCAGCATTCCCCCACTGGGTCCGGGCTTTGACGGCGAGCGGCACAAGGCCGCCCTGGTGGTGGCGCCCGGCGACCTGCCCGCTACCGATCCGTTCTTCCTGATGGCCGACGACCACATCACGCAGGGCGGCGGTTTTGGCGAGGCCCACCCCCATGCCGGCCTCGAGACCGTTACCTTCATGCTGAACGGTACGATGGAAGATACCGGTGGGCGGCTGGACGAAGGCGACGTTGAATGGATGACCTCCGGCAGCGGCATCGTCCATGCCGAAAACACGGTGGTGTCCACCGGCATGCGCCTGTTCCAGCTGTGGCTGATCCTGCCCGAGGCCCAGCGCAATATGCCGCCGCGGGTGCAGGTCTTGCGCCGCGCCAGCATGCCGGTGCACGCCGAGCCGGGCGTCGTGGCAACGGTCTACAGCGGCAAGTCGGGCAGCGCTGCGGCGCCGACATTGAATGCGGTCCCGGTGACCCTGATAGACATCCGCCTCGCGCCGGGGGCGGCCTTTGCAGCGTATATTCCCGCCTCGTACAACGCCTTCGTGGTGGTGATCGATGGCGAGGTAGAAGCCGGCGTCACGGCCGCGAAGCTTGCCACAGGCATGGTCGGCTGGACGGCGCCGATGGTCGATGGCGACAGTGTGATTGGCCTGCGCGCGGGCGACGATGGCGCGCGTCTGCTGCTGTATGCGGGCCAGCCGCAGAACATCGCGGTGGTGGCGAAAGGTCCCTTCATCGCCGGCTCCACCGAAGAACTGGCCGGCTATTACGCCGCTTACCGCCATGGGAAATTCCCTCACGCGGGGACGATGCGGCCGCTTGTCCCGTATGCATAGTCGCGTATGTCGAACGCACGCGAACTGCCCGAGAACGTGACCATGCTGACGACCGCGAGTCGTCGCTGGAACGGCGTCAACGTCGAGCTGATCGAGTACACCTGCACCGGCCGGATCCTGGTTCAGCTGAAGCACCATGAAGAATCGATCCGGCTTGGCACCAAGCTCGAAGAGGTTGGACGGGGTTACGCCGAGCCCAGGTCGGCCCCCGACGTCCCCAATCCCCATCCCTATACGCCGCGGCCCATGTATTTCGCGCCGGCGGAGATGCCGCTGTGGGGGTATGCGGAGGATGCCCGCTACCTGAAGTGCGCGGCGATCAGCTTCGACGCTGCCATGCTGCAGGAACGCCTGGGCATGTCCGATTCGCCGGGGCCGATGGACGTGCCCCGACTGCGCTTTTCGGACGACAGGGTGTGGACCTTGATCAGGTTGCTGACGGACGCGATCGGCGACCCCGATCCCACCGCCCAGCTGTACGGCGACTCGCTGGCGGCGGCGATCGGGGCGCGGCTGTTCGAACGGCCCAGGATCATCAAGGGCAGCGCGTCCCGGCTCTCGCCGATCCAGCTCAGGGATGCGCTGGGCTATCTCGAGGCGAAGATGCCGGCGCGAGTCGAACTCGCGACCCTCGCGGAGCTGGCCGGCCTGTCGCAATCGCACTACTCCCGCGCCTTCAAGGCGTCGACCGGCATGGCGCCGTATCAATGGCAGCTGCAGGCGCGTGTCGAGCGCGCCAAGCACTTGCTGCTCAACACCAACGGCTGCCTGGAGGACGTCGCCGTCGCCACCGGCTTTGCCGACGCGGTGCACTTCGGCCGGACCTTCCGCAGGATGACCGGCGCGACGCCGGCGGCATGGCGACTGGACATGCGCGCTTGAAAAGCTGAGCCGTTCCGTATTGCTCGCACACCAAGGATAGTTCTAAAAAGAACTAATTCCTGTATAGTCGGGTTCCTGATCGACCGCAGTCTGCATCTTCCCGCGGTCAGGGACGCCGCACCGCGTCTGTCCGGTGCTCCGATTTCCATTTTCACCTCCATGAACACCGAGAACCCCGACCTCATGTACCGCCTGCTCGTCCAGGGCGTGGTCGACTATGCCATCTACATGCTCACGCCCGCCGGCGTCGTCTCCAGCTGGAACGCCGGCGCCCAGCGCGCCAAGGGCTATACCGCCGGCGAGATCGTCGGCCGCCACTACGCGTGCTTCTACGGCGCCGAGGACCGCGATGCCGGCCTGCCCGACACGAACCTCGAGATCGCCACCCGCACCGGCCGCTTCGAGGACCAGGGCTGGCGCGTGCGCAAGGATGGCAGCGTGTTCTGGGCCCACGTCGTGATCGACGCCATCCGCAACGACGACGGCGTCCTGGTCGGCTTTGCCAAGATCACGCGCGACATCACCGAGCGCCACCAGCAGCGGCGCAAGCTGGTCGAGGCCAAGGAGCTGGCCGAAGCCTATAGCCGCCAGATGGCCTCGCTGTCGGATTTCCTCGACTCGGTGATCGCCAACATCCCCGCCAGCGTGCTGGTGCTGGACGTCGCATCGCGCACCATCCTGCTGGCCAACCAGCAGGCGCAGCGCCTGTTCTCCCAGGCCTATGTCGACCTCAAGGGCCTGGCCGTCGGCGATTGCCTGAGCCCGGGCGTGGCCAACTATATCGAGCGCCAGACGGCGCACGCGGCGCCGACCAGGGTCGGCCTGGACGACGCGGTGCTGGTGGAGACCTCGGTGGGCCCGCGCAGCCTGCGCAGCCGCACGGTGCCGGGCAAGCAGCCCCACGGCGAGGGCGATTACGTGCTCATCATCACCGAAGACGTGACCGACGAGCTGGCCGCCTATGCGCAGATCCACCACATGGCGCAGCACGACGGCTTGACCAACCTGCCCAACCGCAACCTGTTCAACGAGCGCCTCAAGACCGCGCTCGCGCTCGGCGCGGAGGATGGCTCCGGCGTCGGCATCCTGTGCCTCGACCTGGACAATTTCAAGAACATCAACGACGCCTATGGCCACGGCTTCGGCGACAAGATTCTGCTCATGCTGGCCAGCCGCCTGCGCAAATGCCTGCGCGACCAGGACACGCTGGCGCGCCTGGGCGGCGACGAGTTCGCCGTGGTCCTGCCGCGCGTCAAGCGCCTGGAAGAAGCCCAGCAGGCCGCGCAACGCCTGATCGACGCGGTGGCGCCGGCCTTCTCGATCGACGGCCACAGCTTCGCGGTGGGCATCAGCGTCGGCATCGCCTTGTCCACCCCGTCCGGCAGCACGGCCGAGCAATTGCTGCAGCACTCGGACATGGCCTTGTATGAAGCCAAGCGCAACGGCCGCAACCGCCATGAGGTATTCCATCCCGCCATGGAAGCGGCGGCGCGGGTGCGGCGCCAGATCGAGATCGACCTGCGCCGCGCGCTGCACCGCGGCGAACTGCAGATGCACTATCAGCCGATCGTCGAGAAGGCCGGCAACCGCATCTCGGGCTACGAAGCGCTGATCCGCTGGCAGCATCCGGAACGCGGTCCGGTACCCCCGATCGACTTCATTCCGATCGCCGAAGAAACCGGCCTGATCCACGAACTCGGCGCCCGTGCGCTCAACCTCGCCTGCCAGGAAGCGGCGACCTGGACCAATGGCGAAACGATCGCCGTCAACCTGTCGCCGATCCAGTTCAAGAGCAGCGAACTGGTCAGCATGGTGGCGCTGGCGCTGGCCGACTCCGGCCTCGCGGCCGAGCGGCTGGAACTCGAGATCACCGAGTCGGTGTTGCTCGACAATAGCGATGGCAATATCCGCACCCTGAAGGCCTTGAAGACGCTGGGCGTGCGCATTTCGCTCGACGATTTCGGCACCGGCTACTCGTCGCTGAGCTATCTGCGCTCCTTCCCCTTCGACAAGATCAAGATCGACAAGTCATTCGTGCAAGAGATCGGGCAAAGCCGGGAAGCGATGGCGATCATCCGCGCCATCACCGGCCTCTCCAGCAGCCTGCTGATCGAAACCACCGCCGAGGGCGTGGAGACCGAAGAGCAGTTGCGGCGCCTGATGGAAGAAGGCTGCTCGCACTTCCAGGGCTATCTGTTCGGGCGGCCGGAAGCGGCCGAGAACCGGGTAATGCAGCTCGACCGGGACATGGCTGGACTGTAGCCTGTCGTCGCCGACGATGCATATTGCCGCCGCATCATGCCGATCCACGGAGGCGGCCTCGGTACTACTACTGAGGCCGCCACAGGTCGAATACTGAGAGGGCCACGTTTACCGACAGTGGCCCGAGCAAGCCCGATTTGTTTGGGCTATACTCCGCCAAGTCCTCTATAGGACTTCCCGCTCAATGGACGCCAGGGATATCGACTGGCCTGCCTGACAACCCATGTCAGCGCGTCATATCCGTGTTGCCTGCAAGGCCGGTCTGACTGTCATCCAGTTCACCGTTGCCTCGCCTTCGCACTGCGTCGGTTGCCGAGTTTTGTTGCTGTTTTTAATGACCGCGACAGGTCCCGACAACCCGTTCCTTATCGGTGCTTCGATGCCGCCAGCAGGCGGTGTGGAAAGATTCCTTTACCGAGCCGTTGAACTTTTTAAATCTGATTGCATGCCAGGCCATCGCAAACATTTTTCAGGTGATACTCGTATGCGTACCTCGCTTCTAGTTGTCCTTTCTTGCTTCATCGTTGCATCGTGCAGCAAGGCACCCGCTCCTTCCAATGACAAGCCGGTCGACGTCGTCCTGATCGGCGCCGGCGTCATGAGCGCCACCCTGGGCACCATGCTCAAGGAACTCGATCCGGAACTCACGATCGAAATGTTCGAGCGCATGGATTCGGTCTCGGCCGAAAGTTCCGACGCCATGAACAATGCCGGCACCGGTCACTCCGGTTTCGCCGAGCTGAACTACACGCCCGAAATGCCGGACGGCACCATCGACACCAAGAAGGCCGTCGACATCAACGAACAGTTCGAGATCTCGAAGCAGTTCTGGGCCTACCAGGTCAAGAAGGAATACCTGGGCGCGCCGAACACCTTCATCAACAACGTGCCGCACATGGCCTTTGTCTGGGGTGACGACAACATCAACTACCTGCGCAAGCGCTACGCCGCGCTGCAAAAGGAAAACCTGTTCAAGGGCATGCTGTACACCGAAGACCACGAGACGATCCGCAAGTGGGCGCCGCTGGTCATGAACGGCCGTGACGCCAACCAGAAGGTGGCTGCGACCCGCATGGACATCGGTACCGACGTCAACTACGGCACCCTGACCCGCAGCATGGTCAAGCACCTGACCGGCACCCATGGCATGACCCTGAACCTGCGCAGCCAGGTCGAAGACATCAAGCGCGGCAAGGATGGCCTGTGGAACGTGACCGTCAAGAACCTGGCGGACAACAAGCTCAAGACCGTGAGCGCGAAGTTCGTGTTCATCGGCGCCGGCGGCGGCGCGCTGCCGTTGCTGGAAAAGACCGGCATTCCTGAAGCCAAGGGCTACGGTGGCGTCCCGGTCGGCGGCCAATGGCTGGTGACCACCAACCAGGCGCTGATCGAAGCGCACCACGCCAAGGTGTACGGTAAGGCGTCGGTCGGTTCGCCGCCGATGTCGGTGCCTCACCTCGACACCCGCATCATCGACGGCAAGAAAGCCCTGCTGTTCGGACCGTTCGCGACCTTCTCGACCAAGTTCCTCAAGAACGGTTCGTGGGTCGACCTGCCGGCCTCGATCGGCACCGGCAACGTGCGTCCGATGGTGCAGGCCGGCATCGACAACATCCCGCTGACCAAGTACCTGGTCGAGCAGGTGATGAACTCGCAGGAAGACCGCGTGGCCACGCTGCGTGAATACTTCCCGGAAGCGAAGATGGAAGACTGGGAGCTGGTCAACGCCGGCCAGCGCGTCCAGATCGTCAAGGACGACCCGAAGAAGGGTGGCCTGCTGCAGTTCGGCACCGAAGTCGTGGCCTCGGCTGACGGCTCCGTCACCGCCCTGCTGGGCGCTTCGCCAGGCGCCTCGACCGCCGCGCCGATCATGCTCAAGGTGCTCAAGGCCTCGGCCTTCCGCGACAAGCTGGAAACGCCGGCATGGCAAGCCAAGATGCACGAGATGATTCCTTCGTACGGCCGTCACCTGAACGACGACCCGGCCTTCGCCAACGAGATCCGCCAGCAGAGCAGCGCTGCGCTGGGCCTGAAGGCGTTCACGCTGGATGTGCCGGCGGCAACGCAGGAGTAATGGTGTAGACAGCGACTGAGTTCGCTGCAATAAAAACGTCGTCCCCGCGAAGGCGGGGACCCAAGGTTGCAAGAGCTGTCGAAACGCTTGCAAACTTGGGTCCCCGCCTCCGCGGGGACGACGTTTTTGTGCCAACTATTTTTTCTTATTTGCGTGCGCGCAGTGTTTCGAGTTCGGCGCGCAGATTGCTGCGTTCGGTGCGCGAGTTGTCGAGCGTGGTGCGCAATTCCTTGACCTCGGCCGCCAGGTTGTCGCGCTCGGTCGTGACGCCGACCAGTTCCATCTGGGCGCGCAGGCGCGCATCCGATTCGCCCGCGGTGGCCGCCACGTTGCGCTCGAGCTGCTGGCGCAGGTCGGCCAGCTGGGCATCCTTGCCGTCGATCGCCAGTTGATCCTTGGCCTTGCCGACCAGGGCGTCGGCGGCGATCTGGCGCGCATTGCGCAGCTCGGCCGTCAGGCGTTCGATTTCTTCGTTGCGCTCGTCCGCGATCAGCTGGGCCTGCTCGCGCGCGACGCGCGCATCGCTCAGCTCGGAATTCAGGCTGTCGCGTTCGGCTTCGAGTTCATTACCGGCCGCGAGCAGCGCATCCATATCGCTCTCGGCGCGCGCCAGCGCGTCGCGCATGCCGGCGCCGGCATCCTGCGCATACTGCTGGGCCCAACGGCTCAGCTCGGCGAGCAGCTCGGGCGGCATCTCGGCCTTCGGCGCCTCAATCGGCCTGGCGTGGCTGGCGCGCCAGGTGGCCAGGTGCTGGTGGATGGTCTTGGTCGAGCCGGCGCCGACCAGGCGGCGCACCGCCTCGATCGTGACCGGCTGCTTGTCGTTCTGGAGGGTGTCGGCCGCCTCGATGACGTCTTCGAGCGTCACGTCCAGGTGTGCCATATCCGTTTTCATACCGCGTCAGGGTGTTCGTTGTAGGTCATCCATCATACGCTAGACGGTGGTTTAGTTGCCCAAAAGCATTGCACGATATGGTTGAGTGTCGCGGATTTGCCGCTATTTTCAAACCGGGGCCGGCGTCGGTGATGTCATCGTGGCAAAATTTTCTTCCAGCCAGGCGTTCAGCGCGTCTTTTCCCGGTTCGTCGAGATGCGTCTGCATCGCGCTATACCAGGCGCGTGCTTCTTCCCCGCCCAGCACGGCATGGACGATGGGCAGGCTGTTTTGCAGGAAGGTGCCGAACAGGGGGACCCGGCGCACGAACAGGAAGGTGGCATCGGTGCAGCCCAGGCCCGTATAGATTGCGCGCATCTGCTCGAGATACGGCATCGCCCGCGCCGCCTGGCCCGACTGGGTCAGGGCCGAGATGAAGCTGGTCACGATCTGCGGGTCGGGCATCTCGCGCGAGGTGGTGTTGCGTTCGCGCGCCCAGGCGATCCACTCTTCGCCGCGCGCCGTGTCGCCCGTCATGGCGCAGCAGCATCCGGTTTGTAGGGCGTTGAAGGCGCTCGGCTCTTCGTCGCACAAGGCATTCCAGTAGCGCAGCGATTCGGCCCAGCGCTGCAGGCGCGCATTGACCATTGCGCACAGGCGTATCGCATCGATGCGTAGTCGATCGTCCGCGGCCGCGGTATGAGGCTGGGCGCCGGCCAGCGCTTCCTCCAGGCGGCCGGCGCCGAGGTGGTCGATGGCGTCGACCAGCTCCGGCGGGTCGGACTGGGCTTGTTCTGTTTCCGTTGTGGTCTGCGCTGCGTTGCACTCGTCGATGATTTGCTCGGCATCCATGCCCGGCAGGCGCAGGTAGGCGATGATTGGCCGCGTGGTCTTCTTTTCTTTCTTCGCGTCGCGTTCGATCTTGACGTTGTCGATCGAGACGAACGGGTCGCCTTCGGTGCGGTACAGCGTCACCGCGCTGTAGCGCGGGGCGTCCGCATCGATGCCGCGGCCGACGATCGAAAACAGTTCACCGGGCGCGGTCTCGAGCCGGTGCACGACGACGTGGGGTTCCTCGATCCAGGCGAACTTGCGCGGCAGCTCGAACGGCGTGGCCCAGCTGTTCGTGACTTCGCAGAACGGTTCTTCGGCCGCGCCGCGCGCCAGCGAGCGGGGCAGGGTGCTCAACAGGATGAACTCGACGATCCAGCCGGCGACCAGCGCGCTGCCTTCGATCCGCATCCCCGCGACGTGGCGCACTTCGTTCTCCGCCAGCAGCATCCCGAAGCGCCACATATCCTGGGGAGCGCCGAGCAGCGAAGCGAAGCTGCCCGCGTCGGCGATGGCGAGCCAGGCGGCCCAGTGGGCGTACCAGCCCGCGACGCCGATCGCCAGGCCCAATCTGCCCATCCACATGGGGTTGCGCGCCTTCGCCTGGCGCGCCACCTGACGCGCGGCCACGCCCATGACGACCGCGAACGCGCACATGGCAAACCAGTTGAGCAGGACGAGCGGCGAGTGGATCGTCAGCCAGGCATACAGCCAGGCCGGGGCGACGACGAACAGGGGGCAGGCCACGGTCGAGACGATCGCCTGCGCGGGCAGGCGGCCCGACGGCACGTAGTAAGGTGAATTCATTGGGTGTCCTGTAGCGAAGGGGCGGGGCGGACCAGGGCCAGCGCGCGCAAGTCCGGCATGTCGTTGCCCACGCAGAGCAGCGGCGCATCGTGTTCGAGCGCGGCATGCGCAGCCAGCGCGAGCGCCGCGACGAAGGGCACGGCGCCGCATGCGCCGCAGGCCGGGCCGAGGCGGACGATGTCGCTGGCATTGTCGAGGTGTGGCGCGGCGGCGCCGCCGAACTCCATCAGTTCGAGCGTCAGGCGCGTGTCGGCGCCGGTGTCGGCGACGACCATGGCGACGGCGGCCGGCGCGATCGCCGCACCCTGCAGCAGGCGCTCGGCGAGCGTGTTCAGGCGCTGCGGCGACAGGCGTTTGAGGCTGGCGGATGCAGGATCGCCGGCGTCGATCTCCAAGCTGAGGTGCGCGATGCCGGCGCCGTCCGCCGCTGGCGCGAGCAGCAGGCCGGCTGCGCCTTCGCCGGGAATGCGCCCGCGCGGGTGAAAGGAGGTAAACAGCGTGCCGTTGGCCGACCAGCGGTCGACTGTCTCCTGGCCGATGTGCGAGCAGAAGGCTAGCAGGATCGTCGCGGCCTTGTTCTCTGCTTCTTGTGCCAGCCGGGCGATGAGCATCGCCGGGGCCGCCGGCTCGACCAGGCCGATGCGCGCGGCGGGCCAGCCCGACTGCGCCAGCACCTGCCGGCACCACATCGATGCCGCCTGGCGTTGTTCCTCCTGCCAGTCATCCGGCAGCACCGGCGCCAGTTGCAGCGTGAAAGGCGCGCCTTCCTTCGCGACCAGCAATCCTGCCGCGCGGTCGGCGAGCTCGCGCAGGACCGTTGTGCCGAGGACGAGCGCGCGCCACTGTTCGTCGCCGAAGTGCGGGGCCGGCGTGGCGTACGTGTCCAGCCAGTCGGCGATCTCCTCGCGCCCCGCTTCGTCGCCGGCCTGATCGCAGCGTGCGCTCATGACCGGGAAACCGTCGTCGTCGAGCAGTTCGCGGTCAAGATCGGCGTCGACCTTGTTGGCGGCCAGCGCGGCGGCCAGTTCGTCGGCGGATGCGCCGTGAGGCGTGCGCAATGCACAGGCGAGGATGGACAAGGTCGGGCAGCGCTGCTCGTCGCCGGCTTGCTTTTGCGCTGCCGGCGCGGCGGCAGCCTGCGCGACGGGCTGGCGCGCGAGCAGCCGGCCGCCGATGCGGTTGAGCCAGCCCGGGGCCGGGGGAGAAGTGGTGATGGACATGGGATCAGACCTGGTCGATGGTGGTTTGCTGGCCGGCGATCAGCGTCGCGCCGCAGGCGGTCTTGTCGCCATGCCGCGCCACCGCCTTGCCGTCGATGGTCAAGGTCGCATCGCCTTCGATGATCGGCCCGGGACCGTGCTTGGGGCAACTCGTCTTGTCGCCCATGCGGGCGATGCCGACGCCGTCGATATCGCTGTTGGGCGAGGCTTCCAGCACGACGCCGCCGTGCGAGGTCTTGTCGCCAAGTCTGATCAGTGCTCCTGCCATGGTTGTTCTCCCTTTTTTCAGGACATCACCGCCAGCAACTCGAGCCTGAGCTCCTTCATGCCGGCCGGGACGTAGATCGAGATCGACTGCGCCTTGAGCATGCGCTCGTACATCGGCCCCTTCGCCTCGAGGATGAAGTAGCAGGTATCGGGTCGCACGGGGATCGCCGCCGGCGGTTGCGGCGTGTACTGCAGGCGCACGCCGGGCAGGGCCGAGAGCACGAACTTCTCGACGTCGTCCGGGGCGCCGACCTTGAAGCGCAGCGGCGCCACGTCGACCAGTTCCACCGCCGGGATGTCGGCCGAGACGGCGATGTAGAAGGTGGTGTCGTCGTCGATCTTGCCGGAGTCGAGCATGCCGATGTGGTAGCAGGGCCGCACTTCGTTCAGGGCGATGCCGAAGTACTTGGCCGAGATGACGGTGTCGAGCAGCTCGCGGATGATCTGCAGCAGCTTGGCGAAGGCGGGGCCGGGGTCGTGGTGCTGGTAGGACGGCAGGTCGGCCAGGGTCCAGCTCTTCGAGAAAGTCATCAGGCCGCCGGCCACGTCGAGCAGCGCCTCGAACAGGCGTTCGGGGTGCAGCACCGGGTGGTTGAAATGGTGCGACAGCGTCGCATAGGCCGAACTGGCCGTGTGCAGCAGCCAGAACGACGAC
The DNA here is from genome assembly GCA_002339265.1 of Massilia sp. UBA2604. Classification (GTDB taxonomy): domain Bacteria; phylum Pseudomonadota; class Gammaproteobacteria; order Burkholderiales; family Burkholderiaceae_D; genus Telluria. The sequence continues at coordinate 4,759 of DDKG01000342.1, read as the reverse complement.
ATGTCGCCCGAGCGGAATTCGATGACGTTGCGGGTCGGCTCGCGGTGGTGGCCGTACAGCGCACCGACCTTGGCCTGCAGCGCATCGAGCAGGCGGCGCAGTTGCTGGAACAGGGCCGGGGCGGCGCCCAGCGACATCGAGGGCGGCACCAGCGCCGGATCGAGCTCGAAACCGCCGGTGGCGCTTCTGCGCACGCGCAGCAAGGGAAAGTGGATATAGGCGTCGCGCGGCTCGAATTCGGACACCAGTTGCAGCGCGCGCTTCAGGTAGGCCAGTTGCACCGGCGCCGCCTGCGTGTACAGGTCGGGCGTCTCTTCGTTGGCCTGGATGAAGCGCGTCGTGTTGGCGGCTTGCCCCGGCTGGACGAAGTTGGCATTGAAGGGCTTCAGTCCCGGCAGCGCCGCGTAATAGGTCACGGCCTGCACCGACTGCTGCAGGCCGCTCAGGTCGACGGTGCCAGGCAGCTCGTCGAGGCCGGGCGCCTCATACAGCTCGCCGTCCTGGAAGCGCAGCGACAGCCCCAGCACGCGCAGCATGCCGCTCGCCAGCGCCTCGCGATCGATGTCGAGCCGCTCGACTCCCCATGCATACGGATGCGCCGCCTTGACGCCCTTGTACAGGCAATGCTCGTGATAGGCGTCCTGGCGCTGGAAATGCTGCGGGCGCAGCAGCAGGCCTTCTCCCCAGAGGACTTTGCTGGTCATGGTTGTCGTTCCTTCACCTTGTTCTTTGCGAAAGGAAACGATAACGACGAGATGCTGTTGCGCATGTGAACTTGATCAAAGGTTGGCGCTGAACGCCGTGGCAACATGCGATTGGTCTTAGAGCCTATCCCGGTAGGTGTGAGTCGCTCCTGGCGCGCCTGGCAGGCGTGTGCTGCGTTGCTCGTCGTTGCATGGCGCGCCATGCGGCCTCCTCGCGCCTTGCCCACGCCAGCCATGCATCGCCATGAGCTTCCCCACACCTGCCGGGACAGGCTCTCAGTGCGCAACACCAGCCTGTGCCAACAAGGGGGATCGATGAAAGGATTCACGCCGGACCTGTTCGACCGCCTGCTAGGCGAGCCGCTGCGCAACGGCGTGGTGGTTGCGCGCCTGAACGTCGAGGAACTGAAGGACGCGGTGGCGCGCGACCTCGAAGCGCTGCTCAACACGCGCTCCACCATCCAGGATGGCGCGCTGGCCGCCTTTCCCGAATGCGGCCAGTCGATGGTGGGTTATGGCCTGTGCGACTTCGCCGACCGCTCGCTGTCCAGTCCCACCGACCGCGCCCATATCTGCGCCTGCATCGAAAAGACCATCGCGCGTCACGAACCGCGGCTGCAGAACGTGAAGGCGCTGCTCGAGATGCAGGGCGATGCGGGTGCGTCTTCGGTCAACCGCCTGAGCTTCTCGATCACGGCGGTGCTGGTGGGGAGCATGTCGCAGGAACCGGTCAACTTCGACGCCGTGCTGCAGCCGTCCACGCTCCAGTACAGCATCCGCAAGGGTGGCAGGGCGGGCGCCGCCGCGACGGCCGCGAAAGCGGCGGCAGCGGGAGCCTGATGTGGACCAGCTGCTGCCCTACTACGAAAGCGAACTGGCCTACCTGCGGCGCAACCTGCGCGAATTCGCCGAGCGCTATCCGCGCATCGCCGGCCGCCTGTTGATCAGCGGCGAGGTATGCGAAGACCCGCATACCGAACGCATGATCGAGTCGTTCGCCTTTCTCAACGCGCGCATCGCCAAGCGCCTGGACGACGACTATCCCGAGTTCACCGAGGCGCTGTTCGACGTGTTGTATCCGCACTACCTGCGGCCTTTTCCATCGTGCTCGATCGCGCGCCTGGACGTCGCCGCCGCGGCCAAGCAGCAGACCACGGTGGGCACCATCCCGCGCGGCACCAAGCTGACCACGCGCCCGGTGCGCGGCGTGACCTGCATCTTCCGCACCGTGTACCCGGTGGCGATGGCGCCGGTGCTGCTTACCCGCGCGGCGTTCTCGCCGATCATCCATGCGCCGGACGCGGTGCGCCTGCCGGCCGGCGCCAGCGCCAGCATCAGCCTGTCCCTGAACGTCACCTGCGAAGGGGGCGGCATCGAGGCGATCGACCTGCCGGCGCTGCGCCTGTTCCTCGACGGCGAGCCGTCGCTCTGCGCGGCCCTGCGCGACGCGCTGCTGGCGCGCACGGTCGCCGCCTATGCCCAGCCTGAGGGAGGCCACTGGATCGCCCTGTCCACGCTGCCGGTGCGCGCCGCCGGGTTCGACGAGGAAGACGCGCTGATCGACTTCCCGGCCCGTTCCCACACCGCCTACCGCCTGCTGACCGAATACTTCTGCTTTCCCGAGAAATTCAACTTCGTCGATCTCGACCTGGCGCTGCTGGCGCGCAGCCTGCCCGCGGGCACGCGCCGCATCACCGTGCACCTGGCCCTGAGCGGGATCCGCAGCGACTCCAACCTGGCGCGCATGCTGTCCACCCTGTCGACCAACAACCTGGTGGCCGGCTGCACGCCGGTGATCAACCTGTTCGCCCAGCGCGGCGAACCGATCCGCCTGACCCATGCCACGGCCAGCTACCCGGTGCTGGCCGACGCGCGCCGCGCCTATGCCTACGAGGTCAATGCGATCGACGAAGTCAATCTGGTGCGCCAGACGCCGCAGGGCGAGACGGTGGTGCGCTTCCAGCCCTTTTACTCACTCAAGCATGCGCAGACGCCCGAGCAGAATGGCCATTACTGGGCCATGCGCCGCGACGATGCGATGATCGAGCGCAGCCCGGGCTTCGAGACCCAGATCTCGATCGTCGACATCGACTTCGACCCGGCCGACGTCGAGACCACGACCCTGAACCTGGAGCTGACCTGCACCAACCGCGACCTGCCGCTGCTGCTCAGCTACGGCCAGCCGGGCGGCGACCTGTTCCTCGAAGGCGGATCAAGCGTGCGCGAGATCTCCTTCTTGCGCAAACCCAGCCCCACCTGGCGTTTCGCGCGAGGGCGCAGCGCGCACTGGCGCCTGATCTCGCTGCTCTCGCTCAACCACCTGTCGCTGGCCGACGGCGGCGTCGACGCCTTCCGCGAGATGCTGGCCCTGCACGACTTGCCGCGCTCGGCCGCCTCGACGCGCCAGGTCGGCGGCATCATGGCGATCGCCTATACGCCTACCAGCGCCTGGCTGTCCGGGAACCCCTTCAACTGCCTGGTGCGCGGGGTCGAAGTGCGCATCGCGATCGACGAGGAAGCCTTCGTGGGCAGCGGCATCCATGCCTTCGCCCACATCGTCGAGCGCTTCCTGGCGCTGTACGTGCACGCCAACAGCTTCACCCAGCTGGTGATCGTGTCCCACCAATCCGGAGAGGAGCTGCTGCGATGCGGGCCGAGAAGCGGCGACCTGAGTCTCCTGTAATCGAACGCCTGCTGCGCGAGCCGTGGCGCTTCGAATTCTTCCAGGCGGTGCGCGTGCTCGAGCTGTGGCTCAAGCGCCGCGGCCGGGGGCCGCACCGCCTGGTGGCCGACATGCTGCGCTTTCGCAACTCCATCTCGCTCGGTTTCCCGGCCAGCCAGCTCGAAGCCATCGAGCCCGAGCTGCGCGACCTCGAAGTCGGCATGCCCTTCGACCTGCCGATCGACGCCGCCGCTCTGGGCGAGGCGGTGCACGAAGGGACCTTGCGCCATGTGCACCTGACCCCCGCCTTCATGGGCCTCCTGGGCGGGAACGGCGTGCTGCCGGCCCACTACACCGAGCGCATCGCCGAGCATGCGGCGCGCCACAAGAACGAAGACGAGGACCAGGGACCGCGCGCCTTCCTGGACGCGTTCTCGAACCGCTCGCTGGCGCTGTTCTACGAAGCCTGGCGCAAGTACCGCCTGCCGTTCAAGTACCAGCTGGACGGCCAGGATGCCTTCCTGCCCCTGCTGCTGTCGCTGGCCGGCCTGGGCGACGCCGCGCTGCGCCAGCGCCTGGCCGGGGCGGTCGACGGCGCCGTGCTGGACGAGTCGATCGGGTATTTTGCCGCCGCGATCCGGCACCGCCCGGTGTCCGCCGTGCAGCTGGCGCGGGTGCTGTCGGAATACTTCGGCGAGCAGGTCGAGGCCGAGCAGTTCGTCGGATCCTGGTACGACGTGCCGCCGGCGCAACAGACCATGCTGGGCCAGGACAGCGCCGTCCTCGGCACGCGCGCGATCGCCGGCGCCCGTGTCTGGCAGCGCAGCCTGCGCCTGCGCCTGGTGGTGGGGCCGCTGGCGCATGCCGGCTTCCAGGGCTTTTTGCCGGGCGGCCTGGCGGCGCGGGCCCTGCACAGCGTGCTGGCGCTGTTTACCGGCGTCGCGCTCGAGTACGAGGTCGAGCTGGTGCTGCGCGCGGCCGACGTCCACAACACCACGCTGGACGAGCTGCATCCCGGTCGGCTGGGCTGGGACGCCTTCCTGGTGCTGGACGCCCCGCCGGGCGACCGCCACGATGTCCGGTATGACCTGCATGCGGCCGGGCCGCCGCCGCTGCGCTCCTGTTGAACGCACCCACCGGCCCCCGATGGCGTATCCTGATGATGTCAGGCTTTGCGCCTCAATGAACGGGAATGGTGATGAGCGAACGTATCATCTCGGCGATCAAGCTGGGCGGCCAGCAGCTGGCCGCCGTGGTCACGCTGCCGGGGCCGGAGCGCTACGAGTACTTCATCAAGCGCGTCGCCGACGCGCGCGAAGTGTGGGGGCTGTACCAGGACGGCTGGGCCCTGGCCAAGACCGACGACGGCACCCTGGTGTTTCCGATGTGGCCG
>DDKG01000217.1:3985-5685 GCA_002339265.1 Massilia sp. UBA2604 | reverse complement strand
GGCTTGGTGATGATGCGCGGATCGCAGATCATCAGCACGCCGCGGTCCTCGACGTCGCGGATCAGGCGTCCGGCGCCCTGCTTCAGGGTGATGATCGCCTCGGGCAGCTGGTGGTGCATGAAGCCGTTCATGCCCTGCTTTTCCATCACCTCGATGCGCGCGGCCAGCACCGGATCGTCGGGCGGCGCGAACGGCAGCTTGTCGATGATCACCAGCGACAACGCATCGCCGCGCACGTCGACGCCTTCCCAGAAACTCTGGCTGCCGACCAGCACCGCATTGCCGGCATTGCGGAAGGAATCGAGCAGTTCGGTGCGGCCCCGTTCGCCCTGGACGAACAGCGGGAAATCCCAGCCGCGCTCGGCGAATTCGGTGCGCAGGCGCTCGGCCACCTTGTTCACCGCGCGGATCGTCGTGCACAGGAAGAAGGTGCGGCCACCGGCCGCCTCGATCACCGGCAAGGCGGCGTCGACCACGGCGTCGGTGTAGACGGCGGCCTGCGGCTCCGGCAAGCCGGTCGGCACGTACAGGATGCCCTGGTTCTGGTAATCGAACGGGCTGGGCCAGGTCTTGGCCGGCTCGCCGGTCAGGCCCAGCTGGTCGGAAAAATGCTTGAAGTCGTTCTTCACCGCCAGCGTGGCCGAGGTGAAGATCCAGCTGCGCGGCGTGCCCTCGCGCTGGCTGGCGAAGATCGGCGCGATCGACAGCGGCGTCTTGTGCAGTTGCAGCGAGGACGAGAAGGCCTCGGCCCACAGCACGGCCTGCTCGTTGGCCGGCGCCTTGTGGTCCGGCTTCCAGGCGTCGAAGGCGGCGGCCAGCTCGTGTGCGCGCACGCGGCAGGCCTCGATCGTCTCGGCACGCGCGGAGTTTTCCTCGAGCACCGTGATCATGCCGGCAATCTCTTCCTTGAGCTTTTCGAGTGCCGGGAAGAACTGTGAAGTCGGCATGATCTGCGGCAGCGACAGGCGCAGGTTGCCGTCGCCGAAGGACAGGCGCAGGTCGCGCGCGGCCTTCTCGACCACGGTCACCACCTTGGCCCAGTCCGGGCCACCGCGCGCATGGGCCAGGCCCTCGGCCAGCACATCGCGGCACAGTTCCAGCACCTGCGAGGTCGACACCGACTGGCCGAAGAACAGGGTCGCGACGTCGGGCAGCTGGTGCGCCTCGTCGAAGATGATGGTGTTGGCCGACGGCAGCAGCTCGGCCACGCCGGTATCCTTCAGCGCCACGTCGGCGAAGAACAGGTGGTGGTTGACGACCACCACATCGGCCTGCTGCGCCTCGCGGCGCGCTTTCATCACGAAGCAGTCCTGGTAGTACTGACACTCGGCGCCCATGCAGGTGTCGCGGGTCGACGTGACCAGGTTCCACACGGTGGCGGTCTCGGGCACCTTGGCCAGCTCGGCCTTGTCGCCCGAGCTCGTCATCTTGATGAAGCGCGAGATCTCGCGCAGGTGGCCGACGTCGTCGCGCGAGGTCAGGCGCCCGTTCTGCAGGGTGCGCTCGAGATGGAAATGGCAGACATAGTTCGAGCGGCCCTTGAGCAGGGCCACCGAGACCGGCGCGCGCAGGGCGGCGCGCACGGTCGGGATATCGCGCAGGAACAATTGGTCTTGCAAGTTCTTGGTGCCGGTCGAGACGATGGTCTTGCCGCCCCACAGCAGCGCCGGCACCAGGTAGGCGAAGGTCTTGCCCGTGCC
>DDKG01000217.1:3000-3744 GCA_002339265.1 Massilia sp. UBA2604 | reverse complement strand
GGGATATCGGGTACCAGCTGCATCTTCAGCAGCGTAATATGATCTTTGAGCTGCAGTTTACGCTTCTTGAGGCGGCGCAGTTGTAACTGGTCGGCATGACCGTCCGCCGTCAACAGGGAGATGACGGCGTCGAGGTCGCGGTGCTCCACATCGAGTTCGATAATACGGCGCTGGATGTCCTGTACGTCAGTCATGTTGGATGCAGTTACGGGAAAGAATGGCGAAAAGCGCCGGCCAGGGCGGGCGCTCCGGATTATGCTATCTTGTTGCTACAAGATTAACTTGCAAGCTGGTGGCTTCTCAGTGCATAGTTTAATCGAGGCGGAGGTTGCCGCCAACAAAGATTGGCGTTAGCGTCCTGGAAAACACGGATTTATGACTTCTTACAAGATNNGCGAAGGTCTTGCCCGTGCCCGTACCGGCCTCGGCCATGAGCACTTGCTGGTCGGCGATGGCCTGGGCCACGGCCTTGGCCATTTCGGTCTGCGACTGGCGCGGCTTGAAGGTGCCGACGGCGGGCGCGAGCGGGCCGCCCGCACCGAACAGGCGATCGACGTCGGCGTCGTACTTGCCTGCGGGGGCCTCGGATGCAGGTGCTGCGACGATGTCGGCAGCACCCGCCCCGGCCGGTTCGGCGGCAAGGCCGGAGACAACGGGAGATTCGGGTAGGTGGTCGGTCAAAATACGTGAGTCTGTTGTGCCTGAGGACAAATGCTTCAGGCGGGGATATCGGGTACCAGCTGC
>DDKG01000217.1:0-2864 GCA_002339265.1 Massilia sp. UBA2604 | reverse complement strand
GTCCGCCGTCAACAGGGAGATCACGGCATCGAGGTCGCGATGTTCCACATCGAGTTCGATAATACGGCGCTGGATGTCCTGGACGTCGGTCATGTTTACTGTTCCAAACAGTTCATTAAAAATGCAGTTGCGGGAATAATTGGCGGGCGCGTCGGCCGAAGGCGGCGCTCCGCGTATTGTTGTTACAAGCTTAACTTGCAACTTGGTGGCTTCTCAGTGCATAGTTTAATCGAGGCGGAGGTTGCCGCCAACAAAGATTGGCGTTAGCGTCCTGGAAAACACGTATTTATGACTTCTTACAAGATCGAAGCGGGCACCGCGCAACACATCGGGAACCGCCCCCAGCAGAACGACCGCGCCGCCCTGTTCACCGGCGCCCGCGCCCCCGGCTACGTGCTGGCGGTGCTGTCGGACGGGGTTGCCAGCCCCGCCGGGGCCGATCAGGTGCTGCACACGGCGCGCCAGGTCTTCGACGAGTTCAAGCCCGGCGACCGTCCCGGCATCGAACGCCTGGCCCAGCTGCTGCACGAGATGATCAGCGAGACCCACACGGTGATCAAGATGAACGCGGTAGCTACCCAGGCCGAAGTCCACGCCAGCTTCGTCGGCCTGGTGATCAGCCCGCACGGCGAGGCGGTCTGGGCCCACGTGGGCGATTCACGACTGTACCGCTTCGAGCACGGCAAGTGTGCGGTGCGCACGGGCGACGCCGCCTATGTCGAGCACCTGGTCGCCAGCGACCGCTTGCCGCCGGAAGCGGCGCGCAACCACCGCCGCTCCAAGCTTTTGCTCAATGTATTGGGAAACAGCCGCAAGGAACCCTTCGTCACGACCGGCAGCCATACGGGCCTGGCGCCGGGCGACAGTTTCCTGTTGTGTTCGGACGGCCTGTGGCATTTCTTTACCGACGCCGAACTCGCTTCCGTGACCGCCAGGACGACGCCGCGCCAGGCGTCCGAGATGCTCATCAACAAGGCTACCGAGCGCTCGCAGGGTAAAGGCGGCAATTGCACCATGGCCATTGTAAAACTGGTGAAGCCGGCCCAGGATGGGTCGTTTGCCGGCCCACGGTCGTCACCGACTTGAGCAGTAAACGTGACCTTGAACCAATAACCCTGAAACGTCATTCCCGCGCAGGCGGGAATCCAACTGTGCCAGCACCGCAGCTACGTTTTTACTTGTGACTGCCCATGAGCCTTAGGTTCCCGCCTTCGCGGGAACGACGTGCTGAGGCTAGTTTGCCGGGCTCGGGGTCGGCGCCGGCCCGTTGCCGTTGGTCCGCTTGGCCTCCTCGGCCGCGCGCTGTGCCGCCTTGGCTTCGCGTTCGGCCACACGGCGCGCCACTTCCTTCTGCCGCTCTTCCGACTTGCGGCGGCGTTCTTCATAGGCCGCGACATTGGCGGCGCGTTCGGCCGCGTCCTTCTCGGCGTTCGCTGCAGCTTCCTGGGCCCGCTGCTGGCTGCGCACCACGCGCGATTCGCCCGCCTTGGCGCGCGGCGGCGGCAGCGCGGTGCTGGCCGGTTCCTTCACTGGCGGCGGGTCGGCCGCCAGCTTGGCTTCTTCTTCCGCATAGGCGGCGTCGGCCTCGGCGATCGCCTTGTCGCGTTCCTCGACCTTGAGGCGGCGCAGGTAGTGCGCGGCCTCGATCTCGATCGCGCGCTGCGTCACCAGGGCCGCGCGCCGCACTTCGCGGGCTTCGTCCAGGCAGCGGTTGACGAAGAATTTGTCGTAGCAGACCACCTCGCGATCGGCATAGCGCGCCTCGATCGCGGCGCGCTCGGCGGCGACCGCCGCCAGGCGCTGCTCGGCCTGTTCGGGCGAGGTGGTGGGCGCCGGCGGCGCTTCTTCGCGCGCCAGTTCGGCGTTCGAGCATGCTCCCAGCATCAGGGAAAACGCGGCGATTGCGGCAAGGCGCAGCATCGGTTGTCTTGTCATGGTGTTCCTTTCGATCATGCAATGGCGTCGGCCGCGCCGCGCCGTTCGGCGAGCAGGTACTCGCGCGACTGCATCTCGATGATACGCGATACGGTCCGGTGGAATTCGTTCGCCAGCTGGCCCGTGGTGTACAGCTCTTCCGGTTCGACCGCGGCCGACATGATCAGCTTGACCTTGTGATCGTAGAATACGTCGATCAGCCAGGTGAAGCGGCGCGCCTCGGACGACTGGGACGCCGACATCGCCGGGATCCCGGACAGGATCACGGTATGGAACTGGCTGGCCAGTTCCAGGTAGTCGTTCTGCGAGCGCGGGCCGCCGCACAGGGTGGCGAAATCGAACCAGATCACCCCGCCCGCCTTGCGCAGCGCGCGGATCTCGCGCTTCTCGATGTGCACGATCGGCGTTTCGTCGGCGGTATCGGCCACCTTGGCATAGGCCTCGCGCAGCGCCTTGTCGGACGCCGCGTCGAGCGGCATGTAATAGGCCTCGACCTGCTCCAGCGCACGCTTGCGGTAATCGTTGCCGGCGTCGACGTTCAGCACATCGAGTTTCTCCTGCAGCAGGGCGATGGTGGGCAACATGCGGTCGCGGTGCAGGCCGTCCGGGTACAGGGTCGACGGCTCGTAGTTCGACGTCATGACGAAGCTCACGCCGTTGTCGAACAGGGCCTTGAGCAGGTTGTACAGGATCATCGCGTCGGCGATGTCCGAGACGTGGAATTCGTCGAAGCAGATCAGACGATACTTCTTGGCGATGCGCTTGGCCACCTCGTCGAGCGGATCGGCCACGCCCTTCAGTTCATCCAGCTGGCCGTGCACGGCGCGCATGAACTCGTGGAAGTGCAGGCGCGTCTTGCGCACCACCGGCACCACCAGGTAGAACGAATCCATCAGGAAGGATTTGCCGCGCCCCACCCCGCCCCACAT
>DDKG01000340.1 GCA_002339265.1 Massilia sp. UBA2604 | reverse complement strand
GCGCGCATCAGCGCCGGCAGCTTGGCGCCGCCCGTGCCGAACGAAGTGCGCGCCAGCACCGCATACGGAATGCCGTACTTGGCGCCGGCATGGCCGATCAGCAGCATCGGCACCAGCACGATGGTGTTCGCCAAAAAGACGGTGAGCACCGCCTGCCAGCCCGACATGCCCGCCTCCACCAGGCTGGCCGACAGCGTGTAGGCGGGAATGCACATCACCATGCCCACCCACAGGGCGGCGAAGTGGTACCAGCGCCAGGTGCGCTGATCTGCGGTGGTCGGAGCGAGGTCGTCGTTCCAGAGGTCGTTGTCGGTAAAGTTCGGATGAGTCACGGTGCGCGTCGGTTGAATCGATGCGCGCGAGTGTAACGCAAACGTCAATACGGCGTGAAAACCTCAGGCCTGCAGGTCGGCGTGGATTGCCTGCGCCGCCTGCAGGCCATGGCGGCGCGCCTGGACGCCGTCCAGCCGGGCTGCCACGCAGTCGCCGCCGGCATAGATGCCCGGCAGCGCGGTGCGAAAGCACCCGTCGACCTCGATCCGGTCGCCCTCGCGCGACTGCTGGCGTACCAGCGGGTCGCGTTCGGTCCCGCCCGCGCGGCCCACTGCCTTGAACACGGCGTGGGCGGCGATCTCGGTGAAGCCGCCGGTGTCGACCATGCAGTCGCCCAGCAGGCGGGTCTGCTCGAAACGCACCGACGCGACCGCGCCGCGTTCGTCGCGCAGCACCTCGAGCGGCGCGACCCAGCCGCGCACGCGCACGAAGCAGGCGCGCGCGACTTCTTCTTCGCGGCCATCGGGCGCCAGGGCGTGGCGCAGCGCCAGGGTCACGTCGTGGGCGCCCAGCTGCTTCAGGCGCGCCGCCATGCCCACCGCGCCGCGGCTGGCGCCGATCACGATCGCGCGCTGCGGCACCGGCAGCGCCAGCAGGTCGTCCAGCGCATAGACGGCCGCCACGCGGCGGCCGGCGTCGACCAGGCCCGCCGGATCGCTGCCGGACAGCGCCAGCACGCGGCCGGACGCCAGGCCGACGCCGATGAAGATCGCGTCGTGCCACAGGTGCAGGTCGGCCAGCTCGATGTCGACGCCCAGCTTGCGGCCGTATTCGCAGCGGATGCGGCCCCGCGCCACCAGGCGCTCGAACAGCGCCCGTTCGGATGCGCTATCGGTAACCGTTTCATCCATGCGCTCGCGCGAGCGCGCCTCGTACAGCACCACACTATTACCGAGCAGCGCCAGCCGGATGGCGCAGGCCATGCCGGCCATGCCGGCGCCGACCACGGCCACCTGCTTGCCGGTCGGCGGGGCCGGTTCGCCGGCCAGGAGCGAGAATTCTTCGGATGCGAGATCCAGGGCGTCGGTGCTGGCGGTCATCAGTCTCTCTTTCTTCTCATGCGAGGCGTGGTACGCCTTCTCCGTTATCAGGCCAGTCGGGTCAAGACAGTGGCCAGCTTGCCGAACAATTCGTCGACGTGTTTTTTCTCCAGCACCAGCGGTGGCGACAGCGCGATGATGTCGCCTGTGATGCGGATGAGCAGGCCGTCGGCGAAGGCCTGCTTGAGCGCCGCATAGCCACGCGCGCCGGGCTGGCCTGCGATCGGCGCCAGCTCGATGCCGGCGATGATGCCGATCGAGCGCAGGTCGATCACGTGCGGCAGGCCGCGCAGCGATTGCAGCGCTTCCTCGAAATACGGCTGCATGCGCGCCGCGTTCTCCAGCACCGCCTGTTCGCGGAATACCTCCAGCGTGGCCAGCGCGGCGGCGCAGGCCAGCGGGTGGCCGGAATAGGTATAGCCGTGGAACAGCTCGATCCCGGCCGGCGCTTCCATGAAGGCGTCGTGGATGAACGCCTTGCTGAATACCGCGCCCATCGGCACCGCGCCATTGGTAATGCCCTTGGCAGTGGTCATCAGGTCGGGCTCGACGCCGAACCAGTCGGCGGCGAACGGCGTCGTCAGGCGACCGAAGCCGGTGATGACCTCGTCGAAGATCAGCAGGATGCCGTGACGGTCGCAGATCTCGCGCAGGCGCTTGAGGTAGCCCTTGGGCGGAATCAGCACGCCGGTGGAACCGGATACCGGTTCCACGATCACCGCCGCGATGGTCGACGGATCGTGCAGGGTCACCAGCCGTTCGAGGTCTTCGGCCAGTTCGACGCCGTGTTCCGGCTCGCCGCGCGACCAGGCGTTGCGCTCCAGGTCATGCGTGTGGCGCAGGTGGTCGACGCCCGGCAGCAAGGGCCCGAAATGCTTGCGGTTGGCGCCGATGCCGCCGACCGAGACGCCGCCGAAGCCCACGCCATGGTAGCCGCGCTCGCGGCCGATCAGGCGCGTGCGTCCTCCGTCCCCGCGCGCGCGGTGATAGGCCAGCGCGATCTTGAGCGCGGTGTCGACCGCTTCCGATCCCGAGCCCGTATAGAACACGTGGCCGAAGCGATTGCCGGAATACTCCATCAGCCGCTCGGCCAGTTCGAAGGCGGCCGGGTGGCCCATCTGGAATGTCGGGGCGTAGTCGAGCTGCCCGGCCATGGCGGCGATGGCCTCGGCGATCTTCGGCTGGCCGTGGCCGCAGGGCACGCACCACAGGCCGGCGGCGCCGTCGAGCAGCTCGCGGCCATCGACGTCGCGGTAATACATCCCCTTGGCAGAGACCAGCAGGCGCGGATCGCGCTTGAAGTCGCGGTTATTGGTGAATGGCATCCAGAAGGATGACATCGCGGCAGGCCTTGATTGGTACATAGTCCGCTCCTCGTCTCGATGGCGCCCTGAACCATTGAAGTTTGAACAAGAATGGCGAGTCTTGCAACTGGCACACGGTTGGCGGTTTGCACCGCCGCAAAGCGATGCGGAAAACCGGTGCGCCGTGGCGCTGTCTACGGGCGCCGCAGCAGTGGTATGCTACCGCTTATCACACTGGCAATGCGAACCATGTCGACTTATATCACCCCTGTCCTGACCACCGAACGCCTGGTGCTGCGCCCGCTGGCCGCGAGCGATGCGCCGGCGCTGTACACCATCTTTTCCGACCCGGCCGTGGTGCGCTACTGGAGCGCCGAGCCGTGGACCGACATCTCCCTCGCCGAAGCGGCCATTGCCCGGGCGCTGGAAGCCTACCGCGACGAGACCGAATTGCGCTTCGCGATCGAGCTAGCCTCCAACCGCCAACTGATCGGCACCGTGGCCTTGCACCACTTCTTCAACCAGAACAAGCGCTGCGAACTCGGCTACGCGCTGGGCAGCGCGCACTGGGGCCAGGGTTATGCCTTCGAAGCGCTGTCGGCCGCGCTGGACCATGGCTTCCGCGAAGTGGGCCTGAACCGGGTCGAGGCCGACATCGACCCGCGCAACGAGGCTTCCGGCCGCGTGCTGGAAAAACTGGGCTTTCGCAAGGAGGGCTTCATGCCGCAGCGCTGGCTGGTACACGGCGAGTATGCCGACACCGTCTTCTACGGCCTGCTGCGCGACTACTGGAACGACAGGGCGGCGCACTGATGGCGCCGCGCACTCACACGATGAAGGCCCTGGCGGCAGGTTCGACCCTGGCGCTGGCCCTGCTGGCCATGGCGCCGCAATCGGCCGCGGCCCAGGCCACCGTGCCGACCTGGCGCGAGATCACGATCTACGCCACCGACGCCAGCTATCCGGCGGCGCTCGCGCGGCGCGGCGTGCAGGGCAATGTGACGGTCGAACTGGCCCTCGACGACAAGGGCCGCAAAGGGGTCATCACGGTGCGCGAATCCTCGCGCTCGGCCGAACTCGATGCGCTGGCGCTGGACATGGCCAGGCGGCTCGACGTCGCCGCCGGCAACGAGCACCGCAACGGCCTGGTGATCTTCAAGTTCAAGAAAGACCACAGCTCCACCATCGCCACCAAGAGCTGCGCCGATTTCAATGTCGACGCCGCCTGGCAGGCCGCCACCTTCCCCGAACGTGGTCCGCGCGAATTGCCGGTAAGCTATGAAAGCATCGGCACGCTGATCTACAGCCTGCACCGCGAGGGCTCGGCGCGCCAGTCCTTCCCGGGCGTGGAAGCGGTGATGAACGCCACGGTGGCCACCTGCGCACGCACGCCCGAAGCCGGCATGCTCGACGTGATGCGGCAGGAAGCGCTCAAGCTGATCGAGTAAGAACCTATCCCGGTAGGCGGCGGGAAGCTGCTGGCGATGCATGGCGGGCGTGGGCAAGGCGCGAGGAGGCCGCATGGCGAGCCATGCAACGACGAGCAACGCAGCACACGTTCGTCAGGCGCGCCAGAAGCGACTGCCGCCTACCGGGATAGGTTCTAAGTCGTATTGACGGGGCAAAGACGTCCCCGTTCATCCGCTCTGACGACCGCCCGTCCCCGAAATCGCACCGTTTATCGGATCGCTCTTGGCGTAACATGGGTGCATCCCTACAGTAGGGTCATCATTGTTAGAAAGGACTTGCACGCATGAAAACCATTCATACGCCCACCAGTCGCTTCCAATCGATCCTGCGCAATATGGAAGTGGCTGGCCGCACCACCTGGCGCCTGGCGAAGTCCAGCGCCCGTTCGCTGCGCCGCATGCCGTGGCCGGTGCTGCTGGTGATCGCGATCGTGCTGGCGGCCCTGATCACCATCGTGCCGATCGTGCTGGCGCTGTTCGTCGGCCTGCTGCTGCTCAAATTCCTCGCCATTGCCATCTTCGGCCGCGAACCGCGCCGCATCAAGCACTACACGCAAGAGTAAGACCATGGCTGCCACCCAGATCAACCGCGCGCTCGACTTCGTCCGCGACGCTTTTCGCGAAGCAGGCGTGCTGTGGTGGCGCTTCTTCGACTGGCTGGCGCTGATCGAGTGGCGCCAGCTGTACCTGGTCTGGTTCCTGGTGTTCATCACCGGCCTGTTCATCAAGCTGACCGAGCCGGCGATCTGGTTCATCCTGATCTCGTTCGGCGTCAAGGTGCTGGCCGGCGGCAAGCGCCGCGCCGAGCTGCTGGCGCGCGATGCCTCCACCAAGGCCGACGTCGCCAATCTCGAGCGGCGCCTGACCGAAGCGCAGATGGCCACCCTCCAGGCCCAGGTCGAGCCGCACTTCCTGTTCAACACCCTGGCCCTGATCGGCCAGCTGATCGAGACCGACCCGAAGGAAGCCGCGCGCGTGCATAGCCACCTGATCGAATACCTGCGCGCCTCGCTGCCGCAGATGCGCTCTGCCAAGGGCGCCGGCGGGACATTGGGCAAGCAGGTCGAACTGTCGCGCGCCTACCTGTCGATCATGCAGGCGCGCATGAAGGAAAGGCTGGCGGTGCGCTTCGAGGTGCCCGACTTCCTCGGCAGCTCGCCGTTCCCGCCGATGATGCTGCAGACGCTGATCGAGAATGCGATCAAGCACGGCCTGGAGCCGAAGGTCGCCGGCGGCACGATCACGGTGCGCGCGCGGGTCGAAGGCGCCACCCTGTGCGTCGACGTGTGCGACGACGGCGTCGGCTTCAACCTGCATGCCGGCAGCGGCGTCGGGCT
>DDKG01000339.1:3161-15448 GCA_002339265.1 Massilia sp. UBA2604 | reverse complement strand
ACGCGCGCGATCTGGGCGCACACGTCCGACATCGTCATGGTCGGCTTCTGGTCCGACACGTACAGGGCGGCGTCGCCGAACTGGCCGTGCAGGTCGATGAGCAGGACCTTCTTGCCCGCCAGCGTGGCCAGCGCATAGCCGAAGTTGGCCGAGATGAAGGTGGCGCCGCTGCCGCCCTTGCAGGCGATGAAGGCCAGCACCTTGCCTTCGCGCAGGCCGGGCACGCCGGCGGCGGTGGCGATCCGGTCCATCGCCTCGTGGAAGGCGCGGTGCACCAGCGGCAGTTGCAGCAGCTCGCGCACGCCGGCGCGCATCGCCGTGATCAACAGGTCGGGCTGGTGCTGGTTGGTCAGCAGCATCAGCTGCGAATCGGGGTACTGGCGGCCCAGGCGCTCGAGCAGGCCCGCTTCGGATGGTTCCAGCCCGCTGGCGTCGACGATCACCAGTTGCGGGGCATCGGGCTCGGGGCGGTCGAGCGCCTCGCGCAGGCTGGCGCGGGTGGCGGCCAGGTGCAGCGGCGGCACCCGCGCCGCGCCCTGCGAGGCCAGCTCCGCGTACAGGTGGCTGTCACGGCTGATCAGGAGCGCTCTCATGGCAGCCCCGGACGAAGGACTTCTGCTCGGCGCGCGTCCATCACTGGTCCACCATCGCCGCCGGCGGCCCTAGTTCCGGCCGGGCGAACGAGCGCTGGTAGTTGTCGATGGCGGAGCGCGCGGCGCGGCCATCGAGGCCCAGGGCGGGATTGCGGCTGGCGGCGCCGCTCGGGTCGAGCACCTGGGCCTCCAGGTTGCTGCGGGTGGCCACGCCGAAGCGCGCATCCCAGTCCGGCGTGGTCGAGACGCACCCCGACGCGCCGCAGGCGAGCAGCGCCAGCGCCGCCCATCGTGTGAATGTGGTTCGCATCGCATTCCCCTATATCAGTTCGAAGCCGCCGGCGTCAGCTCATAGCTACCGGATACCGTGCCGGATCCCGCGCCGGATACCGCTCCGGGTACCGCGGCGGGTGGCGTGGCCGCGGACGGCGTTGCGGCAGGCGCCGCAACGGTGGGCTGCGACCCTTCCAGCCGCCCGCCCAGCATGACCCCGGCGCGCGACGGCAGCACATGGCCGTCGGTGGGCAGCACGTGGCTGCCGGCCGGCAGCGGCTTGACCAGGCGCGCCGTGATCACGAACACCAGCTCGGTGCGGTCCTGCTGGTAATCGGTGCTGCGAAACAGCGCGCCCAGCACCGGCACCTCGCCCAGGCCGGGCAGGCCCTTCAGGTTGGCGATCAGGTTGTTGCGCACCAGGCCGCCGATCGCGAAGCTCTGGCCGTCGTACAGCTGCACCGTGGTGCTGGCGCGGCGCGTGGTCACCAGCGGCATGATGGCGGTGCCGACCACGCCGGTGGCGGTGATGCCGATCCCTTCGCGCGACAGTTCGGACACCTCGGGCGCCACCTTCAGGTTGATCCGCCCGCCCGACAGCACGGTGGGAGTAAAGCGCACGCCGACCCCGAATTCCTTTTCTTCCAGGGTCACGCGGTCGTCGTCCTGCGACACCGGGATGTAGAACTTGCCCCCGGCCAGGAACGAGCCTTCCTGGCCGCTGATGGCCAGCACGTTCGGTTCGGCCAGGATGCGCACCAGGCCGTCGACCTTGTCGGCCTCGATGCCGAAGCGGTTGCCATTGGTCTTGATTCCGGACAGGCCGCCGCGCGCCAGGCCGGTCAGGAAATCGGTGGCCAGGGTCGTGGTCCAGCTGCCGGAGCCGAAGGAAAAGCGGGTGCTGGTCTCGAGCCGCTCGAGCAGCGTGCGCGAGACCTCGGCCACCTTGACCTCGAGCTGCACCTGCTGCGGCGCGCTCACCGCCAGCAGGTTGACCACCCGGGTCTCGGGGCTGCCCCCCGCGTTGCCGCCGCTGACGCTGCCGCCATTCCTGCCCACCACGATCACGCCGTCGGTGTCGTTCTCCTTGTCGGCCGCCGGCAGCTGGCGCAGCGGGCGCCGCACGTAGGCGCCGGCCAGCTCCACCGCGCGCTGCGCGGCGTTGGCGTCGCGGACGGTGCCGGTCAGGATCAGGCTGTCGTGGGCGGCCATCACGCGGATGTCCTGCTCGTCCGGCAGCGCGGCCTTGAGCGTGGCTTCGAGCCCGCTCGGGTCCATCGCGACCGTGATGTCGATCACGCTGCACAAGCCGCTGCGGCCCTGCACGATCATATTGGTGCTGCCGACGTCGACGCCGGCGATGTACAGGGTGTCGGGGGCGACCAGCATGGCCTGCACCACGGCCGGATTGCCGACGCTGCGCCGGGCGACCTTCTCGGGCAGGCGCAGCATGGTCGACTTGCCCATCTGGAGCGCCATCGCGGCCGGCCGCGCCGCCTCGCCGCGGCAGCCTTCGGTGACGCGCGCGGGCGGCTCGTCGACCGTGCGGGCGGGCGCCGGCTTTTTCGGCGCCGGTTTCGGCTCGGCCGGCTTTTGTGCCGCTGCGGCGGCGGCGGGCGCGACGCTGGCCAGCGCCGGGCCGGCCAACAGCGTGGCAAAGCCGGCGGAGAGGATGGGAGCAACGGTCGCAAGGACGGCGCGCGAGGCGATCGGAGAACGTCGTTTCATGATCGGTCCAGTCGGTGGTCAGAAGCATTCCTGCGATGCGTGCAGGCCGTTGATGACGCTGATGCAATCGCGCTTTGGCGGGGCCGGCGCGCGCACCTGCTGCACGCGCGGCCGCGGCGGGGCCCGCACCACCGGCGGTGGCGGCGCGGCGGCGGCGACTGCGGGCAGCAGGTTTTCCTTGGTTGCGCCGAGGGTGGCGGCGGCGGCCGGATCGACCTGGTTGCGCAGCGCCAGCGACAGGGTGCCCACGCTGCGCGCCAGGTCCAGTTTTTCCGCCTCGGCGGGGGTGACCTCGAGCGTGACGGCATTGACGACCTTGGGCTTGGTCTCGTCGCGGTTGACTTCCTGCGCCACCGCCAGCACCAGGATCCGCTCCAGCACGATCTTCGAGATGCTCTGCTCGCGCGCCCGGGCCGCGTTCGGGTCGAGCATGGTCTCGGTGCTGACGATGATGTCGACGTAGTTGCCCGGCAGGGTGAAACCGGCCACCCCGATCACGTCGTTGACGCGCACCGTGATCGCGCGCTTGCCCTCTGTGATCAGGGCCGACAGGCCGCCCAGGGTGCCGGCCGGGGCCAGCTTGGCTTCGCTGATCGGTTCCCCCGCGAGCAGGCTGCTGCGCAATACCCGCCCGCTCAGCGGCGCCGGATCGGTGAAGGCGCCTTTCGGCACGCTGTCGGCCGGCCAGTCGACCAGCTTGAACATCTCGGGCGTCAGGCGCTGGCCGATGTCGACGTCGGATTTGGCGACGACGATCCGGCCGGCGCTCGCGCCCGGCGCATTGAGCAGCCAGCTTGCCGCCAGCGCCACCGCCAGCAAGCCCAGCACCACCGCCAGTGCCATCATGATCACGGCACGCTTGTTCTTCATCGCACATCTCCCTTGTCATTTTCGATTCAGGTCCGGATTCGACGCCGCCGGGTTCGATGCCTGAGGCAGCGAGGGCAGCGCGGGCGGCAGGGCGCTGGCTCCGAACAGGCTGCTCCAGGCCTGGACCAGGCCATCGACGTCGCAGCGCGGCGCGCGGCCGGCAAAGCCGGCGAAATCGGCGATCCGCCCCAGCAGCTCGTGCGGCCAGGCGGCCAGCAAAGGGCGCCGGGTGCGGCGGTGCAGCTCGTCGATCAGATAGTCGAGCGCGGCCTCGTCGACCTCGATGCGGCGCAGGCGCGCCTGGCGCCGCAGCAGCGCGCGGTAGCTCGATTCGGACAGCGGCCCCACGGCGATGCGGTAGCCGATGCGGCGCAGGCAGGCGTCGTCCAGCACCGATTCGGGCGCCAGGCTGGTGGCCAGCACCAGGCCGACGTCGAACGGCAGCGCGTGGCTCGGGCCGTGCGGTACCGTCACGTGATCCTGGCCGGCCTCCAGCGCGCCCAGCCAGCGGTGCAGCAGCTCGCCGGCGGGCATCCGCTGGCGCCCCAGGTCGTCCAGCACCAGCAGGCCGTTATTGGCCAGGATGTGGGGCGGCGCGCGCAGCACGCCGCTGGCGGCATCCACCCGCAGTTCCAGCATGTCGCGCGTGAGCTCGGCGCCGACGTGCACCAGCGGCCGCTGCGACAGCTGCCAGCGCGCATCAACGCTGCGGCGTTCCTCGATGCCGCGCATCTGCAGTGGCGGCGCATGCAGGGCCGGGTCGTGCAGCTGGATGATTTCGTGGTTGACCAGCACCGCGTACGGCACCGCGATCGGATCCTGGCGCAGGCGCGCGAACTTGCGCGCCAGGGTGGTCTTGCCGCTGCCGGATGGGCCGTTCAGCAGCAGCGGACGATTGGAATACAGGGCTGCGCCGATCAGTTCGCGCACCGCCGGTTCCAGGCCGTCGCCGTCGAGCACCGCTTCGAGTTCGGCGCGCGCCACGCGCGGCGCGTCCGGCTGGCGCTGCGACTGCTGCGCCACCACCGAGCGCCACGCGGCGAGGGTCACCGGCGCCGGGCCGGCATAGCGCGACTCGGCCAGGTGTTCGCCGGCGGCGCGCGTGCCGGCGGCGGTGAGCTGGTAGTGCACGTCAAGATCGGTCTCGCCCGAATAGGCGACTTCGGCCTGCTGGATGGAGACGAGGCCCTGCAGCACTTCGCGCACCACGCTGACCGACAGCCGCAGGCGTCCGGTGAGCCTGGACAGCGGCGTCTTGCCGCCCGCATGCAGCGCCTTGAGCACCAGCCCCGTCACCAGGCGTGGATCGAGCCCGGAGTCGCGCACGGTGCGCGGCTGGCGCGGCAGCACGGCGGCCACGTCGCCGTCGGCGGATGGCGCGCTGGCCCCGGCCCCGAACGACGACGCGTCGTGCCCGGCGGCGGCCGTGGTGGCCGACAACATTCCCATCATGAACCCTCCTGCCCATGAAGATGTTTCGGAAGACCTTGATTTGATTCTAGCGAGCGGCCTCATCAGCCACTTGATACCTCACAAGAGCCTGACCCGCGCTTCATAACGGCGGCTGCTGCGCATAGCGGCCGACCAGCAGCGCGATGGTGCCGGCGGCAATCGCCACGCCATACGGAATCGAGCCGACGCTGGCTTGGCCGTCGGCGCTGCCCGGCATCGGTCCGCGCGGCAGGCGCAGCAGCGCGGGCCGCACGATCGCCCACAGGTTCGCCAGCGCCATGCGCAAGCGGCCCTTGAAGACGATGACGGCGAGCGCCATCACGCCGCCGATGCACCAGGCCAGGATGGCGATGCGCAGCGCGTCGCCAGGACCGGCGAAGGCGCCGACCGCGGCCATCATCTTGACGTCCCCGGCAGCCATGCCGCGGACCAGGTAGAAGGGAAGGAAGATCGCGAGACCGGTCGCCGCCCCGCCCAGCCAGGCGAGCAGCCCCGCCATCGGTTGCGGCGACAGCAGGTGCAGGACCAGGGCGCCGAGCATGCCGGCGGCCAGCAGCAGGTTCGGGATGCGCCGGCTTTCCAGGTCCTTGAGCGCCGCCGCCGACACCATCAGCAGCAGCAGGGTATCGAGGTACAGTGCGATAGCCATGATCGGACTCCACAAAAAAAAAGCCCCCCGGGGCCGTACCGCGCTCCGGGAGGCAGGCAGATTACGCCGGGACGACCAACTGATCGCGGATGTAGATGAAGGCAGCCTCGATGTTTTCACCGACTTCACCGGCGACACCGGCCATCACCACGCCGATGAGCGCGGCGATCAGGCCATACTCGATGGCAGTCACACCGTTTTCGTCAGCGAAAAATGCTTTGATGGCCGAGGTAATCGTGCTCATGACAAACTCCTTATGATGGTTGAGGAAATACTGGCTGCGACTGGGCCCCGTCGCTACTGCTGTGTTGCGTTAGCCAGTGAGTTCACTGTACCGATTAGTGCTGCACGGCAGGTTGACCATCCACAACTTTGCCGTATGGAAACCAGTGCTTCTGATAAGAAACAAACTCGTGGAGCGATGTGTCACGCCATAGGAAATCATGAATAAAAATTGTTAAGAATAGTTGCCGCTAATACAAAAAAGTATTATGCTGTTTTGCTTGACCGCTGAAAAATGCGGCACCGCCGATCATGGCGCGCTGGCCGTCCAGCAGCGTTATCCGCCCCGTGCAGGGCGGTCTCGTACCCTCTCATTGCCTGGCCTGATAACGAAGACATGGATTCCCTGCTGCGACACATGGTGGACATGACCGGCCACCGCGATCACACCATGCTGGACATCTCCGTGATTTCGGCGGTCCAGGAACTGTCCGGCGCGGCCCGGACCCGGGTGCTCACCATCTCCAGCGTCGGCGAACAGCACTTCGTGCGCTCGCGCGCCTGCATCCACGCCGGCGGCGTGGCCTGCCCCGAAGAGCCGCAGGACAGCGGTCCCGGCGAACCGATCGCGCTCTATCCCGAACTCGGCGCCTGCCTGCGCCACCACGAACCGCGCGCCGAAAGCATCGGCGCCGATGGCCTGCGCCGCCTGTGGCTGCCGATCTGGTTCGGCGACAAGGCCGACACCTGCCTCGAGATCGTGCACGCCGCCCCGTTCACGCCCGAGGCGCTGTACATGGTCAACGGGATCGTCAGCGTGTACCGCAATTTCCAGAACCTGCTCGACTACAGCGAACGCGACTCGCTCACGGGCCTGCTCAACCGCAAGACCTTCGACGACCAGCTGGCGCGCATGCTGCACGCCTCCGAGACCGACGCCACGGCCCCCGGCCTGGCCGAGCGGCGCCACCACCACGGCGAAGAAAAGCAGTGGCTGGCGGTGGTCGACGTCGACCACTTCAAGGGCGTCAACGACCGCTTCGGCCACCTGTACGGCGACGAGGTGCTGATCCTGATCGCCAACCTGCTGCAGTCGTCGTTCCGCGCCCAGGACCGGGTGTTCCGCTTCGGCGGCGAGGAATTCGTGGTGCTGCTGCGCTCGACCGACCTGGACAACGCGCGCCGCATCATCGAGCGCTTCCGCGCCGACGTCGAAACCCACGACTTCCCGCAGGTGGGCCGGGTCACGGTCAGCATCGGCTTCACCAGCGTCAGCGCCGCCGATTCGCCGGTGGTCACGCTCGGCCATGCCGACCAGGCCCTGTACTACGCCAAGGCCCACGGCCGCAACCGCGTGTGCCACTACGAAGAGCTGGTCGCGGGCGGGCTGCTGCAAACGGTGGCCGTCAACGACACCGCCGAATTCTTTTAGTTAGCACAGCGCCAGCATCGCGAGCAGTTCGAGGGCCATGCCGGGACCCAGCATGCGCGCCAGCGCCCAGCCGAGGGCCAGCGCGAACGGCAGCAGCATCAGGGCGGCTTTCCAGTCCCGCATCGCGCTCACGCCGCCCGCAGCGGGATAACGGCCGGCGTTTCGCTCAGCGGCCAGTGCAGCGCCGCCGCCACCAGCCCGATGGCGACGGTGGCGCACCACACCAGGTCGTAGGAACCGGTGGCGTCCCACACCAGCCCGCCCAGCCACACCCCGCACAAGCTGCCCGCCTGGTGGCCCAGGAACACCAGCCCGAACATGGTCGCCAGGTAGCGCACGCCGAACACGCCGGATACGATGCCATTGGTCAGCGGGACCGTCCCCAGCCACAGCACGCCCATCACCACCGCGAACGCATACAGGGCGGCCGCGCCCGGCGGCGCCAGTACGAACAGGGCGATCGCCAGCGAGCGCACCAGGTAGATCATGGCCAGCGGCTGCTCCGGGCTGGCGCGCTGCCCCGGCGGGCGGCGGTCGTCCAGCGCCAGCGCGCATACGCACAGCATCGCGATCGCGGCCGCCAGCAGCAGCAGCGCGTTCGATGCGCCGAAGGCCCCGACGGCGCCCTGGGCGGCCGGGATGGCGGCGAACTGGCCGACGCCGGCCGCGGCCCGGCCCCAGCCGCGCTGCTCCGGCGCCAGCATGCGGCCAAGGGCGCCATAGATCGCGCCGAAGGCGGTGCAGGCCAGGGCGATGCCGATCACCAGGCCGGCGCCCAGCACCAGTTGCAGGGTGGTGGCGGCATGCGCCGTCACGGCGAGGCCCAGGCCATACAACAGGCAGCCGCCGAAGATCAGGCGCCGCGAACCGTGGCGGTCGGCGATCCAGCCGGCCAGCGGCTGGGCGACGCCCCACACCAGGTTCTGCAGCGCCAGGGGGACGGCGGACTGAATCGGATCGACGGCGGCATGGCGGCTCCTCGCATATCGGATGGGAGCAACCAGTATCGCGAGCGCGCCAGGCGGCGGCAAACGGCATTTTTTCAGGCCAGCCATGCGCGGCGCGCATGATCCGGTTCATGCATCCGGCGCCCCGTACTCCTCGATCCGCGCGCGGCTCTGCGCCAGCTCGTCCAGCAGCCAGGCGCGAAACACGGCCGCGTCGGGCCGGCCGGCGTCAGGCCCGGCCAGCAGCCAGTAGCCGCGGCCCGGCACGCGCCGCGCCTCCTCGTGCTGCGCCGCCAGGCGGCCGGCGCTCAGCATCGGCTCGACCAGCGCCAGGCGCCCGAGCGCGACCCCGTGTCCCTCCAATGCGGCCTGCACCACCTGGTCGTACTGGTTGAAGTGCAGCCTGCGCGGCGGCTTGCGCCTGATGCCGCGCGCACGCAGCCACGCCGGCCAGTGCAGCCAGGTGCGCGGCGCGTCGTCCAGCTCGAGCAGCGTGTGCTCCAGCACGGCCGCCGGACTGGCGAAGGCGCGCGCCGCCAGCGCCGGGCTGGCGATCGGCACCACGATCTCGTCGAACAGGTGCAGCGCCCCAGGCGGCGCCTGCGCCGCGTCGCAGTAGCGGATGGCCAGGTCGATGCCCTCGCGCTCCAGGTCGGACAAGGCATTGCCGGCCGCCAGCCGCAGGTCGACGCCGGGATGCAGGGCCTGGAAGGCGCCCAGGCGCGGCAGGATCCACAGCGCCGCCACCCCGATGCCGGCCGCGATCGTGACCGGGTTCGACGGCGGCGCGGCGCGCAGCGCGCCGGCGAAGTCGGCCAGCTGCGCCAGCATCGGCGCCGCGATCGCATACAGCCCTTCCCCGGCCGCGGTGAGCGCGATGCCGCGCTTGCCGCGCACGAACAGCGGCGCGCCGAGGCGTTGTTCCAGGCTCTGGATCTGGCGGCTGACGGCCGACTGGGTCAGGCACAATTCGTCGGCCGCGGCGGTGATGCTGCCGCGCCGCGCGGTGGCCACGAAGCCCTTCAGGGCGTCCAGCGGGGGCAATGCGTTCAGCCGCATTTCGCTGCAGCCTCGAGCGCATCCTCGAGCCGGTCGTCGCCCCAGAACAGTTCGCCGTCGACGATGAAGCTGGGCGCCCCGAACAGGCCGAGCCGGCGCGCCTGCGCGGTCCGGTCGCGCAGCGCGGCCTTGGCGGCCTCGCCGCCGGCCTGCGCCACCAGCGCCTGCGGATCCGGCGCCAGGCCCGCCAGCGCGGCCAGCACCGGCGCCGGGTCGTCGATCTCGCGGTCCTCGGCCCAGGCCAGGTGCATGATGCGGCGGCAGTACTCACCCATCCAGGGTTCGCCGGCGGCCAGCAGCGCCACCCGCATCGGCAGCAGCGCGCGGCGCGGGAACACGCTCGGGCGCCGGAACGGCAAGCCGTATTTCGCCGCGCGGCGCGCCATGTCGCGCCAGACGTACTCGCCCTTCTCGCGCTGCGCCAGGAAGGGAGAGCTCTCCCAGCCCAGTTCGCGAAAAACTGGGCCGAGCAGGAACGGCCGCCAGGCCAGCGGCGCGCCGGTCGCCCGCGCCGCCGCTTCGATGCGCATCGCGCTCAGGTAGCTGTAGTTGCTGCCGAACTCGAACCAGAATTCGATGGCGTATGGCATGGCGCCTCCAGTGGAATCACGTCCGCACAGTATAGGAAGAACGATAGCAGGGAATGGCGCCGATTTGTCATGTCATCCATGCGCGCCACGCATGGGTGGCATGCGCCGCCTGCGCTTGCGCGCAGCACGGCCGCGCGCCACACTGGCGCCAGGAGGATCGATATGGAAAACGTCCTGATCGTCACCGGCGCCGGGCGCGGCATCGGCGCCGCCATCGCCCGGCGCGCGGCCCGCGACGGCTACCGGGTCGCGCTCAACTACCGCCACGACACGCCGGCCGCCGAGGCGCTGCTGGCCGACATCCGCGCCGCCGGCGGCGTCGCCATCGCGCTGCAGGCCGACGTCGGCGACGCCGGCGAGGTGGAGCGCATGTTCGCGCGCGTCGAACGCGAACTCGGTCCCGTGACCGCCCTGGTCAACAATGCCGGCATCACGGGTCGTCTGGCCGGCTTCATGGACAGCGACCCGGACACCATTGCAGCGGTGTTCCGCACCAATGTGCACGGCGTCATGCATTGCAGCCGCGCCGCGGTGCAGGCCTTTCGCAGGCATGGCGCAGGAGGCGTGATCGTCAACCTGTCCTCGATCGCCGCCGTCACCGGCAGCCCGCACGAATACGTGCACTATGCGGCCAGCAAGGCCGCGGTCGAGACGTTCACGCTGGGACTGGCGCGCGAGCTGGCGCCGGAGGGCATCCGCGTGTGCGCGGTGGCGCCCGGGTCGACCCTGACCGGCATCCACGCCCAGGCCGGCGAGCCGGAACGCCCGGCGCGCATCGCGCCGAAGATCCCGCTGGGACGCCTGGCCACGCCGGAAGAGATCGCGGAACCGGTGCTGTGGCTGCTGTCGCCGGCGGCCAGCTACGTCACCGGCGCCACCCTGCGCTGCGCCGGAGGCTTATAGCTTCACGCCTCGGCCAGCTGCATGAAGCGCAGCGGCTCGACCCGCCACTTGGCGGCCGACTCGTGGCGCACGATGCGGTCGCCGCCGCCGAAGCCCACCGCGCGCGACAGGTCGACCGTCTCGGGGCGGATATACACCTGCTGCTTCGCATGGAAGAACACGTTCACCTTCGGCGTGAGCAGGCTCGATTCGTGCGGCTCGACCACCACGCCCAGCCGGCCCGACTCCAGCAGCACCAGGGTGCCGACCGGGTAGATCCCGACGCAGCGCATGAATTCCTGGGTCAGCGCCGGATTGAAGTGGTGCTTGCTCCACTCGTAGATCTTGCGCAGCGCCTCGGCCGCCGGGATGCCCTTGTGGTAGCAGCGGTCGGACGTGATCGCGTCGTACACGTCGACGATGGCCGCCATCTGCGCCAGCTCGCTGATGCCGTCCCCGGCCTGGCGGTCCGGATAGCCGCTGCCGTCGCGCCGTTCGTGGTGGTGCAAGGTGATGTCGAGCGGGACCAGGCCGATGCCCGGCGTCCTGGCCAGGATGTCGTGGCCGTCGCGCGGATGGCGCTTGACGATGTCGAATTCCTCGTCGGTCAGGCGGCCCTGCTTGTTGAGGATGGCGTCCGGCACCAGCGCCTTGCCGGTGTCGTGCAGCAGGCCGCCCAGGCCGGCCTGGTAGATGGTCGTCTCGTCCATGCCGCGCGAGCGGCAGAAGGCGACCAGCAGCGCGCACACGCTGACCGAGTGCAGGAAGGTGTAGTCGTCCTTGTTCTTGAGCTGCAAAAGGCTGGTCAAGGCGCCCGAATTGCGCAGGATCGATTCGGTGACGTTCTGCACCACCGGGCTCACCTGGTCCAGCTCGACGGCCTTGCCCAGGCGCGCGTCCTGCATCACGGTACGCACCAGGCCTTCGGCCTGGCGCCGCACATGGACGGCGCGCTGCAATTCCTCGGCCAGCGACACCCGCACGCGCCCGTGCTCGCTGGCTGCCTGCGCCAGCGCCGTCACTTCGGCCTCGGTGGCGGCCGCGCTTTCGTCGACGGTCGGCGCGTCGACGTCCAGGCCGCGGCCGCAATCGATCACGACGCCGCGGATGCGCGCCTCGACGATCTTGCGGATCTCGGCCTCGTTGGTGACCAGGAACTGGTTGCGTACGAACGGATGCTCCATCCAGCCGCAATCCAGGTCGTGGATGAACATGCCCACCCTGAGCTGTGACGAATCCAGTTTTTTCAGCATCTGTTGTGTCTTTATGTATTCCGGAGCCAGGCGCCCCCTATGCACCGAG
This sequence comes from Massilia sp. UBA2604, assembly GCA_002339265.1. Classification (GTDB taxonomy): domain Bacteria; phylum Pseudomonadota; class Gammaproteobacteria; order Burkholderiales; family Burkholderiaceae_D; genus Telluria. Next base: position 3,449 of record DDKG01000339.1, on the reverse strand, counting down.
TATAACAAGCGACTTGCACAATGGAACCTGATGTTGCCCCAGGGATACGCAATGTGAAATGGGTCGAAGGCGCCTGTATTACTTCGCCGCGAGCTTGACGTTAACGTTAACGTCATATACCGTACCAGCATCCCCGTCCGCACCGCTCACAAGGACTCTCCCCTCATGAACGACATCAATCCCGCAGCGAAGCTCGACCTGCCCGAGCAGCCGCGCCTGGCCAACAAGGTCCGTTTCGTCACCGCCGCTTCGCTGTTCGACGGCCATGACGCCTCGATCAACATCATG
>DDKG01000339.1:0-3138 GCA_002339265.1 Massilia sp. UBA2604 | reverse complement strand
GATCGTCCCGAGCGAGATCGAGGACCTGCACGCGTATGGCGTGACGCGCATCTTCAGCCCGGAAGACGGCCAGCGCATGGGCCTGGTGGGCATGATCCGCTCGATGCTCGAAGCCTGCGATGTCGACCTGTCGCCCTACGCCCCGACCACGCTCGAAGCGCTGCAGACAGGCGACATCGCCGCGCGCCACCGCCCGCTGGCCCAGCTGATCACAGCGCTCGAAAACGACCGCGTCGATCCAGGCCTGCGCAAGCAGATCCTGGACACGGCCGACACGCTGCGCGTGCCGACCCTGGGCATCACCGGCACCGGCGGCGCCGGCAAATCCTCGCTGACCGATGAACTGATCCGCCGCATCCGCCTCGACCAGGGCGACCGCCTGAACATCGCCGTGATCTCGATCGATCCGTCGCGCCGCAAGTCGGGCGGCGCCCTGCTGGGCGACCGCATCCGCATGAACGCGATCAATCCATGGAACGGCCAGCAGCGCGTGTTCATGCGCTCGCTGGCCACGCGCGAAGCGGGCTCCGAGATCTCGCAGGCCCTGCCGGACGTGATCGCGGCCTGCAAGGTCGCCGGCTTCGACCTGGTGATCGTCGAGACCTCGGGCATCGGCCAGGGCGACGCCGCCATCGTCCCGCACGTCGACACCTCGATGTACGTGATGACCCCGGAATTCGGCGCCGCCTCGCAGCTCGAGAAGATCGACATGCTCGATTTCGCCGATCTCATCGCGATCAACAAGTTCGACCGCAAGGGCGCGCTCGACGCGCTGCGCGACGTGGCCAAGCAATACCAGCGCAATCGCGAACTGTGGTCCACCAGCCCGGACCAGATGCCGGTCTACGGCACCCAGGCTTCGCGCTTCAACGACGACGGCGTGACCGCCCTCTACCACGGCCTGCTGCCGAAACTGGCCGAACTGGGCCTGAAGGTTGAAACCGGCAGCCTGCAGGCGCCGGCGCAGCGCTACTCGAGCGGCAAGAACGTGATCGTGCCGCCTGCGCGCAGCCGCTACCTGGCCGAGATCGCCGACACCGTGCGCGGCTACCACCGCACGGTCGGCAAGCAGGTGACGCTGGCGCGCGAACGCCAGCAGCTCACCGAGGCCAGGCGCATGCTGGCCGCCGCGGGCAAGGAATTCGCCCAGTCATCCGACCTGGACGCGCTGATCGTCCAGCGCGACAACGCCATGGACGGCGAAGCGAAGGCGCTGGTCGCGTCCTGGCCGCAGTTGCAGGCGACCTACGCCGGTGAAGAGCACGTGGTCAAAATCCGCGACAAGGAAATCCGCACGCGCCTGATTTCGACGACCTTGTCCGGCAATCCGGTGCGCAAGGTGGCGCTGCCGCGCTTCGAGGACCATGGCGAGATCCTGCGCTTCCTGATGCTGGAAAACGTGCCGGGCAGTTTTCCCTACACGGCTGGGGTGTTCCCCTTCAAGCGCGAGGGCGAGGATCCGACCCGCATGTTCGCCGGCGAGGGCGACGCCTTCCGCACCAACCGCCGCTTCAAGCTGGTGTCGACCGGCATGGATGCGAAACGCCTGTCGACCGCCTTCGATTCGGTGACCCTGTACGGCGCCGACCCGGCGCTGCGCCCGGACATCTACGGCAAGGTCGGCAACTCGGGCGTATCGATCGCGACCCTGGACGACATGAAGGTGCTGTACGACGGCTTCGACCTGTGCAGCCCGTCGACCTCGGTCTCGATGACCATCAACGGCCCGGCCCCGACCATCCTGGCGATGTTCATGAATACCGCCATCGACCAGCAGATCGACAAGTTCGTCGAGAAGAACGGGCGCCAGCCAAGCGCCGACGAAGCGGAGAAGATCCGCGCCTGGGTGCTCACCGCCGTGCGCGGCACCGTGCAGGCCGACATCCTGAAGGAAGACCAGGGCCAGAACACCTGCATCTTCTCGACCGAGTTCTCGCTGAAGGTGATGGGCGATATCCAGGAATATTTCGTCACGCACGGCGTGCGCAATTTTTATTCGGTGTCGATCTCGGGCTACCACATCGCCGAAGCGGGAGCCAACCCGATCTCGCAGCTGGCCTTCACCCTGTCGAACGGCTTCACCTTCGTCGAAGCCTACCTGGCGCGCGGCATGCACATCGACGACTTCGCGCCGAACCTGTCGTTCTTCTTCTCGAACGGGATGGATCCGGAATACACGGTGCTGGGCCGGGTGGCGCGCCGCATCTGGGCCGTCGCCATGCGCGACAAGTACGGCGCCAACGACCGCAGCCAGAAGCTCAAGTACCATATCCAGACCTCGGGCCGCTCGCTGCACGCGCAGGAGATCGACTTCAACGACATCCGCACCACCCTGCAGGCGCTGATCGCGATCTACGACAACTGCAATTCGCTGCACACGAATGCCTACGACGAGGCGATCACCACGCCGACCGACGAATCGGTGCGCAGGGCATTGGCGATCCAGTTGATCATCAACCGGGAATGGGGCCTGGCCAAAAACGAAAACCCGAACCAGGGCGCCTTCATCATGGACGAGCTGACCGACCTGGTCGAAGAACAGGTGCTGCAGGAGTTCGAGCGCATCGCCGAGCGCGGCGGCGTGCTGGGGGCGATGGAGACCGGCTACCAGCGCGGCAAGATCCAGGAAGAGTCGATGCTGTACGAGCACCGCAAGCACGATGGCAGCCTGCCGATCATCGGCGTCAACACCTTCCGCAACCCGAAGGGCGCTTCGCTTCCCGCCACGATCGAACTGGCCCGTTCGACCGACGAGGAAAAGCAATCGCAGCTGCGGCGCCTGGAAGACTTCCACCGCCGCAACGCCGATGCGGCGCCAGCCGCGCTGGCCGCCCTGCGCCAGGCCGCGATCGACAACGAGAACGTGTTCGCGCGCCTGATGGACGCGGTGCGCGTATGCTCGCTGGGGCAGATCACGACCGCGCTGTTCGAGGTGGGTGGGCAGTATCGCCGCAATATGTAGAATGGTTCCGTGTTCCCACGGAGCCATCCATGACGATCCAGCCAGACCAGCTCGCCGCCCTGATGCGCGAAGTCGAACGGGAAGACCCGATCGACTTCGCCGACCTGCCCTTCCCCGAGGACGAGATGCGCGCCATCGTCGCCGACCACCTGTGCGAGATGGCGGCGGCGATGGAG
>DDKG01000338.1 GCA_002339265.1 Massilia sp. UBA2604 | reverse complement strand
CACCAACGACCGCCTGCGCGGAGAATCCGGCCTGTTGCCCGGCATCGGCGTGGACGAACTCGTGTTCGGCGTGCCGAATTTCCGCATCATCAATGCCGCCTTTACCTATGCGCGTCCCGAGGGCAGCCGCTTCAACGACGGCGAGCGCGGCGCCTGGTATTGTGGCTTCGACACCGAGACCTCGCTGGCCGAAGTGGTATTCCACAAAACGGTGGAATATGCAGAAATCGACCGCTTCGACGACAGCGTGACGTACCAGTGCCTGCTGGCCGATTTCAGCGCCAGCTTTCATGACGTGCGCGCCATCGCGGCCTACCAGGACTGCCTCGACCCGGGCAGCTATGTCGCTTCGCAGGCGCTGGCGAACGAGCTGCTCGACGGCGGATCGATGGGCATCATCTACCCCAGCGTGCGGCATCCGGGCGGCACCTGCCTGGCCTGCTTCCGGCCTGCGCTGGTCGGCAATGTGCGCAAGGCGCAGACCTATCGGTTAACATGGGCGGGTTCGCCGCATCCTGCGGTCGAGATTCTTTGAACAGATTCACGATGAAAACCAAACCCGAGAAAGATACCGAGCTGCACGACAAGATCAACCGCGAGACCGGCCGCATCAAATGGAGCGAGTTGCAGCGCCATTTCGCCAGCGGTTCGGTGGTGTGGGTCAGCGAAGCGCTGGACCTGATCGACGTCGCCCTGCGCGTCGCCCACGACGACCGCGAGAGCGTGACGCGCTGGATGAATGAGGGCAGCGTGGCCAAGGTCAGCGATGCGCAGGCGCAGGGCTGGCTGGAGGCGGATGAGACTTTATGGGCGTCGGTGGTGAGCCCGTTCGTGCTGGTGCAGGCTGAAAAGAAACAGCTGCATTGAGCGACGCCGCAATATGCGGTAAACCTGTCACCTGAATACGTCGTTCCCGCGCAGGCGGGAACCCAAGTCGTCCGCGCAATGACTGCGTTCGAGGTGGTCAGTATGCTCGCAAACTTGGGTCCCCGCCTTCGCGGGGACGACGTTCATGCGGTAGTGGTGATGGCTACTTCGACAGATCGACGGCGTACAACGCCGTACCTTTGCCGCTACCATCATCGGCCTTCAACTGGCTGACATTGTCGATCCCCGCCTCCTGCGCCAGTTTCACCAGATCCGGCGCCGAATGGAACACCACCGGACCCGCCGTCTTCACCTGAGCAAACCGCCAGCTACGCGCCGCACCCTGCGATTTGCGGCTCAACTCCTTCGCGTTGCGGATGTACTCGATCAGGATGTCGCGGTTATTGTCCGGCGAGGCCAGCACCACATTGCTGCCGTCCAGGCCCGGGAAGCCGCCACCGCCGCTGGCGCGGTAGTTATTGGTCGCCACCAGGAATTCCTGCTTGTCCTCGACCGGCTTGCCCTTGTAGGCCAGCTTGCGGATACGGTCACCCGACGCGCGCGTCACGTCGATTTCATAGCTGACGTCCGGCGAGGTGATGGTGTCGAAATTAAAGCTCGGGAAGCGGTTGTTGACCAGCTCCTGCGCCTCAGCCCTGGAAGGGTCAATCGTATTGAAGCGCCCCGCCGCCGTTTCCAGCCAAGCTTTCAGGCCCGCGCCGTCGACCTTGACCGCATACAGCGAGTTCGGGAAAAGGTACAGGTCGGCCGCGTTGTTCAGGGCCAGGTCGCCGGCCGGCACGTCGGTGTAGTCGGCCACGGTCGGGAAGCCGGCCTTGAATGGCGCCGTCACCGACAGCACCGGCAGCTTCGCGTACTGCGGCAGGTTGGCCTGGACGTATTTGGCAACGTATTCGGCCTGCGCACGGTTGACCACTTCCAGCGCCGACGGATCGCCGACGTCGGCGAAATACGTCGTCATGCGGAAGGCCGAGCTGCCGACCGGCGTCTTGACGTAGGCGATGGTCGCCTCGTGCTCGGCGCGCACCAGCTTTGTAACTTCCGGATCGGGTTCCACGAAGGTCTTCGGCCCGGTCTGGGTCGAACGCGCTTCGACCACGGTCTTGTCCTTTTCCACCGTCCAGTGCTTGCCGTCGGACTTCAGATGAAGCTGGACCACGCCCAGGTGCTTGCCCCACTGGCTCGGCATCACCGCCGGCACGCTGTGCACCAGGCCGCGCACCTTGTCGACGCCCGGCAGATTAAATTGGGGCACGCTGCTGTCCTTGTTCGGGAACAGCTGGTGCGAATGGCCCATCAGCACCACGTCGACGCCCGGCACCTTGGCCAGATGCCAGTTGGTGTGTTCCATCTTCGGCGAATAGGCCGCGTCGTCGAGCCCCGAATGGCCCAGTACCACCACCAGCTCGGCGCCCTTCTTGCGCATTTCGGGGATGTAGCGCTCGGCGCTGGCCTTGACGTCGACCGGCGTGACGCGGCCTTCGAGCCAGCGCTTGTCCCAGGCCATGATCTCGGGCGGCGTGAAGCCGATGATGCCCACCTTGACGGTGCTCTCGACCTGCTTGCCGTCGCTACCCGTCGCGACGATCTTCTTGTCGATGATCTTGTAGGGTGCGAACAACGGCTGGTTGGTCTGTAGGCTGTGGATATTGGCCAGCACGATCGGGAAGTTCGGTCCCGCGCAAGGCTTGGCCTGCGGCGCGACGTCCTTGACCTTGAAGCTGCTGCCCGTGATCTGGTTCAGGAACGGCAGGCCGTAGTTGAACTCGTGGTTACCTGCCGTGCCGCCCTCGTAGCCGAGCGCGTTCATGATCTTGTAGATGCCCAGCACCTGCTCGCAGCTCGGCGGTTTCACCAGCGCCTGGTAGTCGGCGAAGGCCGTGCCCTGGATCGTGTCGCCATTGTCGAGCAACAGCGTGTTGGCGAATTCCTTGCGCGCCTGGCGGATCAGCGTGGCGGTGCGGTCGAAGCCGATCGAGGCGTCCGGCGCCAGCTTGTAATAGTCGTAGCCGACCACGTTCGAGTGCAGGTCGGAGGTCTCGAGCACGGCCAGCACGGCGGTCGAACCGCTCGGAGCCTGGGCGGCGTGGACGGGAAGGATGAGCAGCAGCGGCGCGAAGGCCATGCCAATTTGGTAACGCAACAGGCGGTTCATGGGGAATCCGGGAAACAAGACGGGCCGATGATACGGCAGTGGCCACGACCATGGCAATCCATACGGCGTCGTCAGGTATAATCCCCGGTTCGATTCAACCAACTAATGAGACTGCCGAGACCATGGAAGCCGAACGCATCAACGCCATTTCCGCCCTGCTGAACGACCTGACCGGTCGTGAGGCCGAACTTCGGAGGTATCTTTGACTTCGATAAGAAGTCGGAGAAACTAGAACAGGTCAACCAGGAGATGGAAGATCCATCGATCTGGAACGACCCGAAGAAAGCCCAGGAAATGGGCAAAGAGAAGAAGGCGCTGGAAGGCGTCGTGCTCGTGCTCGAGAAGGCCAAGGCCGACCTGGCCGACGCCCGCGACCTGTTCGACATGGCGCGCGAAGAAGGCGACGACGACACCATCGAAGCGGTGTCCGGCGACCTGGATGAGGTGCAGAAGGTCATCGAGGCGATGGAATTCCGCCGCATGTTCAGCAATCCGATGGACCACGCGAACTGCTTCATCGACATCCAGGCCGGCGCCGGCGGCACCGAGGCGCAAGACTGGGCCTCGATGCTGCTGCGTCAATACCTGCGCTACTGCGAACGCAAGGGCTTCAAGGCCGAGATCCTCGAACAGTCCGAGGGCGAGGTCGCGGGCATCAAGACCGCCACCATCAAGGTCGACGGCGAATACGCCTATGGCCACCTGCGCACCGAGACCGGCGTGCACCGCCTGGTGCGCAAGTCGCCGTTCGACTCGGCCAACGGCCGCCATACCTCGTTCACCTCGCTGTTCGTGTATCCGGAAGTCGACGATTCGATCGAAATCGAGATCAACCCGGCCGACGTGCGCATCGACACCTACCGCGCATCGGGCGCCGGCGGTCAGCACATCAACAAGACCGATTCTGCGGTGCGCCTGACGCACGGCCCATCGGGTATCGTGGTCCAGTGCCAGAATGACCGCTCGCAGCACCGCAACAAGGCCGAGGCCTGGGACATGCTGCGTGCGAAGCTGTACGAGCTCGAACTGCGTAATCGCATGAGCGAGCAGCAGAAACTGGAAGACTCCAAGACCGACGTCGGCTGGGGTCACCAGATCCGCTCCTACGTGCTCGACCAGTCGCGCATCAAGGACTTGCGCACCGGCTTCGAAACGGGCAATACCAAGAACGTGCTCGACGGCGATCTGGACGATTTCATCTCCGCATCCCTCAAGCAAAACGTTTAATCGTAAAAGGTACAGACCCGATGACCACACCCGCCCGCGCGCTGATCTTCGACATGGATGGCACCATCGTCGACAATATGGACTTCCACACCCAGGCGTGGATCGCCTTCTTTGCGCGGCGCGGGAAAACCATCGAGCCCGATGCCTTCTTCCGCGACACGGCTGGCCGCCAGGGCAAGGAAATCCTGCGCCATTACATTGGCGAAGAACTCACCGATGAAGAACTGGCGACGCTGAACCACGAGAAGGAAGAGCTGTACCGCGAGCTGTACGGCCCGCACCGGCGCACCATCGACGGCTTCGACGCCTTCATCGAGGCCGGCCGCGCCCGCGGCTGGAAACTGGCAGTCGCCACCTCCGCCTCGCCAGGAAGCGCGCGCTTCATCCTCGAAGACATGGGCCTGCAACCGCGTTTCGACGCGGTGGTGATCGGCACGGTCGACGTCCCGCGCGGCAAGCCGCATCCGGACGTGTTCCTGAAGGCGGCCGACCGCTGCGAGACGATGCCGGCCCAGTGCATCGTGTTCGAGGACGCGCCGCTGGGCGTGGAAGCGGCGCGCCGCGCCGGCATGCGCGCGGTGGTACTCACGACTACCCTGCCGGCCGAGGCCTTCGCCGAGTTCGACAACGTCATTGCCATCGTCAACGATTTCACGCAGCTGGACGTTGAGTCGCTGCTGGCCTGAATCAACCAAGACTAGAACCACACAATATGAACACCGAAAACCAAGAACAGGCCCCGCTGCCGGCCGCTGACGAAAACAAGATCATGGCCGAGCGCCGCGCCAAGCTGGGTGCGATCCGCGAGAAAGGCGTCGCCTTCCCGAACGACTTCGTCCCGCAGCACAAGGCGGCCGACCTGGTCGAGACCTACAGCGGCAAGACCCGCGAAGAGCTGGAAGCCGAACCGGTCGCCGTCGTGCTGGCCGGCCGCATGATGCTGCGCCGTGAAGCGGGCAAGAAGGCCGCCTTCGCGACCCTGCAGGACAGCTCGGGCCCGGCAGCGAGTGGCCGCATCCAGGTCTATATCGCCCTCGACAACGCCGGCATCGATGCGATGGAAGCGTTGCGCGGCTACGACCTGGGCGATATCCTGGGCGTCGAGGGCACCCTGTTCAAGACCAAGACCGACGAACTGACCGTCAAGGTGACGGCGCTGCGCCTGATCACCAAGGCAATCCGCCCGCTGCCGGACAAATTCCACGGCCTGGCCGACCAGGAGACCAAGTACCGCCAGCGCTACGTCGACCTGATCATGAACGAAGAGACGCGCCGCACCTTCAAGGCGCGTACCGCCGCGATGTCGTCGATGCGCCGTTTCATGGAAAAGAACGGCTTCATGGAAGTCGAGACCCCGATGCTGCACCCGATCCCGGGCGGCGCCGCGGCCAAGCCCTTTATCACCCACCACAATGCGCTGGACATGGAAATGTACCTGCGCATCGCGCCGGAACTGTACCTGAAGCGCCTGGTCGTGGGCGGCTTCGACCGCGTGTTCGAGATCAACCGCAACTTCCGCAACGAAGGCGTGTCGGTCCGTCACAACCCGGAATTCACGATGATGGAATTCTATGCGGCCTACACCGACTACAAGTGGATCATGGACTTCACCGAGCAGGTGATCCGCCAGGCCGCGATCGACGCCCAGGGCAGCGCCGTGCTGACCTATGGCGGCCGCGAGCTGGACCTGTCGAAGCCGTTCCAGCGCCTGACCATCGTCGAGGCGATCGACAAGTACGCGCCGGGCTATACCCCCGAGCAGCTGAATGACGCCGAGTTCATCAAGACCGAACTCAAGACCAAGTTCGGCGTCAAGCCATTCGCCACCGCCGGCCTGGGCGCGCTGCAACTGGCGCTGTTCGAAGAGACCGCCGAAGCGCTGCTGTGGGAGCCGACCTTCATCGTCGACTACCCGGCCGAAGTCTCGCCGCTGGCGCGCGCGTCGGACACCCGCGAAGGCGTGACCGAGCGTTTCGAGCTGTTCATGGTGGGCCGCGAGATCGCCAACGGCTTCTCGGAGCTGAACGATCCCGAAGACCAGGCCGCGCGCTTCCTGGCCCAGGTGGCCGCCAAGGATGCCGGCGACGACGAAGCGATGTTCTACGACGCCGACTATATCCGCGCGCTGGAATACGGCATGCCGCCAGCCGGCGGCTGCGGCATCGGCATCGACCGCCTGATGATGCTGATCACCGACTCGCCAAATATCCGCGACGTGCTGCTGTTCCCGCATCTGCGCAAGGAAGACTGAGTGCAGGATTGAGAAAGCCGCCGAAAGGCGGCTTTTTTTGTGGCCCGTAACTCCAGCACGTCGTCCCCACGAAGGCGGGGACCCAAGTCGCCCGCACCGCCACTGACGGCGAACGTAGCGGGAATGCGCGCAACTTAGGTTCCCGCCTGCGCGGGAACGACGTGCCTAGGCAGCGGGCTGTTTATTGCACGATCGTATAACAAGGCGTATACGCCTTACCCGGCAACTTCATCCTGCTCTGCTCCACGAACGACGCCAGCAGCGCATCCATCGGCCCCATGATCTCGGCCTCGCCACTGATCTCGTACTTGCCGTACTGCTCGATCGCGCGAATCCCCTCTTCCTTCACGTTCCCCGCCACCACGCCCGAGAACGCGCGGCGCAGGTTTGCCGCCAGCAGGTGGGTCGGAATGCCGCGGTGCAGGTCGAGACCGCGCATGTTCTCGTGCGTCGGCTTGAACGGCTTCTGGAACTCGTGGTCGATCTTGAGCCGCCAATTGTAGTAATAGGCGTCGCTATTGGCCTTGCGGAAGGCCCGCACTTCCTGCACGCCGGCCTGCATCGCGCGCGCCACCGCATCCGGATCGTCGATGATGATCTGGTAGCGCCGCTGCGCCGCCTCGCCCAGGGTCACGCCGATGAACTGGTCGATCTGGGTGAAGTAGTCGCGCGCCGAAGCCGGGCCAGTGAACACCAGCGGGAACGGGATCTCGGCATTGTCCGGATGGAGCAGGATGCCCAGGATGTACAGGATCTCTTCGGCGGTGCCGGCGCCGCCCGGGAACACCACGATGCCGTGGCCGGTGCGGACGAACGCCTCGAGGCGTTTTTCGATATCCGGCATGATCACCAGGTCGTTGACGATCGGGTTCGGCGATTCGGCCGCGATGATGCCCGGTTCCGAGATGCCCAGGTAACGCCCGCTGCCGAGGCGCTGCTTGGAGTGGCCGATGGTGGCGCCCTTCATCGGGCCCTTCATGGCGCCCGGGCCGCAGCCGGTGCAGATGTCCATCTCGCGCAGGCCCAGCGCATAGCCGACCTTCTTGGTGTAGTTGTACTCGATGCGGCTGATCGAATGGCCGCCCCAGCACACCACCAGGTTCGGATTGCGCTGCGGCTGCAGCACGTTGGCGTTGCGCAGGATATGGAACACGGCGTCGGTGATGCCTTCGCTGCGGGTCAGGTCGAATTTGGGGTTGTCGGTGACGTCGAAATTGACGAACACGATGTCGCGCAGCACCGAGAACAGGTGCTCGTGGATGCCGCGGATCATCTTGCCGTCGACGAAGGCATTGCCCGGCGCGTTGCGGAT
>DDKG01000174.1 GCA_002339265.1 Massilia sp. UBA2604 | reverse complement strand
CACGATGCCGACGTACAGCGGGGGGAACAGCGCCGGCTGCGCCGCCAGCACGCTGGAAAAACGCTTGCCCTCGCGCAGGCCGGCCAGCAGGCGTTCCAGCACGGCGCGGGTGGACGCCACGCCCTCCTTCTCGAGCAGGGCTTCCAGGCTTTCGACGATGCCCAGGCCCGCATTGAGCAGCGCCAGCAGCTCCTGGCTGAACAGCACCAGAGAAAGTTTCCCCCCGCGCGGGCGCGCCAGCGCCGCCCCGCGCGCCGGCTCGACGGCGCTGACGAACAGGCCGCGCGCCTCGACCTGGCGGCGCGCGTCCTGGGCGTCGAGCGCGTCGACGACGAGGTTCGAGATCGACATATCGGGCGCAAGGGTGCGAACGGCGAACTGCATGGGATGCCCGGACAGGTTGCGGTGAAGCGAAAGGGAGCGTTTTAGTTCGAACTGATGTCGGCGTTGTCGCCGGTCCCACCCGGCTGTCCATCCTTGCCGAGGGACAGCACCTCGTATTCGCCGCGGGCGCCCGGCGCCCGGTACTGGTAGGGATTGCCCCACGGGTCGGGCGGGATCGCCTTCTTCAGGTAGGGGCCGTTCCACTTGGCGCCGGCGCTCGGCGGCGCCGTCATGAGGGCGGCCAGGCCCTCCTCGGTGGTCGGATAGCGGCCGACGTCGAGCCGGTAGGTATCGAGGGTCTTGTCGAAGGCGTCGATCTGGGCGCGGGCGGCGGTGACTTCGGATTTGCCGAGCTGCGAGAAGTACTTGGGTCCGACATAGGCGGCGAGCAGGCCGATGATGACGATCACCACCAGCAGTTCCAGCAGCGTGAAGCCTGCGCTGCGTCCGGCAGGGACGGCGGCGCCCTGTTTCATAGCAAAAACCATCAAGCGACTCCTAGATTGCTTCTTTGAAATCCTGCGCTTGAAAGGTAACACGCTGCCCAGCACGGCGACAACTGTTCTTTTCAAAAAAACACCATTCTCAGCCAACCCAAATAACCCACGGTCAATTTGTTCAAATGTCAAAAAATTACAATGATGCATATTTCAAACGGATGACAAACAGCAAGAATTAATGTCTGTTCATAGGAGAAACCAAATTTAATGAGTGCAATTTATAAAAAGTCAAAACATTGCTTGTTAAACTTTTTTACACTTTTCTTATTTCCATTGATATATTTCTTAACAACCTGAACCTCAGGTGCCACGCGCAGTGCCCCGCCATACCAAGGCGAGAGAAATCCCAACCACAAAGGCAAATCATGACTCGGAAATCGCACACGGCATTACCCTCCCTGACCAGTCCGCTGGCCAAGTTCGCAGCCGCTGCCCTTAGCGCAGTCGCGCTCGCGGCGCCGGCCCAGGGCGCGACGATCACCTTCAACAGCGGCGCAGGCATGCTGTTCGGCAGCGGCGATACCTGGCAGGAAAGCGGTTACACCATGCTCATGGAAGCGTACGACCCAGCCGATGTCGGCAGCCTCGTGGGCGCGATCGTCGACAGCAGCGATCCGGGTTACTGCGTCGCCATGGCTTGCCCGGTCAACGGCGACGGCGCCTACTACGGCGCCTTCAACGACAGCATCGTCTGGCTCGCCGCCGATAATGCCAGCTCCTTCATGATGAAATCGATCGACGCCAGCTTCATCGGCCTCGACGCCGCCCTGGGCGGTTATCCGCGCTATTCCGGCCTGCTGCGGATGCAGGGCTTCCTCGAAGACGGCAGCTATCTGGAGCAAGACCTGCTGCTCGACGGTCCCGGCTCGAGCGGCTTCCTGTTCGGCCGCTACAGCCCGTTCGAAACGTTCGCCAACACCGCCTTCGTGGCCATCGCCATGTTCGGCTTCACCTGCGACGACGTCGGCGACTGCGTGGCCTTCGATACCAACCGCGGCCAGTTCGCCATCGACAACCTGGTGCTGGAAGACGCCCTGGCCGAGGTGCCGGAGCCGGCCAGTCTCGCGATCTTCGGCATCGGCCTCGCCGGCCTCGCCGCCCGCGCCCGCCGCCGCCAGGCCTGAGCACCCAACACAGCCGAACCCCGCTGAACCCAAGGACACGCATCCATGAAACTCCGCCCAATTTCCGCAGCAATCCTGTTCGCCCTGGCCGGCCTGACCATGTCAGCCCAGGCCGCCGAACGCCGCCCCTACGTCGTGCAACTGGCCGACAAGCCGATCGCCTCCTATGACGGCGGCGTCAACGGCATGGCCGCCACCCAGCCGCGCCCCGGCCAGCGCCTGAACCTGAACAGCGCCAGCGTCCAGCTGTACAGCGGCTACCTGGCCCAGAAAAAGGCGGCCGTGCGCGCCGCCATCGGCAACGCGCCACTGGTGCACGACTACAAGGTCGTGCTGAACGGCTTCTCGGCCATGCTGACCGACGCCGAGGTACGCGCCCTGATCGGCCGCAGCGACGTGCTGGCCGTGACGCCCGACGTCCCGCGCGAGCTGACCACCGTCTCCACCCGCGACTTCCTCAAGCTGACCGGCCCCAACGGCGCCTGGTCCAAGCTCGGCGGCGTGACCGAGGCCGGCGAAGACGTCATCATCGGCATCGTCGACGGCGGCATCTGGCCCGAACACCTGTCCTACGCCGACCGCGTGGACGCCGACGGCAAGCCGACCCACGACAACAGCGGCAGCCTGGCCTATTCGGCGCCGCCGTCGCGCTGGCAGGGCGACTGCCAGACCGGCGAAGGCTTCACCACCGCCCACTGCAACAACAAGCTGATCGGCGCGCAATACTTCGACGACACCTACCTGAGCGTCGGTCGCGAGACCCACTGGAGCGAATTCCGCTCCTCGCCGCGCGATTCGCTCGGCGGCGACGTCGGCGAAGGCAGCCACGGCACCCACACCTCGACCACCGCCGGCGGCAACTACGGCGTCGACGTGACCATGGCCGGCGTCGACATCGGCGAGATGTCGGGCGTGGCCCCGCGCGCGCGCCTCGCCTCGTACAAGGTCTGCTGGACCTACGTCGACCCGAGCGTGACCATCGGCCGCCGCAACAGCTGCTACGTCGGCGACAGCGTGGCCGCCATCGAAAAAGCCGTTGCCGACGGCGTACACGTGATTAACTTCTCGATCAGCGGCGGCACCAGCCTCACCGATCCGGTCGAGCAGGCCTTCTTCGGCGCCGCCAATGCCGGCGTCGTGGCCGTGGCCTCGGCCGGCAACGACGGCCCGGGCAACCAGGTGGCCCACATCAGTCCATGGCACACCACGGTCGGCGCCTCGACCCACAACCGCGAGTTCCAGGCCACCGTCACCCTGGGCAACGGCCAGCGCTACACCGGCGCCTCGATGAATACCGAGCCGCTGCCGGCCGAAGAGCTGGTCGACGCCTCGACCGTCGGCCTGTCCGGCGCCAATGCCGCCCGCCTCGCCTTCTGCTACAGCGCCTCATTCAATGGCGGCCAGGCCCTGCTCGACCCGGCCAAGGTGGCCGGCAAGGTCGTGATCTGCAACCGCGGCGAGAACGACCGCGTCGACAAGAGCCGCGCGGTGCGCGAAGCCGGCGGCGTCGGCATGATCCAGGTCGACAATGGCGCCGGGCTGGTGGCCGACATGCACTCGGTGCCGTCGGTCCACGTCACCGCGGCCGACGGCCAGCGCATCCGCAGCTATGCGGCGGCCAGCGCCGCCAACGCCACCGCCGCGATCAGCAAGTTCGTGGTCGGGGCGTCGGCCCTGAACGCGCCGATCATGGCCGCCTTCTCGTCGCGCGGCCCGAACCGCGCCGACCCGAATGTGCTCAAGCCGGACGTCACCGCGCCGGGCGTGGACATCATCGCCGGCGGCACGCCGGGCCTGACCCAGGAGCAGCATGACGACATCGTCAACGGCACCCTGGTGCCGCCGGTCGAGTTCGTGTCCATGCAGGGCACCTCGATGTCGGCCCCGCACGTGGCCGGCCTCTCCGCCCTGCTGCGCCAGAAGCACCCGAGCTGGACGCCGGCGATGATCAAGTCGGCGCTGATGACCACCGCCACCGACACCTTCCCGGATGCCCAGCAGGGCGACCTGCGCGGCATCCTGCCGTTCGCCCAGGGCGCCGGCCACGTCAACCCGACCGCCGCCCTCGACCCTGGCCTGGTGTACGACATCGGCGAAGCCGACTACCGCAAATACCTGTGCGGCGCCGGCGTTGCGGGCCAGTGCGCGGGCGGCCAGATCCCCGGCTATGACCTGAACCTGGCCTCGATCGCGGTCGGCAACGTGCTCGGCTCGGTGACGATCAACCGCTCGGTGACCAACGTCAGCACCACCGCCTCGAGCTTCACCTCGCAAATCTCGGTGCCGGGCTATACCGCGGTGGTGTCGCCGGCGACGCTGTCGATCGAGCCGGGCCAGACCAGGCCGTTCACGGTGACCCTGACCCGCAACGGCGCACCGGAGAACGCGTGGCAGTACGGCACGCTGACCTGGACCGGCGGCGGCCATACCGTGCGCAGCCCGGTCATCGCGCGTTCGGGCCGCTCGGTCATCGCACCGACCTTCATCTCCAGCGACCGCGCCAGCGGCAGCAAGGCGATGAGCATCAGCACGGGCGTGGCCGGCAAGATCAGCGCCGTGACGGGTGGCCTCAAGGAAATCGTGCGCACCGCCAATTCGATCTCGGCGGCGCCTGCCGGCAGCATCGAATCGCTGGCCGCGATGACCGATGCCTGCGCCCGCGGCCTGTACGGCGCCCGCGTGGTCCCGGTGACGTTCACCGCGGACACCGTGGCGGCCCAGTTCGAGCTGTTCGACCGCGACACCGGCGCCCAGGGTGGCGACGACCTCGACCTGCTGCTGCTCAATTCGGCCAACCAGCTGGTCGCCTACTCGGCCACCTTCGGCTCGGACGAGACGATCGCACTGGCGGCCCCACCGGCAGGCAACTATCGCCTGTGCACGCTGGCCTATGAAACCGCCAGCGGCGGCTCGACCACCTACGGACTGCACTCGGTCGTCGTCAACACCAGCGACAAGGGCGGCAACCTGCGCGCCCTGGTGCCGGCCACCGTGTATGCCGGCGGCAAGGCGACGGTGGCGGTGAGCTGGTCGGGCCTACCGGCCGGCAAGCGCTTCCTGGGCGGCGTGCGCCTGCTGGACAACACCGGCGCAGTCGGCTCGACCACCGTGCTGCAGGTGGAGACCAACGAGCCGCTGCCGAAGGCCGAACGTCCGCAACGGGTCAAGGCGCAGGATCCACGCCTCTGATCTCCGAAAGATGCGGGGCTTCGGCCCCGCCGAAAACGCAAAGCGCGCCGATGGCGCGCTTTTTTTTAACAAGCCAGAAAAGGAATCAGGCTGCCGGCGAAACCGAACCCAGCTGACAGGCGCCAGCCACGCAGACCGCGCCCGGATCTGGACGGTGGATGCAGATCGACATTTCACCGGTACGCTGGATCTCGGCCTGGCGCTCGGTCTTGGAACGCTCGGCCAGGGCCAGCAAGGCCTTTTCGTCGGTCTTCGCGGTCGAGTACGGCAGGTATTCCTGCGGGCCGCCGCAGGCCAGCGCGCCGACCGGCAGCGAGCGGCATTGCGCGTTATCGCTGCAGGCGGGCGAGCCGATCAGGCGCTTGATCTCGGACACGGTGGCGCCGGGCTGGAGCGCCACGACGGGCGGCGCCCCTTCCTTGACGGGCGGCTGGACCGGATCATGGGCCTGGGTGGTGCAGGCGGCGGTCGCGCCGAACAGGAGGATGAGGATGAGTTTTTTCATGCCGCCATCTTCGCCCGCACCGGAACGATGGTCAAGCGGATCACATTGACCAACTGTTACCAAATGTGACCTTGCGCTTGTCGCGCCGGTGTTACGGAACGGCGCGCTACGGCCAAATATTTCTCCTGACGCACGATCTATTTCCGCATGGATATATTTCTCATTTGCAGGAAAAAGTCGTAAACGTCGCGTATTCCATATTGATCCCAGCCCAACTTAAGCGTTCACTAATCTAAAAAATTGAGCGTAGGAAAAATTTACTCACTACAATAGCGTTGTTACAGACGAGCTTGTTCGAGTTCACAAATGACCATCCTGCGCACCATCTCCGCCCTCCTCCTCACGTTCTCCCTGGCAGCCTGCGGCGGCCAGTACGACATCGACACCTCCGTGCAAACGGCGGCGGCCACCACGGTCGGCAGCGCTGCACCGCAAGCGACGACGATCGCGGCGCCGGCTGCGGCGGAAGAGGTCCCGCTTGCCGGCAACCCTGCCGCTGTCACCGTCGCCTCCGCCACAATGCCGGCGCCCGACTGCGCCGCCGAAGGCTGCGCCGGCCTGCGCATCATCGACGGCAATGCCGAAGCCTGGCGCCTCGATGCCCAGCGCCGCGCAGCGCTCGAAGCCAGCCTGCCCCAAACCTGAATCCGGATTCCAACGTCAGCGCCCCTGCCGCAGGCGGCGCGTCGTAGCCAGCAGGAACAGGCCGCTCGCCACCAGCAGCCAGGCGCCCGGCTCCGGCACCTCGGCGACACTGGCAAACGCCCCGTCCACCAGCTGCCGCTCGACCGGCTGGCCGGCCACCAGGTTCAGTTCGATCACATTACCGTCCGCGCCCAGGTAATTGAAGGCTTCGTCGATGAAGGCGACGCTGAACACGGCGCCGTGATCGCCGCCACCCAGCTCGAAGCCGACGTCGAAGCTGAACAGGCCGCCGAACGTGACCAACTGGTCAAAGAAATTCAACTCCGGTCCATTGCGCAGGACGACGCCGTTCACGACATCGCCGCTGACGTCGCCCGACGGCGCCAACACGCCGCCGTCCAGGAAGGCGCCGCTGAAGTTGCTGACGCGGGCCACCGTTGGCGCCGCATCGAGCGGACCATTCAGGCCCAGGTCGAGATAGCCGACCGTGCCGGCCAGGGCCGACGTGTCGAGCGAGACCCGGTACATCGGACCGGCCAGGGCCGCCGGGGCGCCGATCGCGATCGACAGCGCCAGCAAGGTGCGGAACAACAGAGAGGTGAAACGCGACATGATGTTTTCCTTTAGAACGAGCCGGAGACCAGCTGCGGCGTGTAGATGAAGTTGCGCTTGGCGCCATTCGTGAACGAGGTGGCGACGGTGACCGTGGCGCCCGGGGCGATGTTCGCTTGCGGCAGGGTGAGGTATGGCGCGCCCGCGTGCATGCCGGACGGCTGGTCGAGCGTGACGCCGCTTGGCAGGCCCTGCAGCACCAGGTGCAAAGGGCCGCTCAGGGTCTGGTCGCTCGTATTGGTGACGGTGACATTGCCGGTAGTCTTGCCCGTCGCGCGGTTGATGCTGAAGCCGCCGATCACGATCTTGCTCGACGCCGTGACGTCGGTGGACGAGCCGGCCAGGTTCAAGCTGACCACCAGCGGATCGTGGTCCGAAGCGCGGTAGGCGTTCTTGCGATACACATCGGTGCCGGTGTTCTCGATGTTGTAATCGATGTCCTTCGGCTCGTCGGCATTGTTGTGCCACTCCGCCGCGCCCACCACCTGCGGCGCCAGCGAGCTGCTTGCCAGGACGTGGTCGAGCGAGCCGGCCAGGCCATTGAACACATAGGAGTACGGCATCGCATGCGGCCGCACGAACTGCTCGATCACATTGACCATCGCGCCGGCGCCGGTCAGGTGATTGATCGGGCTCTCGAAGGCATAGGAATTCAAGTCACCCAGCACCAGCACGTCCGGATCCTTCGCCGCCGCAATCACCTGCGGGATGAAGAAACTGGTCAGGCGCCGGGCCTGGAGGACGCGGGTGGCGTCATAGCACCCCTGGCCGTAGCCCAGGTCGGCGTCGCCGCCGCTGGCTCCGCCGCAACCCTTCGATTTCAGGTGGTTGGCAATGACCGAGAACTTGCCGCCATTGGCAGCCATGAAGGTCTGCGCCATCGGCGGACGGTTGTTGATCTCGTGCCCATCGGACAGCGCGCGGCCCACCAGGGTCAGCTTCGACGGCTTGTAGATCATGGCGACGCGGATCGCATCGGTGCCCAGGGCGACCGGCGCCGGCACCACGGCATAGGTGCCCGGCGCGGTGACGCGATTGATCTCGTCGACCAGATATCTGGCCGCGATGTCGCCATTGTTCTGGATTTCCATCAGGCCGACCACGTCGGCGTTCAGCGCGGCCAGCGAAGCGACGATCTTGTCGCGCTGGCGGATGAATTCGGCCGCGTTGTCGGCGCCACGGCAATTGCCGGCGGACGTATTTGCGCCCAGCTGGCAACCCTGGCCCGACTTGCCCCAGGCATCGCCGCCATTGGTGAAGGTGGTGAAGAAGTTCAACACGTTGGCGGCCGCGACCTTGACGCCTTCCGGCAGCACCGGCGCCGGCTGGCGCTCGTTGGCGCGATCGATGACCGGGGCTTCGGTCGGCTGCAGCTTGAAGCCGGTGCTGGCGCCGCTACTGGCGCCGGTGGAACCGAAGTCGATCACGCCGGTCAGGTTATCGATCGTGTCGCCGGCGCGCACCGTGCCGTCCTCGGCCAGGTAAGGCATGGCGGCCGGTGCGCGGAACAGGCCGTCGTCCAGCACGATGCGGTTGGCCATGTGCTCGCGATAAAGTGCTTCGGCCTCGGGCGAACCCTGCGGGTAGCGGCTGGTCGGCTGCTCGCGGCGGCCGTTGGACAGGGTCAGCTCGCCGCGGTTGGCCAGGTCCCCATTGCCGTTGATGGTGAGCGTGTTGGTGAAACGCACCAGCATGCCTTCCACGCTGGCCAGGTCGGTGCCCGGCAGCGTGATATTGGTCGGCACGATCGCCGGGCCGGCGCCCAGCGCGGTGATATTGGTGACGTCCTTGAATTCGGTATAGGTGCGCTCGGCGCCGTTCGGACGGAATTCAACCACCTGGCCGGTCACGCTGACCAGGGTGCCGACGGCGTGTGCGGTATCGAGGCCGTACACATAGATGCCGTCCGAGGTCGACGGGTCGCCATCGCCCTGTGGATCCTGGATGAAGAAGCCACCGTCGACCTTGGCGGTAATCACGCCGCGTGCAGTCTGCACGGTGTTGGCGTAGGGGCTGGTGTCGCCCGAGCCCTGGATCTGCGGAATGGTCAGGATGCCGGCCACGGCGACGTTGATGGTGCAGCTCTCGGTCTCGCCGGCGTCGTTGCCGAATTCGACCTGCACCGGATAGCGGCCGCCAGCCAGGGTATCGGCGATCTCCAGGCGCGCCTCGGCCTTGCCGCCGGCCGCAGCGGCCGGCGTGAAGCCGCCGAGGGTGATGCCGGTGACGCCGCCCGACACGATGCCGGCGCGGTTGACGATGGCGTCGCCATCGATCGCCGACAGCAGCGCCGACCCGCTGCGGCCCTGCTCGACCTGCACCGTTGCCGGGCAAGCCAGCACGATCGGCCTGGGCGCCGGGCTGGTGTCGCCGCAAGCCTGCAGCGGCGATGTGGTGGTGCGCGGGCCGACGACCGGCGCCAGCACGAAGTCGGCGCGGTTGTCGTCGCTGTCCTGGCAGCCGGCTGCGGCGCGCTGGAGCGAATTCTCGAGCGTCGGCGACGGCGCCGGCGCGCCTTCGGACAGGTTGGCGCTGCCATAGCCGACCAGGTCGAGGATGCGGCTGCCGTCGCTGATGGCGACCTTGCCGGTCGCGCCAGCCATATTGAAGCTCGGCGCCTGGACGTCGAAGTTGTCGATCGGGTTCCGTCCCTGGTCGCGAGCGCCGCGCAGCAGGAAATACTGGCCCGGAGCAAGCGTGATCGACGGCAGCGCGGTGACGCTGCTCCAGCTGCTGCCGGAGGCAGACTGGTATTGCACGCGCATGCCGGCCAGGCTGACCGGCGCACTGCCACGGTTGTACAGCTCGACGAAATCGTGACCGAAGTTGCTCGAGGTGCTGTGCGAGTGCGCATACAGCTGGTTGATGACGACGTCGGCGGCTTGGGCCGGCGCGCTGGCGGCAAGGCTGGCGATCAGGGTCGCCAGCAGCGTACGCCGCGGTGTGAATGTTGCAAAGGTGGTCATCGATTCCCCATTAGTTATCGCACAAGATGTGCCTGCCACATGTATTAGCAGAATGATAGTAAATGCGGATATTGACAACATGATGACCAGAAATTAGCCTCAAAGGGTAATTTCGAGCTTAGCGGCAGATCAACAACGATGTGCCGACTTTCCGCAGAGAACTTCGCGGCAGTGCAGGGAAACTTTTGCGGAAGAATTCAGCGCCGGCGGCGCCGCGCGGCCCAGGCGATCATGCCGAGGCCACCGGCCAGCAGCGCATATGTATGCGGTTCGGGCACCAGCGAAATGGCATAGACCTCGAGGGCCTCGACCCGCCTGAACTGACCGCCATAGGTGCCGTCGATGATGCTGCGGCCTTCGAAGTCTGGGTCGCCATAGCTGAGCTGCCAGGAGATGGAGGTGGTCAGCCGGTCGTCGACGAACAGGTCGGGCCCGGCGCCGAAGGTGGGACCGTGGTCGGGCCAGTTATAGGTCTGGCGCGAGCCCTGGCTGGGCAGGATGTGGTCGGTCAGCAGCTGGCGATGGACGGCCGGGTCGGTATAGTTGAAGAGGAAGCCGGTGCGCTGCCAGTCGCGCTCGGCGACGTGCCAGCCATCGACCGACGACCAGGCGCGCGGATTGTAGCCGCCCACCACCCAGCTGTTGCCGGCGTCGTTGGCGATGCGCATCAGGGTGAAGTTGCTGCCGCGCCCGTCAGCCGCTGCGTGAAAATCGAGCGAATCGTCGCCCGCCTGCCGCGTGTAGACGTTGTCGAGGTAGAGGGGGCCGGCCCCGAGCCAGCGTTCGAGCTGGCCCTGCAGGCTCTGGTCCAGCAGTGGCGCATCGGTCTGCGCCATTGCCGGCGAGGCGAAGGCGCCGAGGACGGCGCCAAGGAAGGCAAGGCGTTTGCTTGCCTTGTTGCCCGCTGCGAGGATCTTGTTCATGCAACGTCAGACTGGCCGTTGCAGGACAAGTTCCAGGCGCGCGGTCGGCGGTATTACGCGCGCTTGTAGATATCCTCGAAGCGGACGATGTCGTCCTCGCCCAGGTAGCTGCCCGACTGCACTTCGATGATGTGCAGCGGCAGTTTGCCCGGGTTTTCCAGGCGGTGGTTCATGCCGATCGGGATATAGGTCGATTCGTTCTCGGACAGCAGGCTGACCGTGTCGCCGCAGGTCACGCGCGCGGTGCCCGACACCACGACCCAGTGCTCGGCGCGGTGATGATGCATCTGCAGCGACAGCTTCTCGCCCGGCTTGACCGTGATGCGCTTGACCTGGAAGCGGTCGCCCGCATCGATGCCCTCGTAGTGGCCCCATGGACGGTAGACGCGGGTATGGTGCAGGTGCTCGGTGCGTTCCTTCGAGGCCAGGTGTTCGACCACCTGCTTGACGCGCTGTACCTTGCTCTTGCAGGTGACCAGCACCGCATCCTGGGTCTCGACCACGACCACGTCTTCCAGGCCCACCACCGCCACGATGCGGCTTTCGGCGCGCACCAGCGAATTCTTGACGCCGTCCAGGTAGACGTCGCCGCGCTGGGCGTTGCCGTTGGCATCCTTGGCCTGGGTTTCCCACAGGGCCGACCACGAACCGACGTCGTTCCAGCCGATATCGGCCGGCACCACGGCGGCGTCGCGGGTGTGTTCCATCACGGCGTAGTCGATCGAATCGGACGGGCAAGCCGAGAACGCGTTCTCGTCGAGGCGGCAGAAATCGAGGTCGCGGTAGGCCGCGTGCATCGCCTGGCTGGCGGCGCCGGCGATCGCCGGAGCATGCTGCTCCAGTTCTTGCAGGTAACGCGCGGCGGCGAACATGAACATGCCGCTGTTCCAGTAGTAGCCGCCTTCGGCCAGGAAGCCTTCGGCGGTAGCCGCATCGGGCTTCTCGACGAAGCGCGCCACCTTGTAGCATTCGCCGCAGTCGTCCACCGCCTCGCCGCGGCGGATATAGCCGTAGCCGGTTTCCGGGGTCTTGGGCACGATGCCGAAGGTGGCCAGGGCGCCCTTGGCCACCAGGCGGGTGGCGCGGTCGACCGCTTCACGGAAGGCTTCGCCATTCTCGATCACGTGGTCGGCCGGCAGCACCAGCATGACGGCCTCTGGGTCGATCGCCTGCAGGTGATGGGCGGCGGCGGCCACGGCCGGCGCCGTGTTGCGGCCGACCGGCTCGAGCAGGATGCCCAGCGGCGTGATGCCCACTTCACGCAATTGCTCAGCCACCATGAAACGGTGGTCATTGCCGCACACCACGAGCGGCGCCATCATCTCCGGCCAGCCGGCCACGCGCAAGGCAGTTTCCTGCAGCATGGTCTTGTCGGCAACCAGCGGCAGCAACTGCTTCGGCAGGACCTTGCGCGACAAGGGCCACAGGCGGGTGCCGGCGCCGCCGGAGAGGATGACTGGATAGATCTTCATGCGCTGACTTTCTCTTTCTCTAACTCGTTGGTATCCTGATCCACGACTTCCTTGCGCCGGGAACGGCGACGGTCGCGTGCATTGAGCCACTCCTGCGAGGAATACTCGGAGGCGTGCTTCATGTCGCCTTTTCGGTCGACACTATATTCCTTAAAGACAATCATTTCATTCAATGTTACATCATGCAACACGCGTGTGTATTCGAACAGCACGCTGCGCACGATTTCGGCGCCTTCGCAGATGTGGCTGCCATGACCGATCCAGGTCGGGCCCACGATGCGGGCGCCGGCCTCTACTTTAACCCCGGAACCGATGTAGACGGGTCCCTCGATGGTCGTACCTTCCCAGTCGATGCTGGTGTTCAGGCCCACCCAGACCCCCGGCTTGATCTGGATGCCCGGCACGTCCATGTGGTTGACTTCGCCGGTGATGACCGACTGCAGCACTTCCCAGTAGTCGCCCATGGTGCCGATGTCGAGCCAGTTGAACGGGCGGCCCTGGGCGTAGAACGGCAGGCCGCGCTCGGCCAGCAGCGGGAACAGTTCGGAGCCGATATCGAACGGCCGGCCCGACGGAATCAGGTCGATGACTTCCGGCTCGAAGATATAGATGCCGGTGGAAATGAAATTGGATTTCGCTTCTTGCTCGCTGGGCTTTTCCTGGAATTCCAGGATGCGGCCCTGCTCGTCCGAGACCACCACGCCGTAGGACGATACCTTGTCCCATGGCACCTCTTTCGTGATGACGGTGGCCATCGCGCCCTTGCGGCGGTGTTCCAGCAGCGCCGCCTTGAGGTCGAGGTCGATCAGGGCGTCGCCGCACAGCACCACGGTGGTGTCGTCGAAGAAGCCGCCGAATTCCTGGATTTTCTTCATGCCGCCGGCCGAGCCGATCGGTTCGGGGACGACTTCGCCATCATCCTTGGTATACCCCTCGAAGGAGTAGCCGATCTGGACGCCGAACTGCTCGCCTTCGCCGAAATACTCTTCGATTTTTTCGTGCAGCCAGCTGACGTTGACCATGATTTCGGACACACCATGCTTCTTGAGGTGTTCGACGAGGTAGGCCATCACGGGTTTGCCCAGAATCGGGATCATGGGTTTTGGCAGGTCATAGGTGAGCGGACGAACGCGGGTGCCCTTGCCTGCGGCGAGAATCATGGCTTTCATTAGACTATCCTTTAGATTATTTGGCTGTGGTTTGGTAGCGCCATACGTCGGCGCACATTTGAGCGACATCACGTTCGGCAGTCCAGCCCAGCTCCTCGCGGGCCAGGGACGGATCGGCGTAGCACTTGGCCACGTCGCCGGGACGGCGGTCGACGATCTGGTAGGCGACCGGACGCCCGCTGGCCGCTTCGAAGGCGCGCACCATTTCCAATACACTATTGCCCCGGCCAGTGCCGAGGTTGAAGGTGACGATGCCCGGTCCCTTGTTCAGGCGATCCAGGGTCTTGACGTGGCCGATGGCGAGATCCACCACGTGGATGTAGTCGCGCAGGCCAGTGCCGTCCGGGGTGTCGTAGTCGCCGCCGAACACCGACAGCTTGTCGCGCTGGCCGTTGGCAACCTGGGCGATGTAGGGGACGAGGTTGTTGGGGATGCCGCTCGGCTCTTCGCCGATCAGCCCGCTTTCATGGGCGCCGACCGGATTGAAGTAGCGCAGCAGCGCGATGCGCCAATCGGGCTCGGCCTTGGCCAGGTCGCGCAGGATGTCTTCGATCATCAGCTTGCTGCGGCCGTAGGGATTGGTGGCCGACAATGGAAAGTCTTCGCGGATCGGCACCGAGGCCGGGTCGCCGTACACGGTGGCCGACGACGAGAACACCAGCGATTTGCAGCCGAACTTGGCCATGGTCTCGAACAGGATCACGCTGCCGTTGACGTTGTTGTCGTAGTAGCGCAGCGGCTGCGCCACCGATTCGCCGACCGCCTTCAGGCCGGCGAAGTGGATCACCGCCTCGGGCTTGTGCTGGGCGAACGCGGCTTCCATGGCCGCGCGGTCGCGGATGTCGGCCTGGACGAAGGCGAACGGCTTGCCGGTGATGCGCTCGACGCGCTCGCAGACCGACTGCTGGGCGTTCGACAGGTTGTCGACCACGACCACGTCATGCCCGGCGTTCTGCAGTTCGACGACGGTATGCGAACCGATATAGCCCACGCCGCCAGTAACCAGAATCTTCATGTCTTTCGCTCTCTGTAATATGTTGATGATCCATTTCTTGCCCGCGGCGCCACCTGCCGCGCCGCGCTACCCGCTTCACTCATCCGCCCTCGCCGCTTCCTTGATCAGCAGCCAGAGAAACGCCATATCGTCGATGAAGTAGCGCCGGAACATCCGGCGCGGCTCCTGCAGGAAGCGGAAGAACCACTCGAGCCCGGCCTTCTGCATCCACGCCGGCGCCCGCTTGACCAGGCCGATCGCCACGTCGAAGCTCCCGCCGACTCCCATCGCGAACGGTATCCGCATCTCGGCCTGGTACAGCCCGAGAAATCGTTCTTTCTTGGGCGAGGAAATCGCCACGAACAGCAGGTCTGCGCGGCTGTCGCGCACCTGACGCACCACCTCCGCTTCGGCCTCCTCGCCCTGCCAGTAGCCGTCGCGCACGCCGGCCAGCACCAGGCCCGGATAGCGGCGGGCATAGGTCGCGGCCACTTCGCGCACCACCCCCAGGCGCGCACCGAGCAGGAACACCCGCCAGCCCCTGTGCGCCGCGCGCCCCATCAGCGCCTCGAACAGGTCGATGCCGGCCACCCTTTCCTTGAGCGGCTTGCCCAGCAGGCGCGAAGCCCACACCACCGGCATGCCGTCCACATTGACCAGGTCGCAGGCATTGATGATGCGGCGCAGCTCATCGTCGCGGCTGGCCTTGACCAGCTTGTCGACATTGACCACGACATGCTGGTGCGGCCGCCGGGCGCGCACGAAACCTTCGACCAGCTCCAGGGTCTCTTCCATTGAAACGTTATCTATATTACAACCAAACAGCGTGACGCGCTCGTTCATGCGTGCCTCCGGTCCGGCAGCTGACGTTTCCCACAATTAATTATTTATCATCGATAAAGGTAATTGTAAACCTGCATTCGATGGGAACGGCGGACGATATGGTCGTGATGCGCAGCACTTCGCACGGCGTCTTCGATTCATAGGCGGCCGAATACCAGCCCAGCGGCGGATTCTCGGCGCCGCGCACCAGTTCCAGGTGCAGGTCTTCGCCACTGGCCTGCATCTGCAGCACGAAGCGCTTGCCGCGCACCGACAGGCCCTGGCTGGTCAGGCGCACGTCCAGGCCGGGGGCGAAATGCCAGAAGGCCTCGACCTTGTGCGGCTTCTTGCCCGCCACCTCGTCGCGCACGGTCAGCGTATTGGTGGCGCCGTCGAAGCGCACGCTGCGCAGGTGCAGTACCGGGTCCGGCAGGCGCGCATAGCCGTCGTGCGAGCCGCGGAAGTCGAATTCCTGGGGCGAAGCAGGCATGCGCTCGATGCTGGCGCGCGCCTTGCGCAACCACATGAAGCGCCCGCCCGGCACCGACTGGTCGAGGCCATCGACGCGCACGGTATTGTGGCTCGAAGTGCCGCGGAAATAATCGCGCCATTTCTGGTCTTGCCAGTAGGAATAAGTGCCGGGATCGACCAGGCAAGCCTCGCCCGCCACCGACAGGCTCAGGGCCAGCGCATCGGCGTGGCCGTGGGCGGCGATGCCGAGATAGCCCAGCGGGCCGCAGTCGAGCAGGCCCTTGATCTCGTTGGCTTCGCCGAAGTGATTGCCGAACAGCAGGTAGCCGCCGTCGGGGAACGACCATCCGGACTCGACTTCATGCGGATCGCAGTCGGGCCGTCCGCCCGGCAGCGCGTGCAGCAGCCAGCGCACGCCAGGATGGTGATCCGGCTGGGCGCCGAACACGGTGTCGCCCAGCGCCAGCAATTGCGCGGCGCGGTCCGGGCCCGGCCGTCCGCTGCCGGCGTGCAGGCGGAACACGCAGCCGTCGTCGGCGTCGCCCACCATCGGCAGGCCGCCGTCGACGTCGCGTACCGAGCGCAGGAAGCGCAAGGCCCGCTGCAGCACGGCCCAGTAGCTGCGCGAGAAGGGTCGACTGCGCGCCTGACCGCGCGCCTGGCCGTGCGCCTGGGCCAGCAGTCCGGCCACAAACAGGCATTCACAGGAAAACATATGATAAGCAAACGCCTGCTCGCGGTTGACGCCGTCGCGCGAGAACTGGGCCTGGGCCTCGTGCTCCAGCTCGCGATGTGCCTGGTCTTTCCAGTCCTTCGATTCCTTCCAGCACGGCCAGGTGACGGCGCCGGCATACAGGCCGGCCATCTCAGCGATCAGGTGGTTGTTGGCCGAGGAATGGCGCGACGGGTGGCGCGCAATGGTGCGGCAGTGGGCGTGGATGCTGTCCAGCCAGTCGGCGCGCAGGCGGCGCCCGTTGTCGCCCTCGAACAGCGCGCTCGAGTCGCCGCCCACCAACTGCCAGATCAGGCTCCAGTTGACGAGGCGGATGCCCAGCTCCATCGAACTGGTCCAGTTGGGACCGGTGAGCGGCGGGCAGGCCTCGAACCAGCTGCGCAGGTTCTGCTCGAGGGCGTGCAGCCAGCGCGGCTCGCTCGTCAGCGCCCAGGCCTGGGCCAGGGTCACCAGGTGCAGGTGGCGGTTCAGCTCCCACACATGCTTGATGTCGCCCACCAGT
>DDKG01000017.1:23367-26675 GCA_002339265.1 Massilia sp. UBA2604 | reverse complement strand
TACGGTGGCGAGTCGCCATTCGTGCCAGTGTCGGCGAAAGTCGGCACCGGCATCGACGACCTGCTCGAGAACGTGCTGCTGCAGGCCGAAGTGCTGGAACTGAAGGCGCCGACCGAGTCGCTGGCCCGTGGCCTGGTGGTCGAAGCCCGTCTGGACAAGGGCCGCGGCCCGGTCGCGACGATCCTGGTGCAGTCGGGCACCCTGAAGCGCGGCGACGTCGTCCTGGCAGGTTCCTCGTTCGGCCGCGTCCGTGCGATGCTGGACGAGAACGGCAAGACCATTGCTTCGGCAGGTCCGTCGATCCCGGTCGAGATCCAGGGCCTGACCGAAGTGCCGAGCGCAGGTGAAGAAGTCATGGTCATGGCCGACGAGCGCAAGGCGCGTGAAATCGCCCTGTTCCGTCAAGGCAAGTTCCGTGACGTGAAGCTGGCCAAGCAGCAAGCCGCGAAGCTGGAAAACATGTTCGAGCAGATGGCCGAGGGCGAGGTGAAGAACCTGCCGCTGATCGTCAAGACCGACGTGCAGGGTTCGCAGGAAGCGCTGGTCGGCTCGCTGCAGAAGCTGTCGACTTCGGAAGTGCGCGTGCAGGTCGTCCATGCGGCGGTCGGCGGCATCACCGAGTCGGACGTCAACCTGGCGACCGCGTCGAAGGCAGTCATCATCGGCTTCAACGCCCGTGCAGACGCCCAGGCGCGCAAGCTGGCCGAGGCGAACGGCGTCGACATCCGTTACTACAGCATCATTTACGATGCGATCGACGAGATCAAGACGGCACTGTCGGGCATGCTGGCGCCGGAGAAGCGCGAGACGGTCACCGGCCAGGTCGAGATTCGCCAGGTCATCATGGTGTCGAAGGTCGGCGCGATCGCGGGCTGCCTGGTCACCGATGGCGTGGTCAAGCGTACCTCTTCGGTCCGCCTGCTGCGCAACAACATCGTGATCTGGACCGGCGAGATCGATTCGCTGAAACGCTTCAAGGACGACGCAAAAGAAGTGCGCGCCGGCCTCGAGTGCGGTCTGTCGCTGAAGGGCAACAACGAAATCCAGGTCGGCGACGTCTTGGAAGTGTTCGAAGTCACCGAAGTGGCGCGTACGCTGTAAGCCACGCCGTTGGCGTACCATGGGGGCCAGGACGCTTCGCGGCAATGCCGCGGAGGGCCTGGCCCTTGTTTTTAGCTGTTGGCGATCACGCATATCGGCCTGCAGCCCGAGCACGTCGTTCCCGCCCTCGCCGGGCGCCTTGGCGGGAACCCAAGTTTGTTCGCTTGACCATTACCAGCAAGCGCAGCCACTGAGCGAAGAAACTTGGGTTCCCGCCTACGCGGGAACGACGGGTATTGAAGCTAACAAAAGAACAAGCAGCAACCATCATGGCTAAACACAGTAAAAGCATCCCACAGCGCGGCCTGCGCGTGGCCGACCAGATCCAGAAGGATTTGTCGGAACTCATCGCCTTCGAACTGAAGGACCCGCGCGTCGGCATGGTCACCATCAGCGAAGTCCAGCTGACCCCGGACTACGCCCACGCCAAGATCTATTTCACCCTGTTGAAAGACAGCGCGGAAGAAGTGCGCCAGACGCTGGAGGGCTTGAACAAGGCTTCCGGCTACCTGCGCAATATGCTGGGCAAGCGCCTGCACATCCATACGCTGCCGTCGCTGCACTTCTTCCACGACACCTCGACCGTGCGCGGCCTGGCGATGTCGGCCCTGATCGACCAGGCCAACGCCACCCGCGCCAAGGACGATCCGGAATCGCAGGACGCGGCGGCATCGGATTCGGCGGAGAAAGAGTGAACGGACGTCCCGCACGAAAGCCGCGCGACCTCATCGATGGCGTGCTGCTGCTCGACAAGCCGGTCGGCCTGTCGTCGAACGACGCCCTCATCAAGGCCAAGCGCGTCCTGAACGCGAAGAAGGCCGGCCACACCGGCACGCTCGACCCGTTCGCCACCGGCTTGCTGCCGCTGTGCTTCGGCGAGGCGACCAAGTTCTCGCAAGACCTGCTCGAGGCCGACAAGACCTATGAGGCAACGGTCCACCTGGGCATCATGACGAATACGGGCGATACCGAGGGCGAGGCCATCGAGACCCTGCCGGTCGACGTCAGCGTGGAACAGATCGAGGCGGCGCTGGCGCGTTTTCGCGGTCCGATCCAGCAGGTGCCGCCGATGTATTCGGCGCTCAAGCGCGACGGCAAGGCCTTGTATGAATACGCGCGCGAGGGCATCACGCTCGAGCGCGAGGCGCGGCCGGTGACCATCCACGCGCTGTCGCTGATCGACTACCAGGCGCCGTTCCTGAAGATCCGCGTCACCTGCAGCAAGGGCACCTATGTGCGCGTGCTGGGCGAGGACATCGGCGCGGCGCTCGGCTGCGGCGCGCACCTGAATGCGCTGCGCCGGATCGAAGTCGGTGCGCTGGATGTGACCGGCATGATCACGCTGGACGAGTTGCTGGCCCATCCGGATCCTCTGTCGCTGCTGCGGCCGGTCGATGCGCTGCTGTCGACCTTCCCGTCGATCGAGCTGAGCGCTGAGCTGGCACGGCGTTTCCTGCAAGGCCAGCGCCTGGCGCTCGGCAAGGAAGACGTCGCGGTGCCGGAACAACAGGGCCGGGTGCGCATCTATCATGATGGCCGCCTGCTCGGCACCGGCCAGCTGGGCGAGTATGCGATCCTGGCGCCGGAACGCCTGATCTCGACCGCAACACCGGCCTGAGCTCTTGCCTGAGCGCATGTCATGCGCCTGTCATCCGCGGCGGCTAAGCTGCCGCGGTGACGATGCGCTGATATTTGCGCCGAAAAATCGTGTCTTTCCAGCGCAAGATTCAGACTGGGCCGCTTCCCATGCTATACTAGTCGGTTTCCGAAATCTGTTTCAGTAAGCGGCAGCATCGGACTTGCAGTTCCAGTACATCCTGTACTCCACGCTACTTCTCAAAAATCATGTCAAACACCAAACGCGCGATTCGTAATATCGCAATCATTGCCCACGTTGACCACGGCAAGACCACGCTCGTCGACCAACTGCTGCGTCAGTCCGGCACTTTCCGTGAAAACCAGGCCGTGGACACCCGCGTGATGGACTCGAACGATCTCGAGAAAGAGCGCGGCATTACCATTCTGTCGAAGAACTGCGCCGTCGAATACGAAGGCACGCACATCAACATCGTCGATACCCCGGGCCACGCCGACTTCGGCGGCGAAGTGGAACGCGTGCTGTCGATGGTCGACTCGGTGCTGCTGCTGGTCGATGCGCAGGAAGGCCCGATGCCGCAGACCCGCTTCGTGACCCGCAAGGCGCTGGC
>DDKG01000017.1:9626-23229 GCA_002339265.1 Massilia sp. UBA2604 | reverse complement strand
ATCAACCAGACCTTCGAACTGTTCGACAAGCTGGGCGCGACCGACGAGCAGCTGGACTTCCCGATCGTCTATGCCTCGGGCCTGAACGGCTACGCCGGCATGGACGAAAGCGTGCGCGGCGGCGACATGAAGCCGCTGTTCGACGCCATCCTGAAATACGTGCCGGTGCGTGACGACAATCCTGACGGCCCGCTGCAGATGCAGATTACCTCGCTGGACTACTCGTCCTACGTCGGCAAGATCGGCATCGGCCGCGTGAACCGCGGCACCGTCAAGACCGGCCAGGACGTGCTGATCCTGAACGGCCCTGATTCGACCCCGATCAAGGGCCGCATCAACCAGGTGCTGAACTTCAAGGGCCTGGAGCGCGTGCTGGTGGACTCGGCTGTTGCCGGCGACATCTGCCTGATCAACGGTATCGAAGAAATCGGCATCGGTTCGACCGTGTGCGCCGTGGATACCCCGGAAGCGCTGCCGATGCTGACCGTCGACGAGCCGACCCTGACCATGAACTTCATGGTCAACAACTCGCCGCTGGCCGGCCGTGAAGGCAAGTTCGTCACCAGCCGCCAGCTGCGCGAGCGTCTCGAGCGCGAACTGAAGGCCAACGTGGCCCTGCGCGTCTCGCCGACCGACGATGACACCACCTTCGAAGTGTCGGGCCGCGGCGAGCTGCACCTGACCATCCTGCTGGAAAACATGCGTCGCGAAGGCTTCGAGCTGGCCGTGTCGCGTCCACGCGTCGTCTACAAGATGGTCGATGGCGTGCGTCAAGAGCCGTTCGAAAACCTGACCGTCGACGTCGAGGAAGCCAACCAGGGCGGCGTGATGGAAGAACTGGGCCGTCGTCGTGGCGACCTGCAGAACATGGAATCCGACGGTAAAGGTCGCGTTCGTCTGGAATACCTGATCCCGGCCCGTGGCCTGATCGGTTTCCAGGGCGAATTCATGACCCTGACCCGCGGCACCGGCCTGATGAGCCACGTGTTCCACGAATACGCAGCAGTCGACAACAGCAAGGGCGAACTGGCTGGCCGCCGCAACGGCGTGCTGATCTCGCAGGACGACGGCGCCGCCGTCGCCTACGCGATCTGGAAGCTGCAGGACCGCGGCCGCATGTTCGTCGAGCACAACACCCCGGTGTACGAAGGCATGATCATCGGCATCCACTCGCGCGACAACGACCTGGTCGTCAACCCGATCAAGGGCAAGCAGCTGACCAACGTGCGTTCGTCGGGTACCGACGAAGCGGTGCGCCTGGTGCCGCCAATCCAGATGTCGCTGGAATACGCCGTCGAGTTCATCGAGGACGACGAACTGGTCGAGATCACCCCGAAATCGATCCGCCTGCGCAAGCGTTACCTGAAAGAGCACGAGCGCAAGAAGGCCAGTCGCGAAGGCGCGTAATACTGTTTGCAAGGGCGGCGCTGCCTGCCCTTGATGAAAAAGCCCGGTGATTTTCACCGGGCTTTTTTTATTTATTGAATCCCTGCACGTGACAGCGCTG
The DNA here is from genome assembly GCA_002339265.1 of Massilia sp. UBA2604. Taxonomy (GTDB): domain Bacteria; phylum Pseudomonadota; class Gammaproteobacteria; order Burkholderiales; family Burkholderiaceae_D; genus Telluria. The sequence continues at coordinate 21,722 of DDKG01000017.1, read as the reverse complement.
AAGACGACTGTGATCAATCATTTTTGAATCTCACCAAAAATATCCATTTTGTGAGGTAACTCATTCTGCATATTGCGATATTAATATAATTAGTGAGAATTCGCATGGTCAATTAATAGATCCTTGCGGCAATAGCTAGGGATCATTAAAATGCCAATACATATTGTCTAATCGGATCAATTATTATCATGAAGATCAGTACCGCAGCGCTCATTGTGTTTGGCCAATGAAAAAGAAGACGCTTCAACACATTGTCGTCGCCGCCGCAGCCCTGTCCGTCACCGGCTGCGCGACTGTCCCCGGCCAGCAGAGTGGATTCCAAGGCGCTGTCCGGGATGCGTTCAATAACCCCGATCCGTGTTCCAATAATGCACGCAACACCGGCATGCTCATTGGCGGCATTGCCGGTACGCTGCTTGGCGCCAAACTCGGCGACAAGGATAAAGGTGCGATGTTGGCCGGGGCACTATTCGGCGGCGCGGTCGGCGGTCTGATCGGCGCCGACATCGATGACCGCCGTTGCGCAATGGCGAAGGTCGCGCAGGAATATCAGCTGCAAATGCAATTTGCGGCCATCAAGAGTGACGGCGCCGTGATTTCGGATAGCGAATTGCAGCGCGCCGGTAATGCTGGCGATATCAAAAAAAAATCGATCGGCAATATCGTATCGCTGCAGGACCAATCGGCAAACGGCGGCCACTTCCAAAGTAATTCCGCGGTCCTGACCGAACGCGCCGAGCGCTATTTCTCGGCCATCGCCGACATCTATAACCTGAACAAGGCGGCGCAGGCGGCAAGCACGCCTGCGGAAAAAGAGCGCCTGCGCCTGGCTGGAAACAACCGCAAGCTGCTGCTGGTAGGGCATACCGACGACACCGGGTCGTCGGCACTGAACGCCACCCTGTCCGAGCAGCGCGCACGCGCGGTCGCCGAATACCTCGAGCGGCGTGGCATCCCGCGCGACCAGATGTATTACCAGGGCGCCGGCGAAGTCTATCCGGTGGCGGACAACCGCGCCGAGGCTGGTCGCCTGCAGAACCGGCGTGTCGAGATCGTCGAGCTGGCCGACGACGCCAGCCTGGTCAAGTACCTCGACGCGCGCCGTCCGGACTACCAGTTCTATCGCGCCGCGCCTGCCGCTGCGCCAGCACCCGCACTGGCTGCGCGTGAGCGTGAACCAAAGCGTGCGCCAGGTCCGAAGGCCAATCCAGATGCCAAGCCCGCCGCGGAACGCCCTGCGGCGGGCGCTCGTACCGCGTCGAAAGATGCGCAGCGAGCCGTCCAGCGCGCGGCGGCGTCGACGGCGGCCGCGGTGAAGCCGACAGCGAGGCTGGAAGTCATGCCGGCAGCGCGCAGCGCGCGCTCCGGGGCGTCGGCGGCGGAGACGGGAACCGCCGCAGCGCTCGATTTCGGCGGCGTGCCGCTGACGCGGCAGGTGTCCGCAGCCCCTGTGGGCTTGGGGAAGCTCGAGCGTGAGCGTCCGCTTTTCTCGCTCATCAGCAGCGCCTACGCCGACGACGACATGGCGGTGTTGTCCGATTGCTCGCAAGACCGCCCGCGCAGCGCCGGCGGCGTCAAGGCGCTCAAGGATGGCGCGACCTACCGGGCCAACGAACATGTCCCTGGCCTGTACGGCAAGACCTGGACCGAGCGCGTCAACGGCCACCAGATCGTGATCAACAAGGTCGCCGTCCTTGCCAGCGAGGCGACCCTGGCCCAGGTGCCGGAATTCAAGGTGTACGCCAACTACGACCCGGCCAGGAATCGTAATCCGGCGCCCACGGTATCGATTCGCCCAGAGGTGAATACCTATCTCGGTGAAAAAGGCATCCTGTACCGCATTTTCGCCGAAGGCGCTGCGGGCATGAAGTGCGTGGACATCGTGTACAGCCGCGGCGCCAACAAATCGGCGAGCGGCGGCAACATCGTCTACGCGCGCAATAGTCAGCTTTACTTTTCGCCGTTCAAACCCGTCATCGCCAACTGAGAACGACCATGTTATCCGAATTTCTCCACACCTATCCCTTGCTCGTCTGGACCCTGCTGTACACGGCGGCCGCCGCGATCGTGCTGTCGCTGATGTGGGACCGCTTGAAATGGTGGTGGCTCAATACCTGGTATGCATTTCCAGTGATCGGCAAGCTGGCGCGCCTGTCGAAGGACCTGCACCAGTCCAACGACGGCAGCGGCTGGTACAAGTCCGAGCGCGCGCTGTGCCAGGACTACAAGGCCTTCATCCAGGTGCAGTCCGAATACGACTTCGAGCAGCGGATGACCTATCTGCAGAAAGCGGGCGACAACGGCCGCAGCACGACGCCGCTGGCGATCTGGATCCTGGTGATCGGTTTCGTCTTCGTCGAAGCCCAGGGTTTCAGCTACGTGCTGGCAGGCTACACCGTGCCGGGTGCGAGCGAAACTACGCAGCAATACGCTTCGATCGGCATCGCCTTCATCATTTCGGCGCTGTGCGTGTTCGCGACCCACTTTGCCGGCCATGAACTGTACCGTTCGCTGAAAATCCGTCGCGCCCGCAAGGACTGGATCGAGGAAGGCAAGACGCACCCGCTGCATTCGGGGTCGATGGCCTTGTCCAAGCCACAGCACGGTGACGATGCCCAGCCCGAATACACCCAGGTCTGCAACCGGGTTGGCAAGCACGCGAGCTTCGTCGTGAGCTGGGTCACCCTGGCCTTCGTCGTGGCCATCGCGGTGGGCGCGACCTATGTGCGGGTCCAGAGCGCCAACAAGCTGATGGACGATTCGGTGCGCATGCAGAAAAGCGAACTGATCGACCAACGCAGCGCCACCGGCGGCGGACTCGACATGAGTGAGCCGACGCTGATCCCCGATGCCGACATGCAGTCCGACCTGGCAGCCGACGGCAAGGCCGTCGACGAGGCCGCTCAGTACGACCTGCATGGCTACTGGGTCACGTTCGCAATCCTGGCAGTGTTGTTCGTTGCCTTGCAGGCTCTTGGCGTGCTGTTCGGTTACCGTTGGGGCTTCGCTGGCGAAAACAGCAAGGAAGCATTCAAATCCCTCGGTAAAGGCAAATTCCAGACCTACGGCGACGTGCGCACGGCGGCCCAGCAATTCATCGACAAGGCCCAGAACCAGCTCGAGAACCTCCAGCAGCGCATGATCCAGCGTCATGCCGAGGAAGGTAGCGGAAAAGCGATTCACCCGAACAGGAACTTCCTCGATTTCCTGGATGGCGCCGACCACCAGGAAACCGAGTACCGCAACCGCCAACGCCGGGCACTGCAGGCAGAGCAGGAGCGCGTGCGCGAAGAAGCGGAGCGCGCGCAGCGTGCCAGCGCGGCCAGGGCCGATGCCGCCGTGCCGCTGGCCCCGGCCGCCCCGGTGGAGCCGACTGCACCGTTGGAGCCGACTGCAACATTGGCGCCGACTACACGGGTGGAAGCGCCTCCGGCGGATCATCCGCTGCGCGCGCGCACGGCTGAGGTCGAGGCGGCGATCCGCGAACTCGACCGGCTGGTGGGCGACGCGGAACAGCGCGGTTCCTACCTGACGTCGTTGCCTGATGCGCTGTTCGAGGAAGTCACGGTTGCTCTCAGGGAGCGCAAGCAATCACAAGAGGCCGCCAGGAAGCAGCGCCTGAGCCAGATCGAGGACCTGCTGTGAACAGGAATGCCGCTCCATTGGCGCTGGCACTGGCGCTGGCTGCCCCGCACTGCTTCGCCGTCGAAAACGTCGTCCCTACCTGTTACCAGGGCAAGCTCGGCGCCAAGCCGGCATCTGTCGCCACCGAACTGTTCGTCCTGATCGACCAGACCACCGTGTTTGACACCACTCTGCAGCAACAAGTTGCCAACAGCGTGCGGCCGTTCATGGCGGCCGACAATGCGTTCTCGGTGACGATCTTCTCGGCATTCTCGCAAGGGCGTTACGCCCGGGTGCTGACATCGGGCACCATCGAGCCGACAATCGCTTCCGCGCAGCGTGACGACATCTCCAAGCCGCTGCTGACCAGGTTCGACGCCTGCATGAAGCGCCAGCCACAGCAGGCGACACAGGCCGTCGGCGCGGCCTTGCGCACCGCCTTCGGCGGTGCCAGCGCCGACCTGGCGCGTTCCGACGTGCTGGCATCGTTCAAGTCGATCTCGACCCGGATCAAGAGCTCGAGCGCGCAACGCAAGGTCGTCGTGATCGCATCGGACATGCTGGAAAATTCATCGGTGACCGCCTTTTACGGCAGTGGCGGCAATTCGGTCAGGGAGATTGATCCCGAGAAGGAACTCAGGATTGCCGGCGACAACGCCTTGCTGGGGGATTTCGGCGGCGCCGAAATCTATGTCATCGGCGCCGGCCTGCTGAGCGGGGATGCGGTCAAGACCAACAAGTACCGCGATCCCAAGACGATGCGCGCGCTGACCGGTTTCTGGGGCGGCTATTTCGAGAAGTCGAACGGCAAGGTGGTTGAAATCGGCCAGCCGGCTTTGCTCAATCCGGTTTCGGCGCGGCGTTGAGCGCAGACCGGTGCGCCTGCGGCTGCAGGCGGTCATCCCTGACCTGGCCCGCGCCGTATCAGGCCATGTAATCGAACAACGACATCGGCCGGTTGAGCCCGCCGCCGAACAGCAGGCCGCCTCCGGTGCCGGCCATCTGGTATTGCTGGGCCATGAGCGTGGCCTGGCGGGTCACGGTGTCGATCACCTTGTCGCGCTGGTCGAGCAGGCGGTCGCGTTCGCGCAGCACGTTCGCCGCTTCCACGCCGAGGGTGCCGGTGGCGCCGATCTGCTTGTCGACCTGGTTGACCAGGCGATCGGCCAGGCCGCCCTTGTCGCTGAACACCTTGTTGGCGCGCGCCGGATCGGCGGCGATGGCCGCCTTGAGCTTGTCCTCGTCCAGCACCAGCGCGCCATCCTTCTGGGTGATGCCGAAGCCGGCCAGCTCGCGCACGCTGCTGCTGTTGACGATGTTGCCGATCTGCGCTTTCATGCGCAGCAAGGTGGTGTCGGAGCGCTCATCGCCCGTTTCCAGCTTGCCCAGCTGGGTGTTCAGGTCATTGAAGGCCTTGACGAAATCCTTGACGTTGCCCGCAATTGCCGTGGGATCGCTGCGCACCTCGACCTCGCTCTTGCCGGTCTCTTTCAGGGTCAGGTTCAGGCCCGGGATGGCCTCGCTGACCGTGTTGGTGGCGGACGTGACGGTCTTGCCGTCGACTACCACGCGCGCATCCTGGGCTGCGGCCACCTGCTGCATGCCGCCTTCCTGGTCCGGCTGGTAGGACAGCAGCCCTCCCAATACCGGGTCGCCGGCGACGCTGATGCGCATGCCGTTGGCGGCGCCGCTCTCGCCGGTCAGGCTCAGCGCATAGCCGTCGCCATTCTTCGCGACCTCGGCATCCAGGCCGGCCTCGCGCATGGCCTTGGCGATGCCTTCGAGGCTGTTGTCGCCAGCCTCGATGCGCACCGTGGTCTTTTTGGCATTGGCGCCGGATCCGGTTTCGACCGTGATCATGCTGGCGCCGCCGCTGCCCAGCGCCGCGTCCTTGTCCGCCACCGGTTTGGTTTGCAGCTTCTGGCCCTGGGCCAGTTGCTGGACGTCGACCGCGTACTTGCCGGGTGTCGCGGAGGCGGCGCCCAGCTTGGCCGTCAGGGCGCTGCCGCTGGCTGTCGCGAGCATGTCGAGCTTGCCGCCGGTGAGGCCGGCTGCGACCGAGCGGAAGCCGTCCAGCGCCAGCGCCATCTTGCCGATGCTCGACAGGCGCGCATCGTCGCGCTTGACCTGGGCGTCGATGACTTTCAGCCCGGGATTCTGGGCCAGCAGCGACTGCGTCAGGTTGGTGCGGATGTCGCCGAATTGCCTGGCGGCGGGCTGGGAAGCGATTCCAGTGGTGGAAGTTGTCAGCATGGCTCGATAATCCTGGTTGGGAATGTCGTGCAACCGAAGGTTGCTACCCTTGCTTTATCGCATGAAAATGCGGTGATGAACAGTCATCGATTGTATCGGTGGCAGGAACGGTCAACGTCCCGGCCACCGAGCAGGGCAGCGGCTCAGCGCAGGCCGAGCAGGGCGTGTACCCGTTCGCGGCTGACGCCGACCAGGGCCGAGGTGATGGCCAGCAGCGACTCGTAGTCGTGGCTGGCGGCGGTGGAGGTGAAGTCGCCCGCGATCATGGCAAGTTCGGCGGTCGGGATCTCGGGCTGGGCGTTGCGCGCCATGGCGGTGCTCAGCGCCAGCGAGGCTGCGTCCTGCGAGCGGCGCACGCGGGCCAGCGCCTGCACCACTTCGCGCAGGCTCTGGCGCAGGGCGTCCGGGTTGCCCAGTTCCCATTCCTGCGGTTCGAGCGAGGACGGCAGGGCGACCGTGTCGACCCGGCCGCGGCCGGTCACCGCGATCGCATCCTTGACGCCGGCGAATGACGATTCGCGGGTGGTGAACACCAGTTCGCGGTTCTGGTCGAGGCCGGCGCGCACCTGGACCGGGGCCAGCGTGCGGTCCAGGCGCCGGGCGATCTCTTCCGCCGTCATGCCCGGCTCGATCGTGGTGGCCAGTTGCGGGCCGCCGGCATTGCCGACCGAGAAACCGAGGGTCTGGGTGCCGCCCGCCTTGAGCGAGGCGATGTCCAGGCCCTGGATGCGGAAGCGTTGCTGGGAACCCTGGACCGCATCGAAATCGAGCTGGGCGTCGAGGCCGTCGCCGCCTTGCTGGCGGCGCGCCTCGAGGGCGGCGGTGAGTTGGCGCACGCGCGCTTCGAGTTCGCGCGAGGCGGCGCCGCGGCCCGACAGGCGCGCGCTCAGGTCGGCCTTGAGCGCTTCGAGCTGGCTGGCCATGCGTTCCAGGTAGTCGAGCGCCTGCTGGGCGCGCGACACTTCGCCCTGGTTCTGGCTCGTGCCGACGCCGCGCCGCAGCGGGCTCGCCGTCGGTGCGCTGCGGGAGACGGCGCGCTCAGTGGAGCTCGCCGGCGGCACCGCATGGGCGCGTCCGGTGGCCGCTGTGCTCTGGGCGCCGGTATTGCCGCTGACGGCGCCGCTGTTGGCGTTGGTCGCGCCGGTTGGTCTAAGCAGTGCTTCCATGGCCGTCAGATCGCGTTGAACAGGCTCAGGTTGCCGATCTTGGCATAGGCCTTGTAGGTCGCCTGCAGGGCGGTCGAGTAACCGTTGAGCTCAGTCGCGGCGATGCCGACGTCGAGCGCGCCGATGTCGGTGATCGCCATCTTGTTCGACAGGCTGATGTTGGCGTGGTTGTCGTCCAGGGTCTTGATGATGTTCTGGCGTCCGCCCAGGTCGGCGACCTTGCTCGAGATCAGGGCCTGGGCATCGTCGAATCCGTCCAGGTTGGCGGTCAGGATGGCGCGCACGGCCGGATCGTTGGGCGTCGCGCCCGGGGTGTTCAGCGCCTCGATGGTCGCATCGAGCTGGTTCAGCAGCTTCTCGAGGCCGTCCAGGTTCTCGTTGGCGGGCTGGGTCAGGCCGTTGCCGACCACGACCAGCTGTGAATTGGTGTTGCCTTCGAAGCTGTAGCGCGCGCCGGGGGCGGCGCCCGCGTCGCGCGCCAGCGGCGCGGTCTTGGTCTCGGTGCCGGCGAACAGGTAGTTGCCTTCCTCGTCGATCGTGTTGGCGGTGTAGAACAGGCTGTCGCGCAGCGATTCGAGCGGCGCGATCATGGCCTTCAGGTCGTCCGGCGTATTGGCGCCGTTCAGGGCCCACACCAGCTGGTCGCGGCCCGGGATCATCTCGGTCACCATATTGCTCAGGTAGCCTTCCGACTTGGTCAGGCGCAGCTGGAGCGAGGCGATATTGCTGCGGTACTGGCCGACCGTGGATTCCTCACGGGCCAGGCGCGACAGGCGCACGCTGTCGACCGGGTCGTCCGACGGCAGCAGGATGCGCTTCTGGGTGTCCAGCTGGCGCATGATGTAGCTCAGCCGCTCCTGGTTGTTCTGGAGCGACTGGTTCATCGTCGACTGGTATTGGGCGGTGGCGATACGCATGCTGCTCTCCTTATTGCATCATGGCGAGGGTGGCGTCGAACAGCGAGTTGGCGATCGAGATCACCTGCATGTTCGCCTGGTACATGCGCTGGAATTCGACCAGCTTGACCGCTTCCTCGTCTTCGTTGACGCCGCTGGTCGATTGCCAGTCGTTGATCGACTGGACGCGCACGGTTTCTGCGGTCTTCAGGCCGGCCTTGTTGATCTTGCTGTCCACCGCCAGCTTGCCCAGCATCTGGGTGTCGGCGTCGCTGAGCAGCACGGTGCCGATATTGGTCAGGGTGATCGGCGTGGTCTTGAGCGCGGCCAGCTTCTGCAGGTTGCCGGTGTCGCCCGGGGTGCCGTCGCTCGAGAACGCCAGGTCCTCGGCCTTGAAGCCTGCGGCCGTCTTGAGCATGTTGGCGCCGCCGCCCGGCGTGTAGACGAACAGCGGGGCGCCGGGTGCGCCGGGAGCGGTGACGCCGGCCGCCAGCTGGTCGTTGACCAGGGTGGCGATCTGCGCGGCCAGCTCGTCGACGTCCTGCTGCAGCGGCAGCAGGGTATTGATCTCGAACTGGGTCAGGCCGCCGAGCTGGCCTCCCATCTTGCTGGCGTCGAGCGCGAAGGTCGAGTTGGCGAAGGTGATCGAGAAGGCCTGCTGCGAATCGGTGGTCGGGGCCGCCTTGAGGGTGCCGTGCATGCTGCCGATCACCAGCGCCTGGCCGCTCTTGAGCGAGACGTCGCGGCTGCCGTCGCCATTGTCCGTCACTTCCAGCGCCATCTTGGAGGACAGGTCGTCGATGGCCTGGTCGCGCGCATCGATCAGGCTCGAGGCCGACACGCCGCCGGCCTGGGTCTCGATGATCTGCTTGTTCAGGCGGGCGATGGTGGCGATGTCGACGTTGGCCGCGTCGACCAGCGCGCTGCGCTGCTGGCGCACCGAGGTCAGCTGCGAATTGAAGACGTTGTTCAGGCCGTTGAAGCGCTCGCCCATCAGGCCGGCCGCGGTCAGGACCTGCTGGCGCAGCGGGGTCGAGCCCGGGTCGCCGGCGACCGCATTGATCGCCTTGAAGAAGTCGTCGATACCGGCCGACAGGCTGGCCGAGGCATCGCTCATCACGCTCTCGAGCTGGGTCAGGTAGGGCTGCGACTGCGAGTACATGCCCTGTTCCGAGTTGGCGCGCCACATGGCCTGGGTCTTGTAGTTGTCCGAGAAGCGCAGCAGCGAAGTCACCTGCACGCCATTGCCGGCCGAGCGGCCGCTGGCATCCGGACCGACCGTCATCAACAGCGCCGACTGGCGGGTATAACCCTTGGTCTGCAGGTTGGCAATATTGTGGCTGCTGGCCGACAGGGCAATCTGGGCGGCAAGGGCGCCGGAGAGGGCATTATTGATGATCGTCATGGTGCGAATTCGTCCTCGAGACAGGGTTAACCTGCGTTAACCTGATAGGGCGACCAATTATTGTTGTTTATTAAGTTTTTCTGTCGCCGGCGCCAGGCACCAGCTGGCGCAGGATGGCGTCGGCGATGCCGAAGGCGCGCTGGCCCGCCATATTCCCGGCCAGCAGGTCGTCGGCCATGTCCTGCATGTCCTGGTTGACGCGGTTGTTGAACACGCTGTCCTCGTCCGCCATCGCGCGGGTCGAGGAACGCATCGTGCGCAGCATATGGCTCACGAAGAAGCGCTCGAACTCGACCGCGGCCTGGGTGGCTTTGGCCACGTGGGCCGGGTCGGGCTGGTCGGCGGCGGGCGCGACGGGAGCGTCGGCGCTGAGCGGCATTGAGGCGTTGCGAAGATCGTCGATGCGCATCAGATCACCACCAGTTCGCCTTCGATCGCGCCGGCCTGGTCGAGGGCCTGCAGGATCGCCATGATGTCGTCGGGCGAGGCGCCCAGGCTGTTCACGGTGTCGATGATGGTCTGCAGGCGCGCGCCCGGCGGCCAGCGGAACATCTGGCCCGAGCCCTGGTCGACCGACAGCTTGGATTCCGGCGTCACCGCGGTCTGGCCGCGCGAGAACGGACCCGGCTGGCTGACGCGCGAGCTTTCCGAGATGATCACCTTGAGCGAGCCGTGGGTCACGGCGGCCGCCTTCACGCGCAGGCCGTCGGCGATGACGACGGTGCCGGTGCGCGAATTGAACACGACCTTCGGCACCTCGATGCCGGCTTCCACGCTCATCGCGTTCAGGCTGGCCACGAACGCGACGCGTTCGGTCGGATTCTCGGGGGCGATGACTTCGACGCTGGTGCCGTCCAGGGTGGTGGCGATCGGGCCGTAGCGCTTGTTGATCGCGTTGACCACATTGGTGGCGGTCTCGAAATGCGGCTGGCGCAGGCGCAGCATCACCTGCGGGCGGGTCGCGAAGTCGGTCGCGATCTCGCGCTCGATCATGGCGCCGTTGGGCACCCGGCCGGCGGTCGGGGTGTTGACGGTGACCGAGGAACCGCTGCGGCCGGTGGCGTTCAGGCCGCCGACCACCACATTGCCCTGGGCCAGGGCGTAGATCTCGTTGTCGGCCGCGCGCAATTGGGTCAGCAGCAGGGTCCCGCCGCGCAGGCTCTTGGCGTCGCCCAGCGACGAGACGGTGACGTCGATGCTCTGGCCGCGGCGGTAGCCGGGCGGGAAGGTGGCCGAGACCATGACGGCGGCCACGTTCTTGTTCTTGGCGTCCTCGCCTTCCGGCAGGCGCACGCCGAACTGCTTGAGCATATTGATGACCGACTGGCTGGCGAACTTGACCTGGGTCGAGTCGCCCGAGCCGTTCAGGCCCACCACCAGGCCGTAGCCGACCAGCGGGTTCTCGCGCACGCCTTCGACGCTGACCAGGTTGCGCAGCGCTTGCGCAGCCGTGGCGGGCAGGGCGGCGCAGCCGAGGGCGGCGGCGAAGAGGAGCGGGGCAATGCGGCGCAAATTCATGTCATCCTCAGAACGGCATCAGGGGGCTGTTGAAGAAACGCGTCAGCCAGCCCGGCTGGTTGGCGTCGGCCAGCGCGCCGCGCGCCGAGTAGGCGATGCGGGCATTGGCCACGCGCAGCGACGACACGCGGTTGTCCGCGTCGACGTCGGCGGCGCGCACGAAGCCCTTCAGGCGCACGAATTCCTCGCCCTGGTTCAGCATCAAATTCTTTTCGCCGGCCACGCGCAAGAGGCCGTTGGGCAGCACTTCCTGCACGATCACGGTCAGCGAGCCGGACAGCGCATTCTGCTGGGTGCTGGTGGCGTCGCCCTGGAAGTCGCGGTCGGCGGTGATGTCCACGGCGGCCTTATCGTACACCTTGCCCAGCGCCGCAAGAGGCGAAATACCGATGGACGACCCCTTCGAGATGCTGGTGCCGGCGCGCTTGCTGGCCTGGGTCGTCTCTTGCAGGATCACGGTGACGGCGTCGCCCACGCGGTAGGCGCGGCTGTCCGAGGTCAGCGAGACGGTGTCGGCGGTGAACACGCCGCCCGAGACGCCGCCGCGCGCCATGCGCTGCAGCGGCATCATGTCGTCGTCGTCGTCGCGCATGGCGACCTGCGCCGGCGTGGCGCAGCCGGCCAGCACGCAGGCGCACAGCAGGGCAGCGAGGGTTTTCATCAGCGCGCTGCCTGCGACAGGTATTGCAGCATATTGTCGGCCGCCGACAGCACCTTGGTGTTCATCTCGTAGGTGCGCTGGGCGGCGATCATGTCGACCATCTCTTCGACCACCTGCACGTTCGAGCCTTCCAGCGCGCCCTGCTTCAGGGTGCCGAAGGCGGCGTCGCCCGGACGGCCTTCGTTCGGCGCGCCGCTGGCGGCGGTTTCCTGGAACAGGTTGTCGCCCAGGGCCAGGAGGCCCGTCGGGTTGATGAAGGCGGTCAGGTTGATCTGGCCGATTTCCTGCGGCGCCGGCTGGTTCGGGAAGGTCACCGAGACCACGCCGTTCTCGCCGATGGTCACGCCGCTGGCATTCTGCGGAATCGTGATCTGCGGGACGATCGCCAGGCCCTGGGCATTGGTCAGGGTGCCGTTCGGGTCGACCTTCAGCTGGCCGGCGCGGGTGTAGGCCGGTTCGCCGTTCGGACGCAGCACCTGCAGGAAGCCGGCGCCGGAAATCGCGACGTCGAGCGGCTGGCTGGTGGTCTGCAGGCTGCCGTTGGTGAAGGCCTTCTGGGTGCCGACCACGCGC
>DDKG01000017.1:9188-9334 GCA_002339265.1 Massilia sp. UBA2604 | reverse complement strand
CGGTTGCCCGACTCGTTCATGCTGTCGCTGGCCTTGAACATCTTCATCTGCAGTTCGAAGCTGCGGTTCAGGCTCATCACGGCCACCATCTCCTCGACCGCCGAGACGTTGCTGCCCTCGAGGGCGCGGCCGCGCACGGTGACGTT
>DDKG01000017.1:1105-8903 GCA_002339265.1 Massilia sp. UBA2604 | reverse complement strand
ACCGACAGCGCGCCGTTGGCGTCGATGTCGATCGCGCCGGCGCGGGTGTAGGCTTCGCCATTGTCGAATTCCACCGCCAGGTAGCCGTTGCCGTTGACGGCGACGTCCAGCGCGCGGCCGGTGTCGCGCACCGTGCCGTTGCGGGTCGAGACGGCGTCGGCCATGCCGCGCACCAGGTGCACGTCGTCGTAGCCGTAGCCGGAGGCGGACATCGCCTGGCTCGACGCCAGCTCGATGTTGGCGCGAAAGCCCGGGGTGTCGGCATTGGCCAGGTTGTTGGCGCGCACCTGCTGCGCTTGCAGGGTGCGCTGGGCGGCGCTGACGGCGGTGAAGATGAACTTGTCCATGACTTATGCTTACAGCGCCTGCATCAGCGACTGCATCATCTGGTTCTCGGCGGTGATCACCTTCGAGTTGGCCTGGTAGTTGCGCTGCGAGGTCATCAGGCCGACCAGTTCCGAGGTGATGTCCACGTTCGAGCCTTCCAGCGTGCCCTTGGACAGCTTGCCGGCCAGGCCGACGCCCGGGGTCGAGTACAGCGGCGCGCCCGAGTTGGCGTTGGCGACCCAGGTGGTGTCGCTGGTCGGGACCAGGCTGCCTTCGTCGGCGAAGGTGGCGAGGGCCACCGTGCCCACGACCTGCTGCTGTTCATTGCTGTACTTGGCCACGATCGAGCCGTTCTCGGCCATTTCCACGCCGACGAAGGTGCCCGAGGCATAGCCGTCCGGGCGGTTGATGTTCTGGGTCGCGGCGCCGGCGAACTTGGTGGTGCCGGCGTAGTTGAAGTTGAACACGAGGTTGTCCGCACCGGTGGCGCCGCCCGCGATCGTGAGGTTGGGGCCGTTGGCGGTGGCGTCGGTGACGCGGCCGTCGACGAAGTTCATGGCGTAGCCGGCGCCTGCCGGCGGTTCGGCGCCATCCAGGCTGTAGTGCACGCTGACGGTATTGGCGGCGGTCCGCACGAAGTACTGCGACACGGTGTGCTGTGTGCCCAGCGAATCGTAGACCACCGACTGCTTGACCATGTGGTAGGTGTCCGGATTTTCGAAATCGAAGGCCGTCGCGGCCGGCATGATCGGCCAGTCGTTCGACATATTGCCTTCGTAGGCGACCTTGCTGGTGGCGACGGCCGGGATCTGGCCGGTCGGGATGGCGATGTCGCCCATGGCGCCCAGCACGCCGTTCACGGTCGGGCCATAACCCTGCACGCGCTTGCCGGTGGCGTCGACCAGGAAGCCTTCGGCATTGGTGTTGAAGATGCCGACGCGCGAGTACGAGACCACGCCCTGGGCGTCGCGGCTGGTGAAGAAGCCGCGGCCGAGGATGGCGGCGTCGAGGCCGCGGCCGGTGGTCTGCAGGCTGCCGTTCTTGTTGATGTCCTGGGTCAGCGAACCGACCTGCACGCCGTTGGCCATGTCGCCGGCGTACACCGAGGCGAAGTTGGCGCGGCTGCTCTTGAAGCCGTAGGTGCCGGCGTTGGCGATATTGTTCGACAGGGTGTTCAGCTGTTCGTTGATGGCCTGGATGCCCGACAGGGCGATATTGAAGCTCATGGGGAATCCTTAGTTGGTGAACGCCAGGTCGGCGGAATTGTTTTTACCGTTGAAACCGGTGATCCAGCCCGGCTCGACTTCGCCGACGCCAGCCACCTGCATCAGGATGCCGCCGGTCGAATCGAGACGCACGCTGTTCAGGCGGCCGTTGATCTCGATCGCCGGCTTGGTGCCGTCCGAGGCTTCGGCCGCGATGCTGTACTTGCCGGCCGGCAGGCCGAGCTTGGCCGGGTCGAGCGTGAATGCCTGGCCGCCGGCGCCGTGCGACGGCAGTTCGATCCTGGTCTGCTTGCCGGCGACGTCGGTCAGGATCACATGGGTGAGGGTGCTGGCGCCTTCCAGGCGCACGCTGCCGGTGAGCGGGGTGTCGCCCAGTTCCACGCGGCTGGTCTCGACCGAGACCTGGCTCCCGACCTGGCCGCCCATCGCCAGCACTTGCAGGCTCTGCAGCATGGTGGCGCTGGCGGCGGTGGTCTGGGTCATGTTTTCCAGCGCCTCGGTCTGCGACAGCTGCGACAGCTGGTTGACGAAGGTGGCCGGATCGGACGGCGCCAGCGGATCCTGGTTGCGGATCTGCGCTACCAGCAGCTTGGTGAACATGTCCTTGTTCTCGCTCATCGGCACGCCGGCCGGCCGCTCGCTGGTGCTGCTGTAATTACTGCTGAAACCGAAGTTGTTGTTGGTCGTGACCATGATCAGCTTTCTCCCATGCGAATCAGGGACTGCTGCATCGACTTGATGCGGCCCATGACCTCGACATTCGTTTCGAAGGCGCGCGAAGCGGCCATCATGTCGGCCATCTCGGCCACTTCATTGACGTTGGCATAGAACACCATGCCGTCGGCGTCGGCCAGCGGATTGTCCGGCTCGTGCACGCGGCGCAGCGGTTCGCTCGACTGCACCACGTCCAGCACGGCGACCTTGGCCACGCCTTCGCCGTCGAGCATGGCCGAGAACACGGGCTTGCGGGCGCGGTAGGCCTCGGCCTCGGTGGTGGCCACGGCATTCGCATTGGCCAGGTTGCTGGCGATCGTGTTCATGCGCACGGTCTGGGCCGCCATGGCCGAGCCGGCAATCTGGGAAATGTCTTTGAAACTCATTCGGCGCTCCTTATTGGCCGGTGATGGCTTTGTTCAGGCCGCGCAGCTTCATATTGATGAAGGTCAGGCTGGTCTGGAAGTCGGACGCGTTCTGCGAGAACGCCGCCTGCTCGATGCCGATCTCGACAGTGTTGCCGTCGGCGCTCGGGTGATAAGGCACGCGGAACAGCGGGCCATCCTCGGACAGGGTCGGAACGCCGTCGTCGGCATCCATCCGGGCCTGCATCACGCTGGCGAAGTCGATGTCGCGCGCCGTATAGCCGGGCGTGCTTTCGTTGGCGATGTTGGCGGCCAGCACGCGGGTGCGTTCGGCGCGCAACTGAAGCGCATCGGCGCTGACGCCGAGAGCTTCCTTGAAATTAATCGACATGGCGATTCTCCAGTGGAATGCAGCTAGTTTGGTTAGAATGGGTCTTTCCGCCTGACCCGTATTGTCCAATGATTGCTTTCCGTACGGCAACTCTTAGTATTGTAACCTGTCTGATATCCGCCACAGCCTGGTCGGCGCAAACTCTTTCCGTAGAGATCGAACAAGCGGCGCGCGAGCAGCTCGAGAAGGTCGCCGCGGCCAGCGGGCTGGGCGATCCCGAGTTCGACCTGAACGTCGTCAGCAGCCGTCCGGCGCCCGCCTGCAAGGGGCGGGTGAATGTCGAAGCGCTCGACACCCGCCAGCCGGCGCGCATGCGCTTCGTGGCGCGCTGCCCGGACGGGGAGGGCTGGCGCCATGACTTCGTGGTGCGCGCCCGCATGTCGGCGCTGGTGGCGGTGACCGCGGCGCCGGTGGGCGCCAACCAGACGCTGGGCGAATCCGACGTCACGTTCGAACGGCGCGACGTCACCAACTTGCGCGACCCGATCGGCGTGCCCGAGGAAGCGGTCGGGCTGTCCAGCCGGCGCAGCCTGCGCGCGGGCGAGGTCCTGCGCGCCAGCCAGCTGGTGGCGCCGATCGCCATCAAGCGCGGCGACGCCGTGACCATGACCGCGCGCCAGGACGGCATCGAAGTCAGCATGGCGGGCGAGGCGCTCGACGCCGGCGCGCGTGGCGCCGTAGTGCGGGTCAGGAACGCCGCCAGCGGCCAGGTGGTGCGCATGCGCGTGCTGGGCGCCGGCGCCGTGCAGCCGATCGACATGCCGCTGGGCGAGTAAGGTTTCATTCCTTGTTTCCCTGCAGGCTGCTCGCGATGCGGGCCAGCTTGGCGGCGTAGCCCGGATCGGTCGCATAGCCGCCGCGCGCCAGTCCCTGGGCGAAGGCCTGGGCGTCGCTGCCGGTGTTCAGGGCGGCGCGGTAGCGCGGGTTGTCCGTCAGCACGCGTGCGTAATCCTGGAAGGCGCTGGCCGCATCCGGATAGGCGCGGAACCGTTCGCGCGTCTTGAGCGCGGCGCCGTTCACGTATTCGGTGGTGGTGGACTCGCCGGCGGCGCCTTCCCAGCCGGCGCCGGCCTTGATCCCGAACAGGTTGTGGCTGCTCGCGCCGTCGGCGGTGCGCAGCGGGCGCTGGCCCCAGCCCGATTCCAGCGCGGCGTGGGCCTGCACCAGCTCCGGCGCCACGCCCAGCTTGTCCGCCGCCTGGCGCGCCCAGGGAGCGATGCTCTCCAGGAAAGCCTGCTGCTCGGGCGTGCTGGCGGCGGCGCCGCCGCTGGTGGCGGCTGGGTCGACGCCGTCTTCCTTGTCCATGATCAGCCCCTGCGCGCGCAGGCGCAGCAGGGCGCCTTCGGCGGAGAGGCTGCTGGCGGCGCCGCCGTCGGCGTCACCGTGCTGGATGTAGGCGTTCACTTCGCCCTGCAGCTCGCCGAACAGGCGCCCGAAGCTGGCGTCGCCGCCGCCGATGGCCGTGGTCGGACGCGTTGCTTGCGTGGCTGCCGTGGCCGTGGCAGCGGCGGTCGGCGCGATCGAAAACTCAGCGTGGCGCATAGATGTCATCCTCGCCGTGCAGCACGCGTTGCATCGTGGAGTATTGTTCGGCCAGCAGCTGGCCGTTGCGGGTCGTCGCTTCCTTGCAGGCGCGCACGATGGTTTCCAGCTCGGTCCAGGCGGCGTCGAAGGTGGCGCGCGCGGCCGGGGCCAGGCTGGCGCTGTACTGTTCCATCGTGGCCTGCGGGCCGAGCAGGGCGCGCACCAGTTGCAGGCGCTGCTGGCGGCGACCCTCCATGGCTTCGAGCAGCGGCGCCAGCTCGTCGGCGAGCGCGGTCAGTTCAAGGCTGCGGTGGCGCACGGCGGCCTCGAACTGCCGTTCCAGCAGGGCGTGGATGGCGGCTGCCTCATGCAGGTCGCGCTGCACGCCTTCGAGCAGCAGCGTGTTGGCCTGGGTGCGGGTCAGGGTGGCCATCAGCGTCCTCCGTGGAATTTCTGGATCAGGCCGGCCAGGCGGCCCGGGTCGAACGGCAGCTCGCCGCGTGCCAGCGCATCGCGCAGCTCGGCCACGCGGGCGGCGTCGAAGTCGGGCATGGCGCGCAGGGCCTCCGCCGCCGGCTTGAGCACTTCGGATTGCAGCGCGGCGGCCGGCGCCGCCGTGGGCGCGGCCTGGACCGGGGCGGCCACGGTCTGGGCGCCGACCGTGACGCTGGCGACGGCGCCGTTGGATGAGCCGGTGATTTTCATGCGGTTACCTCGGGATTTCGGTTGGATCGTCATGGCGATGTCGGCAGCTTGCCGCGCAGTTCTTCCAGTGCCGCCGCATCCGGCATCGCGACGCTGGCGCCTTCGCCCAGCGCGCTCGCGTTCTTGCCGGGGGCGCCGAACATGCTCGACACCGCGCGCGACTGGGCGCTGGTCAGGATCAGGAGTTCGATGCGGCGGTTCATGCCGTCGAGCGGGTCTTCCCGATGCAGCGGGCCGCGGTCGGCCATGCCGACCACCTGCAGGATGGTCGAGGTCTGCATGCCGCCGGTGAGCAGCTGGGCGCGCGCGGCCAGTGCGCGGTCGGTCGACAGCGCCCAGTTCGAGTAGCCGCCCTTGTCGCCGCCGGCGTAGCGGCTGGAGTCGGTGTGGCCGATGATCAGCATCTGGTTGCGCATCTGGGCGAACAATGGGCCCATCTTCTGCAGCAGGCGCGCGAAGCGGCCGGTGGGCAGCGCGCTGCCGCGCATGAACATGCCTTGTTTGTCGGTGTCGTGCAGCATCACGCGCAAGCCGTACGGCGTGACGACGGTGGCCAGGTTCGAGGCCAGGCCGGCGCTCACCGACAGCTCGGTCAGGGCCTTCGACAGGGCGGCCAGGTCGGCCGGGGTTTCATAGGCGGTGCGCGGGGCGCTCGGGCTGCCCGGCTGGCTGGTGCCGGCATTGCCGGTGCGCGGCACTTCGAAGCGCTCGATCAGGCTGCCGCTCGGCTCGGTGGCGATGGCCGGCTTCTGGCCTTGTCCCTCGAGCATGCCGGCGCTGGTGGCGTCGCGCACGATCGCCTTCAGGTTCTGCTGCTCGCGCGCGGCGATCAGCCACAGCACCAGGAACAGCGCCATCAGGGCCAGGCAGAAGTCGGCGAACGCCACTTTCCAGGCGCCGCCGTGCTCGTCATGCTGGTGCTTGCCGCCGCCGCGCTTGACGATGGTCGATTCGTGCTTGTCGTTCGGTTTCGACACGTGTTACCCCGTCATGCGGTCGCTGCCGCGGCGCCGCTTGTTCTGCGATTCGTCTTCGCCGCCCATGGCGTTGATCCACTGTTCGAGCTGGGCGAAGCTGGGCTTGGTGTTCAGCTGGATCAGGCGGCGTCCGGCGTCGATCGCCAGCAGCGCGGGCTTGCCGGCCACGTGGGTGCACAGCACCACTTTCACCGTTTCCATGGTCGAGGCGTCCGAATTGACGGTCTGCTTCATCAGGTTGGCCAGCGGTTCCAGCACGCCGTAGCAGAAGAAGATGCCGATGAAGGTGCCGACCATGGCCGCGCCGACCTTCTCGGCGATCTCGCCCGAATCGGCGCCGCCCGAGACCGAGAACATGGCCATCACGATGCCCAGCACCGCGGCCAGGATGCCGAAGCCCGGCATCGCCTCGGCGATCTTCTGCAGNNCTTCTCGGCGATCTCGCCCGAATCGGCGCCGCCCGAGACCGAGAACATGGCCATCACGATGCCCAGCACCGCGGCCAGGATGCCGAAGCCCGGCATCGCCTCGGCGATCTTCTGCAGTGATTTCGACGGCTGGGTCAGCTCTTCGTGGATGGCTTCCAGTTCCTGCTCCAGCACGCCTTCCAGCTCGTGGGCGTTGATCTTGCCCATGGCCATCAGGCGGAAGTTGTCGACGATGAAGGCCAGCAGCTTCGGCTCTTCCAGGATTGCCGGATAGCGCTGGAACAGCGGGCTTTCGGCGGGCGCCTCGACGTGGGCGTCCAGAGCCTTCAGGCCGCCGGCGGCGGTCTGCAGCAGCTCGTACATCAGGAGCAGCAGCTGGCGCTGGAATTCGGAGTCGTGTTTCTTGCGCGCCGCGACCTTCTTGAGCTGGTGGCCCATCTCGGCCAGCACGTGCTTCGGATTGCCCAGCACCAGGGCGCCGAAGGCGGCGCCGCCGATGATCAGGATCTCGACAGGGTGGAAGATCGCGGAGAAGGTGCCTCCCATCATCGTGAAACCGCCGAAGACGGCGCCGAGCACGATGGCGATACCGAGTAATTGCTGCATGACGTAAGGCCTTTCTGGCGTTCTCTGTTATTCGGTTCAGTCGCGCTGGAGCGCGGCCTTCATCTTGGCCAGCGCGCTCTTGTTGAGCTGGCAGACGCGGGCGTCGGACAGGTCGAGCACGGCGGCGATTTCCTTGTAGCTCAGTTCGAACTCGTAGATCATCTGGATCACCCGCTGCTCCTTTTCGTTGAGGATGGTCAGCACCTGTTCCAGGCTGCGCCGCACCATGAACTGATCTTCCGGGCCGGGCGTATGGTGGGCTTCGGCGACCGCTTCCTGCAGCACCTCGTCAAAGCTCAGCATTTCCTCGGCGCTGTCGTCCAGCAGATACTGTTGATACTCCTCCGCGGAGAGGCCCAGGGCCTGCGCCGCTTCCTTCTCGTTCGGCTCGCGGCCCAGGCTGCGGGTCAGCGCGCGCAAGGCGTCGCGCTGGCGGTGGCTGTCCTGGCGCACGGCGCGCGGGCGCCAGTCCTGGCGCCGCAGCTCGTCGAGGATGGCGCCGCGCACGCGCAGCGCCGCATAGCTCGAAAAGCCG
>DDKG01000017.1:0-858 GCA_002339265.1 Massilia sp. UBA2604 | reverse complement strand
GTCACTCGATGATCAGCTTGCCGACCATGACTTCGGAAAACGGCTTGATGTGGTTTTCCTTTTCATAGTTGGCATTGAATACCTTGTTCAGCTCGGCCGCGTACTGGTCGACCGTCATGCTCGACGCTTCGGCCATGGTGCGCGCCGACAGCGCCGAGACGGCGATCGAGCGCAGCAGCGGCAGCTGTTCCTTGGCTTCCTTCTCCTCGGCCGGCGTGGTGGCCAGCACCAGGTCGACCGACAGGTAGTGCGCGGCCTGCTCGTTCGGCGCGCGGCGCAGCATGACGATCACCTTGTCCAGCGTGACGTACTTGGTCGGCTTCTTTTCGGGGGCCGGCTTGGCCACGGCGCCCGCGGCGGGCGCCGGGTTCATGTACCACATGGCGCCGCCCGCGGCGGCGGCGGCCGCTACGGCGACCCCGGCAAAGGCGATGATCAGTTTTGCTTTCATGGTCTTTAGTCGCGGTTATTCATCGAAAACAGGGAACCGGCGTCGCCGGCGTCGTTCAGGGCCAGGCCGGGCGTGCGCTGGCGCTGTTCTTCCTCGCTCTGCTGGCGGCCGCGGCCCCCGGCATCGGCGCCGGGCTGGCCGGACGGCTGGTTGCCGGCCTGGGCGGTGGATTGGGCGCGCGGGGTCTCGCTCACGTTGACCGAGACGTTGCTGTACTGGCGGCCGGCCAGGTCGTTGCGCAGGCTGTCGCTGACCGTGTTCAGCTGGCGCAGCACTTCGCTGTTGGAGGCGGCGATAGACACTTCCAGGTTGCCGCCGCTGTGGCGTACCGAGATCTCGATCCGGCCCAGCATTGGCGGCTCGAGGCGGATCGTGGCCTGCTCCATGCCGCGGCCGAGCTGCAGCTG
>DDKG01000128.1:21002-31082 GCA_002339265.1 Massilia sp. UBA2604 | reverse complement strand
CGACTTTCTTGTGGCAGTTCACTCCGCGGGAACGACGGTATGAGCACACAATGGAGGTCAAGCAGCAGGCGGTCAAGCCGTCTCCGCCCACCTCAACCTGATCTCCCGAATCGCCGGCATCTGGTCGGCGAACAGCTCCACCAGCTGCGGATCGAAGTGGCGGCCCTTCTGCTCGCGCAAGAAATTCACCGCCTCTTCCTCGGTCCAGGCCTTCTTGTACGGCCGCACCGACGTCAAGGCGTCGAACACGTCGGCGATCGCCACGATCCTGCCCACCAAGGGGATGTTCTCTCCGGCCAGGCCGTTCGGATAGCCGCTGCCGTCGTATTTCTCGTGATGGGTCAGCGCGATCTGGCGCGCCAGCGCCAGCATGCCGCCATCGTGCTCGCCGATGATCTCGGCGCCGATCGTCACGTGGCCCTGCATGATCTTCCATTCGTCGGGGTCGAGCGGGCCCGGTTTCTGCAGGATGCGGTCGGGGATGCCGATCTTGCCGACGTCGTGCATCGGCGCCGCGTGCAGCAGGTCGTCGGCTTCGGCTTCCGTCATACCGGCGGCGATGCCGAGGATGCGCGAGAAGTGGCTCATGCGGATCACGTGCAGGCCGGTCTCGTTGTCCTTGTACTCGGCCGCCAGGCCCAGGCGCTGCACGATCTCGAGGCGGCTGGCGCGCAGTTCTTCCATGCGTACCAGCGACAGGTGGGTGCGCACGCGCGCCCGCACCACCGGCGGGCTGACCGGCTTGGTGATGTAGTCGACCGCGCCGGCTTCGAAGCCTTCCACCTCGTCGGCGGTCTCGGTCAGGGCGGTGACGAAGATCACCGGGACCGAGGCGGTGGCGGGATGCGCCTTCAGGGCGGCGCACACCTCGTAGCCCGACATCCCGGGCATCATCACGTCCAGCAGCACCAGGTCGGGCTGCTCCTGGCGCGCCAGTTCGAGCGCGCGCGCGCCGTCCTTGGCGAACAGCAGGCGATAGTGGTCCTGCAAGATCTGGCGCAGCAACTGCAGGTTGCTGGCTTCGTCGTCGACCGCGAGGATCAACGGGCGGGTATTCGGTTGGCTCATGCTGTAGATTCGCTTGATACGTCATTTTCCTCGTCACCCAGCAGGCCGATGACGGCTTCCAGGTGTTCGAGGGCGAGGTCGAAGTCGAAGTCGGCGATCGCCGACTGGACCTGGGTCACGCGGGTGGCGGCCGGGTGCGCCGCCAGCGCCGCGGCCAGGCTGGCCATGGCGCCGTCGTTGAGGGCGCCGCGGCGCAGCGCCTCGAGCAGCACGCCGCCGGCGCGCCGCGCGCGCGCCAGGTCGACCGTGCCGCCGGGCGCCACTGGCACGGGCGCCGCGGCCACCGCGTTCAGCGCCTCGAGCGCGGCGTCCAGCGCGTTGTTCGCCACCACCAGGGTGTTGGCGACCTGGCGCGCATCGGTCGGCACCGCATCTGCGGCCTGCTCCAGCGCGGCCAGCGCATCGGCCAGCAGCTCGAGGCCTTTATTCGCGGCGGCGCCGCGCACCTTGTGCGCGAGCATGCGCAACTGCTGGTGCTCGCCGCCGGCGGCGTGCAGGCGCAGCGTCTGGCCCAGGTTGGCGTACTGGCGGGCGAAGTGCTCGAGCGCCTCGGCATAGGCGTCCTCGCGGTTGCTCCAGCGGTGCAGGCCGGCGCGCCGGTTCAGCACTTCGCGCGGCGCAATGGGCGCGCCCTGCGTGTCCGGCGCGCTATTCGACAGGCCGAGCACGCGCGCGATCTCGTGCGACAGCGCGAACCAGTCCACCGGCTTGCTGGCGAAGCCGTCCATGCCCGCCTCGACGCTGGCGGTGCGGTGTTCCTGCAGCACGCTGGCCGTCATCGCGATCACCGGCAGGCGCTTGCGTCCCTGCAGCGCCTCCTGTTCGCGAATCGCGCGGGTAGCGGCCAGGCCGTCCATGGTCGGCATCTGGAAGTCCATCAGCGCCAGGTCGTATTCGCCGCTGGCGGCCAGCTCGACCACGGCGGCGCCGTCGCGCACAGCGGTCATGGTGTGGCCGCGGCGGGTCATCAGGAGCTGCATCAGTTCCAGGTTCTGCGGCACGTCGTCGGCCACCAGCACGCGCAGCGGCGGCAGCACGGCGGCGCTCCGCACGCGCGGGGCCTGCTGGGCGAAGCGCGCCAGCACCAGCGGCGCCCGCACGTGGAAGGTGGTGCCGCGACCGAGCTCGCTCTCGGCCCAGATCCGGCCGCCCATCAGCTCGACCAGCTGCTTGCTGATCGTGGTGCCGAGGCCCGTGCCGCCGAAGCGGCGCGTCATCGAGGCGTCGGCCTGGGTGAACGGGTCGAAGATGGCGGCCAGGCGCTCGGGCGCGATGCCGATCCCGGTGTCGGTCACGGCGATGCACAGCTGGTCGCCCTCGGCGCCGACCTTGAGCGTCACGCTCCCCTTGGCGGTGAACTTGATCGCATTGTCCAGCAGGTTGGTCAGCACCTGGCGCATGCGCAGCTCGTCGCCGCGCAGGCCCGTCGGCAGCGCCGGATCGTACTGGATGTCCAGGTGCAGGCCCTTGGCGCGCGCGTTCGCGGCCAGGGTCGAGGACAGTTCGTCGATCAGCGACAGCAGGTTGTAGTCGTTCTGTTCCAGCTCCACGGCGCCTTTTTCGAGCTTGGCGGTGTCGAGGATCTCGTTGAGCAGGCGCAGCAGGGCGCGGCCGGCGCTGCGGATGGTGTCCAGGTGGCGCCGCTGCTCGACGTCCAGCTCGCCGTCCAGCAGCACGTCGGTGAAGCCCAGGATCGAGTTCATCGGGGTGCGGATCTCGTGGCTCATATTGGCCACGAAAGTCGCGCGCGCGGCGGCGGCCTGCTCGGCGGTTTCCTTGGCGGCGCGCAGCGCCTCTTCCATCTGGCGGCGCTCGGTGATGTCGAGGATGACGCCGTCCAGCCACTGCACGTCGCCGGCGTCGTCGCGCACCGCGGTGCCGTTTTCCCACAGCCAGCGCACGCCGCCGTCGGCATGCAGCAGGCGGTACTCGACCAGGTAGGGGCGGTCCTCGCGCAGCGCGGCGCCGGTTTCCTTCGCCACCCGGATGCGGTCTTCGGCGTGGATCAGGGCGCCGAACACGCGTCGCGGCGGCTCGCCCAGGAAGTCGGCGGCCGGGTAGCCGGTGACGCGCTCCACGGCGTCGCTCATGAACACCATCGGCCAGTCGCCACTGAGCTTGCTGCGGTAGGAGATGCCGGGGATGTTGCCGATCAGGGAACGGAACTGCTGCTCGCTGTCGCGCAGCGCCCCTTCCATGGCGCGCCGCTCGCTGATGTCGGTGACGAAGCAGACGAACATATCCTGGTTGCCCAGCTTGGCGTGCCCCATCGCGCCGCGCACCGGCACCAGGCTGCCGTCCTTGCGCAGGCCGAAGGTCTCGGTGCTGGTGTTGACGCCTTCGAGGCTGCCACGCGACAACACGTACAGCAGGCCGCGCTCGGACTTGCGGTCTTTTTCGTCCAGCAGCAGGCTGATGCTGCGGCCGACGATCTCGTCGCGCTTCCAGCCGAAGATGCGTTCGGCCGAGGCATTGAATTCGGCGATGATGCCGTCGCGCCCGACCGTGATCACGCCGTCGACGGTGGTGGTGAGCAGCGCGCGCATCCAGGCTTCGCTGCGCGCCAGGCCGAGGTACAGTTCGCGGTAGCGCAGCAGGCCGTTGGCGGCCACCACGCCCAGCGACAGCGCCACCGTGATGAGAGTGATCGACAGCGCCAGGAAGTCGCTGTTGGAACCGTTCAGGCCCAGCGGGTCGGTTTCGCCGGCGAAGCGCGCCGCCGCCATGCCGGTGTAGTGCATGCCGGCGATGGCGCAGCCCATCACCACCGCCGCCACCAGCAGGCGGCGCGCTTCGGTCATCGACTTCCAGCGCGACAGGCCGTGGCGCACGCCCAGGGCCAGCGTGGCCAGCACCACCGCGACCACGATCGACAGCGCGAACATGGCCGGATCGTAGTAGAGGTCGAGGCGCATGCGCATGCCGGCCATGCCGGTGTAGTGCATGGCGCCGATGCCGGCGCCGACCAGCACCCCGCCCACCAGCAGGTGCGCCAGGCGCAGCTGGGGGCGCGAGATCAGGCTCAGCGCGATCCAGGACGCGCCGATGCTGGGCAGCGCCGACAGCAGGGTGATGCCGTGGTCGTAGTGCACCGGCGTGCACAGGTTGAAGGCGAGCATGCCGATGAAGTGCATCGACCACACGCCGGCGCCCAGCGCCAGGCTGCCGGCGCCGAGCACGATGGCGCGGTGCGCGGGATTGGTGCTGGCGCGGCCCGTGATCTGCAAGCCCATCCATGAAGAGAAGATCGCCACCAGCAACGACAGCACGACCAGGCGTGGCTCGTAGACGCCATAGGCCAGCATGGATGGATCGGTGGGGGCGTTAAAAAGTTGCAACATGAATTCGCAGGTAGTCAGGATAGAGGACTATCCATAAGGCATGGCTGCGGAGTATCGCACCTTCCCACGTGGAAATATAGAGATTACTGGATTTACTGGATTTTTGGCAAAGTTATGTAGCGTCCAAGCGACCATTTCCTTGGATTCGTGGCTGAGGAGCCACGCCGCCTGTGGGCTGGACACAAGCGGACGCACGGATGCGATGGTGGGAGCAGTACGGCCGAGCTGATCCGAGCTTTACGCCAATCGAGGCGGGCCGTCGGCCAGGTTCTAACGGGAAGGCGGCAGCGGCGCCTCGAAGCCGGCAGGCGGCAGGCCCTGGCACCAGCGGCGCCACATCAGGCGCAGCGCGTGCTCGATGCCGTCGGCGACCCGGGTCATGGCGTCCGAGGTGGGCAGCGCATAACGTTCGCGCAGCGTGGCGCGCACCGTCGCCAGCGCCGTCAGGTCGCCGCAGATGGCCAGTCCCTTGGCGGCGAAATCGTCAATGCTGTGCGCGACGAAATGGTGCAGTCCGTAATGCTCGAGGATGCAGGCGGTTTGCCGTCCGGTCACGGTGCCCGCGTCCAGGGTCAGGGTCGGCACGCCCATCCAGCCGGCGTGCAAGGTCGTGGTGCCACCCGGGTACGGGAAGGTGTCGAGGCACAGGTCGACCTGCTGGTGCAGCTTCAGGTAGTCGTGCAGCCCGGTGCGGCCATGGAAGTCGACCCGGTGCGCGGCAATGCCTTCGTGGTCGAGCCAGGCGCGCAGCTGGGTGTGGTCGTGCCGGTCCGGCATGCCGCCAACCAGCAGCCGTGCATCGGGCAGGGCGCGCAGCAGCATCCCCCAGACCCTGATCACCTCGCTGTTGAACTTGCTGAGACGGTTGAAGCTGCCGAAAGTGACGTAGCCGTTGGCCAGGGCTGGCAGCGGGGCGACGTCGGGCGCGCTGGCGACCGGCTCGAAGGGAATCGACAACGGCAGCTGCACCAGCTTTTCGGTGAACAGGTGGTCGTATTGCCCGTGCGGCAGGAACTTGCGGTCGGCCAGGTAGTAATCCATCGCCGTCAGGCCAGTGGTGCCGGGATAGCCGATCCAGGACGCCTGGATCGGCGCCAGCCGGCGCGCGAACGCGGGCAGCCGGTTGAAGGCGGTGTGGCCGGACAGATCGATCAGGATGTCGATGCCGTCAGAGCGCACCAGCCGCTCCAGGTCGTCGTCGTCGAGCGCGGCGACGTCGCGCCAATGGGGCAGGTGGCCGCGCAGACGCTCGGTGACCGCG
Organism: Massilia sp. UBA2604; assembly: GCA_002339265.1. Classification (GTDB taxonomy): domain Bacteria; phylum Pseudomonadota; class Gammaproteobacteria; order Burkholderiales; family Burkholderiaceae_D; genus Telluria. The sequence continues at coordinate 25,412 of DDKG01000128.1, read as the reverse complement.
TCGTTCAGGGTATGGTTGTAATAGGCATGCAGCGCCAGCCCGGGACGCTGCCCGAGGCGCTCGAATACCGGTTCGATGAAGGAGGCGACCGCGTGATTTCTCAGGTCGCCCGACACGAAGCCGATGCGCAGGCGCCGCTCCGGCTCCGGCGTGTTGTCCCGTGGACCGGGCGGCGCTGTCCTCTGTTCCACCAGCGTGCCGTACAGCCGATGCTCGGCGAACAGCGCGGCCGGCGTGAGCCCTGGCATTTCGCTCAGGCAGAACAGCATATTGCTGTGGGCATCGGTATTTTCCTGGTTTCGCTCCAGCAGGTCGCGATAGACGGCCACCGCCTCGGCCGGCCGGCTCCGGGTCTGCAGGATCAGCGCCAGCGTGATGGCGGCCTTCTCATGATTCGGATCGAGCGCCAGGGCCGCGTCGGCGCTGGCCTGCGCCTCGGACAAACGTCCCAGCTCCGCCAGGGTGATGGCCAGGTGGTTGTGGGCATCCGCGTTCGCGGGCTGCAGCGCGGTAGCGCGCTGCAGCACGTTTTCCGCCTCGTCCAGCCGGTTGGCGCGCATCAGCAGCATGCCCAGGTTGCTGAGCGTTTCGGCATCGTCGGCGTCGAACCTGGCCGACATCGCCATGGCATTCAGGGCCTCCTGCGCCTCGCCCCGCCGGTGATAAATTCCGCCCAATAATTTCCAGCCGAACGGATGCTGGGGAAAGCGCTCGACCAGCGTGCGCGCGGCGGCGTATGCCTCCTCACTGCGTCCCTGGGCGAACAGCGCGGCGGCGGCGTCGATCTCGGCGCTCTCGGGCGCGCCCGAGCTGGCCAGCTGCCGTTCGATGTCGTCGAATGCCTGGCCTTGCATGCCCTGGCTCCGGCCGAGCTGGAGTAACTCGGCGGCGGCGGCGAACTGGCGCGTCTCGACCAGGGCGGCAAGATAGGCAAGCCAGTGGGCTTCCTGGCCGGGATCGGCTTCGAGGGCGGCGGCGAAATGAAGGATTGCCGTTTCCGCATCCCCAAGGCGGCTGGCCAGCATGCCCACGCCGTGATGCGCGCCGGCATGGCCGGGCTGCAGGTCGAGTACCGCCTGGTACAGGGCGAACGCCTGCTCAAGGTTGCCCGCCTCGGTTTCGTGGTGGGCGGCCTGCATGGCCTGGTCGACGATCTGGCGGATTTCAGCGCTGGGTGGGGGCGTGGTCATGGCGCTACATTAGGGGATGAAGCGGGGGAGGGTCAAGAAGATGCCGTTGGCGGCAACCGTGCCGCTGGCAGGGCCGGATAACAAAAAACCCGCTGGTCCGGTAATGGATGCGGGTTTCAAGCTTTGCTGGGCTGGTGCCTCCGGCCGGAATCGAACCGGCACGCCTTTCGGCGCTTGATTTTGAGTCAAGTGCGTCTACCAATTCCGCCACAGAGGCCCAATAGCAGGCGCGCATCTTAGCACATGGTGCGCGCAACTGACCAGTGCGCGCAAGAAATTGGCACAACTAAGCGTACGATCGCCCCGGGGGCGCCGCCAACCCAGCCCCTGGATCGCCACTCAGCGCGCGATCCGATGCTGCAACAACCGCAAGCTCCCCACCGGCCCGACGATCTCCAGCACATGCTCACGCACCGCGACATTGATCGCGCCTTCTTGCCCACGCAGCCAGGGCCGCGGGCGGAAGTAGCGGATGCTGGTGCTGTCGGCCGCAAGGCGCCGGTAGCCCAGCGCGCCGAGCGCTTCGTCGAGCGTGTTGATCATGTAGTGGGCGTCGAAGCGGGTGCGCATCTCGAAGCGGCCGGGGCCGAGCATCCAGACCGGCAGCAGGCCGCCCACGATGGCCGGCAGCAACAGATAGGGCAGCGGCGTGTCGGGGTCGATCAGGTGCAGCGCCAGCACCAGCAGCGGCAGTCCGCCCAGCATGGTCAGCGCCCAGGGCAGGGACTGGCGCCAGGTGTCGATGCGGCGCAGGAATCCGGGCCGCTCCCGGACCCGCACGATTTCTGAAAACGTCACACTCTTCATGGTGATCTCTCCTCACTCGTCTCGTGCAACGGTATTGTCTTGCCACCATATTGATGACGCAACAACCATTCAACCCGGGCATTAATTATTGTCGACTCGATTGTGACGAGCGGGCCGGGCTGGTGTTTGACTCCGCTCAAACACGCATCCTTGCAAACAGGTTCTCATATTGGCAACACATGCCGCGCACAGGTGAATATCGTTGCTCGCAGGCCTCATAAGCGAACAAGCCGCACAGTGTGCGGCTTGCTTGAAGTAAAACTTACTGGGCCCGGCGGAACAGCCTGAAGCGCTCGTCGCGGTCGGAGGCGCGCCGGCCTTCCCACAGCGGGATCGTGTTGCGCACGCCCCATTTGCGCAGCAGCGCGCGGTCATTGCGGTTGCGCAGGCTGTCCTGCAGCAGCACATAGTCGCACTTGCCGCCGGCCAGGGTGACGAAGGGCAGGCGGCCGTAATAGGCCAGCGAAGCGCGCTGGGCCGGGCCGACATTGGTCTCGATGCAGTCGGTGTCGGCCGGCAGGCGCGCCGCGATCTGCTGGGCCACGCCGGCATAGCTCTTGCCGTAGTTCAGGTCGGGCAGGAACAGCGTCATCAGCAGCACCCACAGCAGGATCAGGCCGCCGGACGACAGCACCACAGCGCGCCACAGCACCGATGGCTGGCGCGACAGGCGCCAGTGCACCAGCACCACCCAGCCCACGCTGGCGGCGGCCGCCACGGTGAAGGTGACGATGCCGATTTCGGGCGTGAAGCCAGGCACCAGCTTGAGCGCGTTCTTGGCCAGCTGGGCCGGCCAGCCGGTCAATTTGGCGATCCAGAACAGCCAGATGGTGGCGCCCAGCATGGTCAGCACCATCACCGAGAACCAGTCGATGGCGTTGATCGCGCCGCGCTTCATGGTCGGCAGGCCGAAGGCGGCCATCAGCGCCAGCGGCGGCAGCATCTTCAGGAAGTCGCTGTTCTCGGGCACCGGGTCGCACAGCAATTGCAGCACCAGGGCCAGGAAGAAGAACACCGGCAGCACGATGTGCAGCATCTGCTGCTGGCGGCGCCAGGCCCAGACCGCCCAGATCGCGAACGGCCAGGCCGGCCAGAAGAACCAGACGCCGGTGCGGAAGAAGGTCTTGACCGCGACCCAGCCGGGCAGGCCGAACTGTTCGGCGTTCCAGGCCAGCCAGTCGGCCACCGGCGGCAGGCCGAACGGCTGCACGACGATGGCGGGCAGGATCCATACCATGGTCAGGCCAACGCCGACGCCGGTTGCGACGGCCAGGTGGCGCAGCGCCTGGCCGGCCGGCATGTCGAGGTAGCGGGTGCAGGCGAACAGGGCCACGATCAGCACCAGCGGCGGCAGGAAGCCCTGGGTCAGGGTCAGGGCGCCCAGGGAGACACCGACCAGCACCGCGTTGCGGGTGCTGGTGTGCTCGACATAGCGCACGGCGCGATACAGGAAATAGGCCAGCAGCGCGCCCTGCAGGGTGGCGGCCAGGGTCAGGTGGCTTTGCAGCAGCAGGCCCAGGCTGCCGAGATAGATCAGGACCGCGGTGTCACCCAGCGTGCGGCCGTAGTCGTCGGGTTCGGGCTGGCCGCCGAAGGCCAGGCGCAGCGGTTGCGCCTCGGCGCGCCGGCCGAGGTGGAAGGCGGTGTACCACAGCGACATCGTGCCGAGCACGAAGATGCCGATGGTCGAGACGCGCGCGGCCAGCACGTCGCCCAGGATCCAGCCGAACAGCTTGATGCAGATGGCGCCCAGCCAGAAGGCCAGCGGGCCCTCGTCGACGCTGGCCAGGCCGGCGATGTTCGGGTACAGCCAGTCATCCAGGCCGCCGTGCGCCATGGTCCACATGATGCCGAAGCTGCCCGCGTCTTCCTTCCACAAATCGCGGCCGATGATGCCCGGCAGGATGTACAGCATGCCCAGCGCGAGCAGGGCCCAGCGGGGCAGCGCCAGGGTGGCGGCGGCGGGAAGACGGACTGGTTTCATCGGCAAATCGGATGGATAGAATAACTGCGTAGTATAGCTGCGAAAAAAAAGAAGCCGCTGAGGCGGCTTCTTTTGCGAAGCCCAGGGGCTTCGAAGATTCTACTGCGGCAATTAGCCGTTGGCGACCGAGGTCTTCGAGCCGACCGAACCGAACTTCTGGCGGAACTTCTCGACGCGGCCAGCGGTGTCGACGATCTTGTGCTTGCCGGTGAAGAACGGGTGCGATTCAGCGGACACCTCGATCTTGACCAGTGGGTATTCTTTACCTTCGTGGGTGATCGTTTCGCGGGTGTTGATGGTCGAACGGGTCACGAATTTGAAGTCGCACGACAGGTCGTGGAAGACGACTTCGCGGTAATCTGGATGGGTATCGGTCTTCATGGTTCTGCTTTCTATTGAGTTGGTAGCCAAACAGCACTTCGTCGGTCG
>DDKG01000128.1:0-20780 GCA_002339265.1 Massilia sp. UBA2604 | reverse complement strand
TCAGCCGCCGCGGCGCATCATGTCGAAGAACTCGACATTGTTCTTGGTCGCGCGCATCTTGTCGAGGATGAACTCCATCGCCTCGATCTCGTCCATCGAGTACAGCAGCTTGCGCAGAATCCAGATCTTTTGCAGCTGGTCGGGCTTGATCAGCAGTTCTTCGCGGCGGGTGCCCGATTTGTTCAGGTTGATCGCCGGGTAGACGCGCTTCTCGGCCAGGCGGCGCTCCAGGTGCACTTCCATATTGCCGGTGCCCTTGAATTCTTCGTAGATCACGTCGTCCATGCGCGAGCCGGTCTCGATCAGCGCGGTCGCGACGATGGTCAGCGAGCCGCCTTCCTCGACGTTACGGGCGGCGCCGAAGAAGCGCTTCGGACGCTGCAGCGCGTTGGCGTCGACACCGCCGGTCAGCACCTTGCCCGAGGCCGGGATCACGGTGTTGTAGGCGCGCGCCAGGCGGGTGATCGAATCGAGCAGGATGACCACGTCCTTCTTCATTTCGACCAGGCGCTTGGCTTTCTCGAGCACCATCTCGGCGACCTGCACGTGGCGGGTGGCCGGTTCGTCGAAGGTCGAGGCGACGACTTCGCCGCGCACCGAACGCTGCATCTCGGTCACTTCTTCCGGACGTTCGTCGATCAAGAGCACGATCAGGGTCACGTCGGGGTGGTTCGCGGTGATCGCATGCGCGATGTGCTGCAGCATGACCGATTTGCCCGACTTGGGCGACGCCACCAGCAGGCCGCGCTGGCCCTTGCCGATCGGCGAGATCAGGTCGACGATGCGGCCGGTGATGTTCTCGGCGCCGTTCATGTCGCGCTCCAGGCGCAGCGGCTCGTTCGGGTGCAGCGGGGTCAGGTTCTCGAACAGGATGCGGTGTTTCGAGGCTTCCGGCGATTCGCCGTTGACCTTGTCGACCTTGACCAGCGCAAAGTAACGCTCGCCGTCCTTCGGCGTACGCACTTCGCCTTCGATCGAGTCACCCGTATGCAAGTTGAAACGACGGATCTGCGACGGCGAGATATAGATGTCGTCGGTCGAAGCCATATAGCTCGCGTCCGGCGAGCGCAGGAAACCGAAACCGTCCGGCAGCACCTCGAGGGCGCCGTCGCCGAAGATCTGTTCGCCCTGCTTCGCGCGCTTCTTCAGGATCGCGAACATCAGTTCCTGTTTGCGCAGGCGGGCTGCGTTGTCGATGTCGAGGCCGATTGCCATTTCCAGCAGCGCGGAAACGTGCATCGCCTTCAGTTCAGATAAATGCATTGTGTGGGTGACCCGTGACGGGTGAATATGGTAGGGGAGGGAACTGCGTGGGTTAATCAAGGCGGGAGGGTGACTCCCGGCCAGTATTGGTGACTGCGTGGCGACTGCGCGGGCGCGCGGTCGCCGCTTATATTACTTGTATCAGATGTTGCTGTCGATGAAAGCGGTCAGCGGACCCTTGGCGACGGCGCCGACTTTCTGGGCTGCGACCTGGCCGTTCTTGAACAGGATCAGGGTCGGGATGCCGCGGATACCGAACTGGGCCGGCACGGCCTGGTTCGCGTCGACGTCCATCTTGGCGATCGTGATCTTGCCTGCGTATTCCTTGGCCACTTCTTCCAGGATCGGGGCAATCATCTTGCAAGGACCGCACCACTCGGCCCAGAAATCGACCAGCACCGGCTGCTCGGACTTGAGCACGTCGGCTTCGAAGGATGCATCGCTGATGTGTTTGATGTTTTCGCTCATGGTTTCCTCAATGTGAGGTAAGAATCGTTATTAACGCCTTGAGACAAGTCATGCGGGACGTCTCTACCGGCTACCGTGTCTACTTCCTTGCCAAATATTGCAGCTACACAATGGTGGAGGCACTGTGTGCGAATTTCAATATTGGAAGAACGGCTAGAGGGTGTCAGGCGGGGAATGAGGCGAATAATACCCCATTTTTTTAAAAAGTGTTCGGGGCTTTGTACAAAATCTCAACATTCCAGCGCATGACGCAATTGCTCGGGCGCGAGCGGCTTGCGGAACGAGCCCACCACCCGCAGGCCGAGGGCGCGCGCAAGATCCGCGGCCGCCTCGCGCACTTCGTCTTCGAGGGCCGACAGCAGGATCACCTTGCCCGCGTAGCCAAGGCCGGCCGCGGCCTGCAGGAACTCGATGCCGTCCATCTCGGGCAGCACCAGGTCGCAGATCAGGACGTCGGGCATGGCTTCGTCCAAGCGGGCCAGGGCCTGGCGCGCATCAAGTTCGAGGACGATCTCGCACGGCCCGCAGGTTTCGAGCATCGAGTGCATCACCTCCAATAGCAGATGGTCGTCGTCGAGCACCAGCACGCGCAGTTGCGCGGTACGCGAATCGGCGGCGGTGTCGGGAGGCATATGCGACATTATCTGAAATGGGTAAATCGGATCGAGGGCCATTATCGCGAAAAACCGGCAAGCCGGGTTGTCCGAATCCGTATTTAACCGTATTTATTTATCAGACGCTGCCGGTGAAGCGCGCCAGGTGTCCCGGATGCCACATGGTGGCCACCGACGCCACCCGGCCGGCCGAGGTGGTGCGCCGGTGCAGGACCAGGCACGGGGCGCCGGCCTCGATCGCCAGCAGGCGCGCCTCTTCCGCCGGCGCCGGCTGCGCCTCTATCGTATAGGTGGCCCCCTGCAGCGGCGCGCTGGCCGTCAGGTGTTCGTTGGGCGTGATGCGGGAAAAATCCTGCTCCAGGTAAGCTGGGGCGCAGGCCGGGTTGACCCAGCGGTCCTCGAGCTGGACCGGCGTCTCGTTCTCGAAGTGCACGATCAACGAGTGGAACAGGGTGGCGCCTGGCTCCAGCTCGAACTCGGCGGCCAGCGCGTCGTCGGCGCTTCTTGCCTCCAGCGCCAGCACGCGGCTGGCGTGCAGCTTGCCACGGGCGCGGATCTCGTCGGCGATATTGCGGATCTCGACCAGGGTGCCCTGGTATTTTTGCGGAGCGACGTAGGTGCCCGAGCCCTGGCGCCGCACCAGCACCTGCTCGGCCGTGAGTTCGCGCACGGCGCGGTTGACGGTCATGCGCGAGACGCCGAACTGGCGCACCAGCGCCTGCTCCGACGGCACCAGCTCGCCTTCCCTCCAGCGGCCGGAGGCGATTTCACTCACCAGGTAGTCCTTGATCTGCTGGAAAATGGGCGACTTTTCCTGCATGCTCTCTTGCGCGGTCTGTGCTTCCAAACTCAATCTCCGAATGCCTGGCCTGTGCGGCCACGCCCGATTCTAGCATCGGGATTTGAAAGCAAGACCCGGAGTGCGGCGCGGCGGCATTGGTGTCACGATGGCGCCATCGCCTGAAGGAGGACATACCATGACAAGCCCGGATCGAGACGACAGCGACAAGATCGGCGACGATGCGCGCTGGGACGCCGTGCAGCGGCGCGACGCCGGCGCCGACGGCAGCTTTTATTATTCGGTGCGCACTACCGGCGTCTACTGCCGGCCCTCGTGCCCATCGCGCGGGGCCAAACGCGCCAACGTCGCCTTCCACGCCAGCAGCCAGGCGGCCGAGGCGGCGGGCTTCCGGCCCTGCCTGCGCTGCGCGCCGCACCTGCCGCCGCTGGCCGAGCGCCAGGCGGACGCGGTGGCGCGCGCCTGTCGCCTGATCGAAGAGTCGGAGCAAGAGCCGGATCTCGATGCCCTGGCCCGGGCCGCCGGCATGAGCCGCTTCCACTTCCACCGCGTATTCAAGGCCAGCACCGGGATCACGCCCAAGGCCTATGCGGCGGCCCGGCGCGGCGCCCGCGTGCGCCAGGAGCTGGAGCAGGGCGCCCCGGTCACCGACGCGCTGTACAACGCCGGCTACGGTTCCAGCGGGCGCTTCTATGCGGCATCTAGCGAGGTGCTGGGCATGCAGCCATCGAACTACCGCGCCGGCGGGCAGGGCGAGATCATCCGCTTCGCCGTGGCCGAATGTTCTTTGGGCGCGATCCTGGTCGCGGCCACCGAGCGCGGCATCTGCGCGATCCTGATCGGCGACCATCCGGAGCCGCTGGTGGAAGACCTGCAGGCGCGCTTTCCCAGGGCCGAGCTGCGCGGCGCCGAAGAAGGCTTCGAGCGCACCGTGGCGCAGGTGATCGGCCTGGTCGAGGAGCCGCGCATCGGCCCGTCCCTGAATCTGCCGCTCGACGTGCGCGGCACCGCCTTCCAGCAGCGCGTGTGGCAGGCGCTGCGCGCGATTCCCTCGGGCCGGACGGTCACCTATGCCGAACTGGCCGAACGGGTCGGCCTGGCCGGCGGCGCGCGCGCCGTGGCCGGGGCCTGCGCCGCCAATCCGGTGGCGGTCGCGATCCCCTGCCACCGCGTGGTGCGCTCCGGTGGCGCGCTGTCCGGCTACCGCTGGGGCATCGAGCGCAAGCGCGCCCTGATCGAGCGCGAGAGCGAGCAGGCCGAATGAGCGCGATCGATTGGGATGACGTCGGCGTCCAGCTCGACGGCGCCGGCTGCGCCTTGATTCCGGGCCTGCTCGACGCCCGTCATTGCGCGCGCTTCGCCGCCGCCTACGACGAGCCGCGCCACTTTCGTAGCCGGGTGGTGATGGAGCGCCACGGCTTCGGCCGCGGCGAGTACCAGTACTTTGCCTATCCGCTGCCGGCGCCGCTGGCCGAATTGCGAACGATGCTGTATCCGCCGCTGGCGCGCATCGCCAACCGCTGGCAGGCCGCGCTCGGGCTGGACGTGCGCTTTCCGGCGGATCATGCAGACTTTCTCGCGCAATGCCACGCAGCCGGCCAGCTGCGTCCGACGCCACTGCTGCTGCGCTATCGCGCCGGCGACTACAACTGCCTGCATCAGGACCTGTATGGCGAGCAGGTGTTCCCGCTGCAGGTGGCGGTGCTGCTGTCGCGGCCCGGCGAGGATTTCACGGGCGGCGAATTCGTGCTCACCGAGCAGCGGCCGCGCATGCAGTCGCGCGCCGAGGTGGTGAGCCTGGGCCAGGGCGACGCCGTCGTGTTCGCGGTCAACCAGCGGCCGGTGCAGGGCACGCGCGGCGTGTACCGGGTGGCGATGCGGCATGGTGTCAGCCGGGTCCGGCAGGGCCTGCGCCATACGCTGGGGATCATCTTCCACGACGCGACTTGAGAGGCCGCTTCCCGCGCATGCAGTACACTCTTCGAACCGTGCTCACGAGGCGCGGAAACATACCTATCGGAGAGAAGAAAAAGCATGCGCGCGCGCCAGATTTCCCTGCAGTGTTCCCTATTCGTCCTTGCCGCCCTCGGCAGCCTCTCGGTACATGCCGACACCCTGATCGACAACGCCAACGGCTATACCCTGAACGCGAAGGGTGAGCTGGTCCAGTTCACGTCCATCGCCTTCGACGACAAGGGCCGCATCCTCGCCGTCGGCGCAAGTAGCGACGTGGCCGCGAAAGCGCCCAATGCAAAGCGCATCGACATGGCCGGCCGCACCCTGCTGCCGGGCCTGATCGACGCCCACGGCCACGTGTTCGGCCTGGGCCAGCAACTGACCCAGCTCGACCTGTTCCACAGCACGTCGCTGGACGGCGCCATCAAGTCGATCGGCGACTACGTGCGCGCCAACCCGGGCCATGAATGGATCCGCGGCCGCGGCTGGAACCAGGAGAACTGGAAGCTGGGCCGCTTCCCGACCGCGAAGGAACTCGACGCTGTCGTCAGCGACCGCCCGGTATGGCTGGAGCGCGTCGACGGCCACGCCGGCTGGACCAATAGCCGCGGGATGGCGCTGGCCGGCATTACCAAGTCGACGCCAGACCCGGTCGGCGGCAAGATCGTGCGCGACGCCAGCGGAGAAGCGACCGGCGTGCTGGTCGACACCGCGCAGGAACTCCTGACGAAGGTGCTGCCGCAGCAGACCGAGGCCGAGGGACGCGTGATGCTGGACCGCGCGCTGGGCGAACTGGCGCGCGTGGGACTGACCAGCGTGCATGACGCCGGCGTCGACGTGGCCCAGGACCGCCTGTACCGCGCCTATGCGGATCAAGGCAAGCTGACCACCCGCGTGTACGGCATGATCGCCGGCACCGACAAGGATTTCGACCAGCTGGCCGTCAAGGGCCCGCTGAAGGACTACGGCAACGGCATGTATGCGCTGCGCGCCGTCAAACTGTATTCGGACGGCGCCCTGGGCAGCCGCGGCGCGGCCCTGATCAAGCCGTACAGCGACGAATCGCACTCGCATGGCCTGCTGTTCTATAAAACCGCGCAGATGGACGCGATGATGGCCAAGGCGATGCGCAAGGGCTACCAGGTCAACGTGCATGCGATCGGCGACGCCGGCAACAAGCAGATTCTCGACATCTACCAGAAGGAACTGAAGGCGACGGGCAGCGCCGCCCAGCGCCACCGCATCGAGCACGCCCAGGTGGTGCTACCTTCCGACATCCCGCGCTTCAAGACGCTGGACATCATCCCGTCGATGCAGCCGACCCACGCGACGTCGGACAAGAACATGGCCGAGACCCGCATCGGACCCGATCGCATCAAGGGCGCCTATGCCTGGCGCAGCTTCCTGCACCAGGGCTCGCGCATCGCCTGCGGCTCGGACTTCCCGGTCGAGTCTCCGAACCCGTTCTTCGGCATCCACGCCGCCGTCACGCGCCAGGATGCGCAGGGGCAGCCGGTGGCCGGTTGGTATCCGAACCAGGCAATGTCGCTCAAGGAGGCGTTCCGCTGCTTCACGCTGGATGCGGCTTACGCCGGACACCAGGAAAAAGACCTCGGGTCGCTGGAGCCGGGCAAGCAGGCCGACTTCATCGTGATCGACCAGGACCTGTTCCGCATGCCGACCTACGACATCCACAAGACCGGCGTGCTGGAGACGTGGGTAGCGGGCCGCCAGGTCTTCAAGAAATGATTTGACGGGGTTGTATAGACAACCTAGACTTCAGAGCAGCTTTGCGGCGCGCGGGTAGCGCGCGCCGTATCCCCGACCCAAGGAGCCGCTATGACCACCGATTCGCCCCGCCTCGACGACCCACGTTTCGATCCCTCGCGCGTCATTAGCGCCCCTCGCGGCACCCAGCTCAGCTGCAAGAGCTGGCTGACCGAAGCTGCCTACCGCATGATCCAGAACAACCTCGACGCCGAGGTCGCGGAAAACCCGCAGCACCTGGTGGTCTATGGCGGCATCGGCCGCGCCGCCCGCAACTGGGCGTGCTACGACCAGATCCTGGCCTCGCTGCGCACGCTCGAGGATGACCAGACCCTGCTGATCCAGTCCGGCAAGCCGGTCGGCGTGTTCCAGACCCACCCGGACGCGCCGCGCGTGCTGCTGGCGAACTCCAATCTGGTGCCGAAGTGGGCCGACTGGGAACACTTCAACGAACTCGATCGCAAGGGCCTGTTCATGTATGGCCAGATGACGGCCGGCAGCTGGATCTATATCGGCACCCAGGGCATCGTGCAGGGCACCTACGAGACCTTCGCCGAGGCGGGGCGCCAGCACTTCGGCGGCGACATGGCGGGTCGCTGGGTGCTGACGGCGGGCCTGGGCGGCATGGGCGGCGCCCAGCCGTTGGCCGCGACCTTCGCCGGCGCAGTGTCGCTGACCGTCGAATGCCAGCAGAGCAGCATCGACTTCCGCCTGCGCACCCGCTACCTGGACAAGCAGGCGCGCGACATCGACGAGGCCTTGGCCATGATCCGCCAGCACAAGGACGCGCGCGAAGCCGTCTCGATCGGCCTGCTCGGCAATGCGGCCGAGGTGCTGCCGGAACTGGTGCGCCGCGCGAAAGAGGGCGGCCTGGCGCCCGACCTGGTCACCGACCAGACCTCGGCCCATGACCTGATCAACGGCTACCTGCCGATCGGCTGGAGCGTCGAGCAGTGGAAGGCGGCCCAGCAAGACCCGGCCCAGCATGCGCGCCTGAAGAAGGAAGCGGCGCAGTCCTGCGCCATGCACGTGCGCGCGATCCTCGACTTCAAGGCCATGGGATCGTACGCCGTCGACTACGGCAACAACATCCGCCAGGTGGCCAAGGACGAGGGCGTGCAGGATGCTTTCGACTTCCCGGGCTTCGTGCCGGCCTATATCCGCCCGCAGTTCTGCGAGGGCCGCGGTCCGTTCCGCTGGGTGGCGCTGTCGGGCGACCCGGAAGACATCTACAAGACGGATGCCAAGATCAAGGAACTGTTCCCGCACGACGCCCGCGTGCATCGCTGGCTCGACATGGCGCGCGACCGCATTGCCTTCCAGGGCCTGCCGGCGCGCATCTGCTGGCTGGGTCTCGGCGAGCGCCACCTGGCTGGCCTGGCCTTCAACGAGATGGTGCGCACGGGCGAGCTGAAGGCGCCGGTGGTGATCGGGCGCGACCACCTGGATACCGGCTCGGTGGCCAGCCCGAATCGCGAGACCGAGGCGATGCGCGACGGCACCGATGCGGTATCCGACTGGCCGCTGCTGAACGCCTTGCTGAACACGGCCGGCGGCGCCACCTGGGTCTCGCTGCACCATGGCGGCGGCGTGGGCATGGGTTACTCGCAGCATTCCGGCGTGGTGATCGTGGCCGACGGCACCGAGGCCGCGGCCAAGCGCCTGGCGCGGGTGCTGGTGAACGACAGCGGTTCGGGCGTGATGCGCCACGCCGACGCCGGCTATGAAAGCGCCATCGATTGCGCCAAGCGCAATGGCCTGAACCTTCCGATGATCAAGTAAAGAATTTTTAAACCATGAACGACACCAAGAACTTCACCCTGCAACCGGGCCAGATGACGCTGAGCGATCTGCGCGCCGTGTGGGCCGAGCGCCTGCCGCTGACCCTCGCCGCCGACGCCTGGGACGCCATCGCGGCCTCTGCCGCCACCGTCGACGCCATCGTCGCCAAGGGCGACCCGGCCTATGGCATCAACACCGGCTTCGGCATCCTGGCCAAGGCCCATATTCCCAACGACCAGCTGGCGACCCTGCAGCGCAACCTGATCCTGTCGCATGCGGTCGGCACCGGCGAACTGCTGTCGGACACCATCGTGCGCCTGATCGTGCTGACCAAGATCGGCAGCCTGGCGCGCGGCTACTCGGGCGTGCGTCCGGTCATCGTCGAGACCCTGATCGCCCTGTACAACGCCAACATCATGCCGGCGATTCCCTCGCAAGGCTCGGTCGGCGCGTCGGGCGACCTGGCGCCGCTGGCCCACATGACGCTGGCGATGCTGGGCGTGGGCCAGGTGCGCCACAACGGCGTGCTGGTGGAAGCTGGCGACGCCCTGCGCGCGGCCGGCATCGAACCGGTCACCCTGGCGGCGAAAGAGGGCCTGGCCCTGATCAACGGCACGCAGGTGTCGACCGCGCTGGCGCTGCACGGCCTGTTCATGGCCGAGCGCCTGCTGGAGGCGGCGATGGTCACCGGCTCGCTGTCGGTCGACGCGGCGCGCGGCAGCGATGCCCCGTTCGATCCGCGTATCCACGCGGTGCGCGGCCAGCCGGGCCAGATCGCGGCGGCCAGGATCTACCGCGAACTGGTGGCGGGCAGCGCGATCCGCGCCTCGCACCTGGTGGGCGACGAGCGGGTGCAGGACCCGTACAGCCTGCGCTGCCAGCCGCAGGTGATGGGCGCCGTGATGGACCTGATCGCGAATGCCGGCCGCACCCTGCTGATCGAGGCGAACGCCGTGACCGACAATCCGCTTCTGTTCGAGGGCGGCGAAATCATTTCCGGCGGCAACTTCCACGCCGAGCCGGTGGCCTTTGCCGCCGACACGCTGGCGCTGGCGATCGCCGAGATCGGCGCGCTGGCCGAGCGCCGCATCGCGCTGCTGATCGACGCCAACCTGTCCGGCCTGCCGGCCTTCCTGGTGCGCGAACCGGGTCTGAACTCGGGCTTCATGATCGCCCACGTGACCGCCGCCGCGCTGGCCTCCGAGAACAAGTCGCTGGCCCATCCGGCCAGTGTCGACAGCCTGCCGACGTCGGCCAACCAGGAAGACCACGTGAGCATGGCGACCTTCGCTGCGCGCCGTCTCGACCAGATGGCGCACAATACGGCAGTCATCGTCGGGATCGAGCTGCTGGCTGCAGCCCAGGGCATCGAATTCCACCGTCCCCTCAAGAGTTCGGAGACGCTGGAATCGGTGCATGCCCAGTTGCGTCAGCTCGTCGCGCCCTACGATGCCGACCGCTTCTTCGCGCCCGATATCGAGGCGGCGCGCAAGCTGGTGGTCGACGGCGCGCTGTCGGCGTCGTGCAAGGAGTTGTTCACCGTACTGCACCCGTAAACACAGAGGAGTCGCGATGGAGTTCCGGTTCAAGGCAGGCAGGCTTCCCATGCTGGTATCGATGCCGCATGCGGGCACTGACATTCCCGACGAGGTAGCGGCAACCCTGGCGCCCTGCGCCCAGGCGCGCGCCGACACCGACTGGCACTTGCCGGAACTGTACGGCTTCCTCGAAGAGATGGGCATCTCGACCATCTCGGCGCGCTGGTCGCGCTACCTGATCGACCTGAACCGCCCGCCCGAGAATACGAACCTGTATCCGGGCCTGGACACGACCGGCCTGTGCCCGCTCGACACCTTCGGGCGCGAGCGTCTGTACAAGGAAGGCATGGAGCCCGACGCGGCGGAAGTGCAGCGGCGCCTGGAACGCTACTGGCGTCCCTATCACGAGCAGTTGCGCGCCGAACTCGATCGCCTGAAGGCCGAACATGGCCGCGTGGTGCTGTGGGAAGCGCATTCGATCGCCTCGATCGTGCCGCGCTTTTTCGAAGGCAAGCTGCCGGACCTGAACTTCGGCACCGCCGAAGGCAAATCCTGCGACCCGGGGCTCGAACAGGCCATCCTTGGCGTGGCGCGCGCGCAGGATCGCTACACGATCGCCCTGAACGGCCGCTTCAAGGGCGGCCACATCACGCGCCACTACGGCCAGCCTTCGAACGGCGTGCATGCGATCCAGCTCGAGAAGTGCCAGTGCCTGTACATGAACGAGGCGCCGCCGTTCGACTATCGCCCTGAAGTCGCGGGCCAGTTGCAGCCGCTGCTGCGCGACATGATTGGCGCCGCGGTGGACTGGGTGCGCACATGACGGCATTGTTTGCGCGCCATGCGCTGCTGCCGCAGGGCTGGCAGCGCGACGTGCTGCTCGAATGGGACGCGCACGGCGACCTGACGCGGGTTGCGTCCGGCGCCACCGCATCCCCCGGCGCCAGGCAGGCCCAATATGTCTTGCCCGGCATGGTCAACCTGCATTCGCACGCCTTCCAGCGCGCGCTGGGCGGCCTGACCGAAATCGCCGGCGAAGGCCCGGACAGCTTCTGGACCTGGCGCGACCTGATGTACCGCTTCGCCGCCCGCATCACGCCGGAGCAGATCGAGGCCATCGCGGCCCAGCTGTTCGCCGAGTGCCTGCGCCACGGCTATACCTCGCTGTGCGAATTCCACTACCTGCAGCGCGACGTCGACGGCCGCAGTTATGCGCGGCCGGCCGAGACGGCCGAGCGCGTGGCGGCGGCGGGGCAGGCGACCGGCATGGGATTGACCCTGCTGCCGGTGCTGTACAGTCATGCCGGATTCGGCGAGAAGCCGCTGGCGCCGGCGCAGGCGCGCTTTCGCACCAATGTCGACGAGGTGCTCGGCATCGTCGAAGCCCTGGCCCCGCTGCGAGGCGGCCAGCTCGAGGTCGGCGCCGCGCCGCACTCGCTGCGCGCCGCCACGATAGACCAGATCCGGGCGCTGGCGGACAGCCTGCCGGCGGGGCGCCCGCTGCATATCCACATCGCCGAGCAGCAGGGCGAAGTGGAGCAATGCCTGGCGCATGCCGGGCGGCGTCCGGTCGAGTACCTGATGGACCATGTGGCGCTCGACGCGCGCTGGTGCCTGGTGCACGCGACCCATCTGAACGATGCCGAAGTCCTGGGCCTGGCGCACAGCGGCGCCGTGGCGGGCCTGTGCCCGACCACCGAAGCCAACCTGGGCGACGGCCTGTTCCCGCTGGCGCCCTTCATCGAGGCGGGCGGACGCTTTGGCGTCGGCAGCGACAGCCACGTGTCGCAAAGCCCGGTGGAAGAGCTGCGCTGGCTCGAGTACGGCCAGCGCCTGTGGCGCCAGAAACGCAACGTCGCGCACACCCGCGCGCAGCGCAATGTGGGCGACTACCTGTGGCAGGCGGCGCTTGGCGGCGGCGCGGCCGCGGCGGGCCGGCGTGTCGGGCGGCTCGCGGCCGGGCAGCGTGCCGACCTGCTGGTGCTGGACCAGGATCATCCGAACCTGGATGGCGTGAGTGAGGCCGAAGTGCTCGGACGTGTTGTATTCTGTGGCAACGACAACCTGGTGCGCGACGTGCTGTGCGGTGGCCGCTGGGTGGTCGAGAACGGGCGCCACACGGCGCAGGAGGCGATCGCCGGGCGTTACCGGCAAGCGCTGAAGGAGTTGCGCGCAATGTCCCAGGAGGTGGCGAAATGACTGTCTTGATTCCGTTTGCAGGCTTGTCCCCGGTGCCATGGAAGAATGGCGGCGGCAGCACGATCGAGATCGCGATCGGCCCACCCGACGCCGGCTTCGACGATTTCGACTGGCGCGTCAGCCTGGCGACCATCGCCGAGGATGGCGCGTTCTCTCAGTTCCCTGGCGTGGACCGCACGCTGGCGCTGGTCGACGGCCACGGCCTGACCCTGCAGATCGACGGCGAACCGGCCCTGATCAGCGATGCGGAGCCCGTGATCGCGTTCGACGGCGCGTCCGAAGTGCAGGCGCGGCTCAATCGCGGGCCGACGCTGGACTTCAACGTCATGTCGCGCAGCGAGCGCTGCTGGCACCAGTTCGGACGGCGGCGCCTGAGCGGCGACTCCACCTTCGTGGCGCGCGCCGAGGTCACGGTGCTGTTCCTGGCCGAGGGCGACAGCCTGCAGCTGGCCAGCGACGACGAGCGCATCGGCCTGGTGCGCTACGACGCTGTGATCCTCGACCAGGGAACGGTGTGGTCGCTCGAAGCGGGGCAGGCCACGATCTTCATCGTCGACGTCCATTACTATTCCGAGGACGACGACGAGGCGATGTATGACTGAAGGCGTGGCCGACCTGGTCTTCACCAACGTCCATCTGGCGACGATGGAGGACGGCTACGGCGAGCTGCCGGATGCCGCGCTGGCAGTGAAGGATGGCCGCATCGCCTGGATCGGCAGGCGCCTTGATGCGCCGCAGGCAAGCCAGGTGCACGATTGCGGCGGCGCCTGGATGACGCCGGGCCTGGTCGACTGCCATACCCACGTGGTCCATGCCGGCAACCGCAGCAACGAATGGGAAGCGCGCCTGAATGGCGCCAGCTACGAGGACATCGCGCGCCAGGGCGGCGGCATCATGTCCACCGTGCGCGCCACGCGCGAGGCGGGCATGGACGAGCTGGTCGCGGCCAGCCTGCCGCGCGTGCGCGCGCTGCTGGCCGAGGGCGTGACCACGCTCGAGATCAAGTCCGGCTACGGCCTCGAATTGAACGCCGAAGAACGCATGCTGCGCGCCGCGCGCCATATCGGCGAGCTGCTGCCGGTGCGTGTGGCCACCACCTTCCTCGGCGCGCATGCGTTGCCGCCGGAATTTGCCGGCCGCCAGGACGACTATGTGAGCGAAGTGTGCGAGCGCATGTTGCCGGCGCTGGCCGAGCAAGGCCTGGTCGACGCGGTGGACGCCTTCTGCGAACGGATCGGTTTCACGAGCGCCCAGACCGAACGCGTGTTCGAGGCCGCGCGCAAGTTCGACCTGCCGCTAAAGCTGCATGCCGAGCAGTTGTCGGACCAGGGAGGTGCGGAACTGGTGGCGCGCTACCAGGGCCTGTCGGCCGACCACCTGGAACACCTGAGCCCGCAAGGCATCGCGGCGATGGCGCGCGCCGGCACCGTGGCGGTGCTGCTGCCAGGGGCATATTACTTCTTGCGCGAGACGGTGATGCCGCCGATCGACGCGCTGCGTGAAGCCGGCGTGCCGATGGCGGTGGCCACCGACTGCAATCCCGGTACCTCGCCGATGACGTCACTGCTGCTGGCAATGAATATGGCGTGCACCCTGTGGCGCCTGACGCCGCAGGAAGCCCTGCTCGGCGCGACCGCCTATGGCGCGCTGGCCCTGGGCCTGCAGGCCGAGATCGGCACCCTGACGGTCGGCAAGCGCGCCGATCTGGCCTTATGGAAGATCGCCCGCCCGGCCGACCTGGCGTATGCGATCGGTTTCAATCCCTGCCAGGCCGTGGTCAATGGCGGCGTCCTGCGCGCGCCGCATCTTCCTGCCTGATCCGGCAATATTTGTCCCCTTGTCGCAACATCCCTAGTCGCAGTGGGTAGGTGCTTGATCGCCCTCAAGCCTGGCTTTTCGGCCTCGAAGATGATGGATTCAGCCGGAAGACAACCGCGGGTTACAAAAGCGGTTACAGCGGTAAGCAAATGTAAGCCTTAATGGATCATTAAGAATGGCCAACTATAGTCATTCATGTGATTCCCATCTCCCCTCCCCATTTGCCAAAATGGGTTTGCCCACGGTGCTACGGCCCGTGGGTTTTTCTTTGTGCGTCGCTTTTGTGCCTTAGCTGCGCTGCGCGAGCGACACCAGGCTGTCGCCGGTAACGCGGCAGATGCGCCAATCCGGCATGACGTCCGCGCCCATCGCCTTGTAAAACTGGATGGCCGGCTCGTTCCAGTCCAGCACCGACCACTCGAAACGGCCGCAGCCGCGTTCGACCGCAAGCTGCGCCAGGCGTTGCAGCATCTGCGTGCCATAGCCTTTGCCGCGGTGCGTCTGCTTCACGTACAGGTCTTCCAGGTACAACCCTTTCTTGGTGAGGAAGGTCGAGAAATTGTGGAAGAACAGGGCGAAGGTGACGACTTCACCGTTTTCTTCGCCGACGATCGCCTCGCACGATGGATGCGCGCCGAACAGGCCTTCGTGCAGCAGGGCTTCGGTGGCGACCACCAGGTGTTCGAGTTTTTCGAACACCGCCAGCTCCACGATCATGGCGTGGATGTGGACGACGTCCTGTGGCTGGGCGGGGCGGATGGAGAAGGCGGTATTACTCATGGCGATTCGATGGCATTGTTCAGGTTAGCGGATTGCACGCTTTTAACGGCAGGTGCGCGCACGGCCCAGGCGACGCTGGCCAGGCACAGCACCATGCCCAGGAATTCGAGGGGGCCGGGACGGTAGTCCTCGAGCAGGATCGACAGCAGCACCGACAGCACCGGCGTGACCACGCCGATGTAGACGGCCTTGTTGGCGCCGATGCGGTTGATCAGGGTGAAATAGGCGAAGAAGGCGATCACCGAGCCGAAGATCGACAGGTAAAACAGGCCGGCCCAGTAGCTGGCGCTGTCGGGCAGGATGAGGGCGTCGCCATTGGCCAGCGACCACACGGCCACCATCGACGCGCCCCACAGCATCGACCAGGCCATCGTCACGGGCAGGTTGGAACATTGTTCCTTGACCTTGCCGACCACAATGCTGCCGGCCGATGCAGCCATCGTCGCCGCCAGCGCCAGCACCACGCCGGCCAGGAAATGGCCGTCCCCGCTGCCCTGCAATTCGATCCAGGCCGCGCCGATCGAGTGCCAGAACAGCAAGGTCACGCCGACCGTGGCGACCGCGCCGCAGGCCCAGGTGCGGCCCTTGACCTCGGTGCCGAAGAAGATACGGCTCCAGATCGGGGTCCAGAACACCATCAGTGCGAACATCACTGCCACCAGGCCGGAGACGATGTGCTGCTCCGACTCATAGGTGCAGATATACGAGATGCAGAAGGTCAGCCCGCCCTGCAGCGCCATCCAGCGGTGGGTGCGCCAGGGCAGCCGCAGGCTGTCGCGCCGCACGAGGCAGATGGCGAACAGGGCGGCGGCGGCCAGGAAGAAACGGAAAGCCACCGACACGGCGGGAGCCACATGGCCCAGCTGCAAGGTGATGGCCCAGAAGGTCGAGCCCCAGATCAGCGAGGCGATAATGAAGAGGACGGGAGAGGACATTCGCGGGAGTATAGTCCTCCCGCTTTGTTCCTGCCGGCATCTTTTAAGACAGTGGGATGCCGTGCTGTATCAAAAGCGCAACACCATCGACTGGGCGATCAATAGGCCAGCCGCATCCGCCGATACAGGAAGCTCAGCACGAACAATGGCCCGATCAGCAGGAAGCGCAAGTCGTCGAAGAACGACGGTTTCTTGCCCTCGATAAGGTGTCCGATGAATTGCCCGATCCAGGCCAGCACGAACACTCCGATCGAGGTCACCAGCACGGTGCCTTCCGGCAGCATATTCAGCAGCCCCAGCATGACGGCGGCCATCGCCGCCATCCCGAACGCAAACGGCCTGGACAGCCTGGCGTAATAGACCAGCGCGCCGGCCACGACGGCCAGGGACACGACCGGGTGGACCGCCCACAGGATGCCCAGCAGGCTGAACACGATGGCGGGGATGCAGACGAAGTGGATCAGTTCGTTGACGGGATCGCGGTGGCTCTCGGCATAGCGGGCCAGCAGAACGTCGATATCGCGCGGCGTAGAGGAAAATTCCATGACGGCGGTCTCCTGTTGTTGTACCGCCGATTCTACGCCCGCTCAGTCTCCTTGTCCGAATTGCCGCGCGCCCGACGGCAGCGCCGGCGCCGGCGCCGCGGTGTCGGCCGGTTGCAGGCGCAGGTTCGGATGGTTCGCGAACAGTTCCGAGATCCATTCGACGAACACCCGCACCTTGGCTGACAGGTGGCGGTTGTGCGGATATACGACGTGCACCGGCAGCGGATCGCAGCGCCACTCCGACAGCAGGCGCACCATCTTGCCAGTGGCCAGGTATTCGTTGAGCAGGTAATCCGTCATATTGATTACGCCCAGGCCCGACAGGCCCGCCTGGACGTAGGCGCTCGAATCGTTCAGGGCGATGACGCCGGGCAAGGTCATTTCGATCCGTTCGCCATCGCGGTTGTAATCCCAGTTGAGGATCTTGCCATTCCGGGCCGAAAAATAATTGACGCAGCGGTGGCGTTCCAGGTCGCGCGGGTGCATCGGCATGCCGTAGCGCTCCACATAGGCGGGCGCGGCGGCGGTCACGAAATTGATCACCCCGACACGGCGTGCGATCAGGTTGGTGTCCAGCAATTCTCCTCCGCGCACGGCGCAATCGACGCCTTCCTCGATCAGGTCGACCGGGCGGTCGGTGGTACCCAGCTCGAGCGTGATGTCCGGATAACGCTCGAAGAAGTCGGGCAGGGCGGGAATCAGGATCTCGGACGTCAGGCCGGTCGGCGTATCGACCCGCAGGCGTCCGCTGGGGCTGAAGCGGTGGCGCGACAGCGACTCCTCGGCGTCGCGCACGTCGGACAGGATGCGCACGCAGCGCTCGTAATAGGCGGCGCCGTCCGAGGTGACCGACACATGGCGCGTGGTGCGATGCAAGAGCTTGGACGCCAGCGAGGATTCCAGCGCCTGGATCAGGGTCGATACTGTCGCCTTGGGCAATTGCAGGGTCTCGGCGGCGCGCGTGAAGCTGCCGGCGTCGACTACCTGCACGAAGACTTCCATGGCCTGGAGTTTGTTCATGTCATGTTCTCCGGATCGAAAGGGGGATCAAAGGGGGACCAAAATGTAGGGATTGTTCAGCAATCCGAACAATCAATTCGGTATTGCCATCTTTATCTGATTGTAGATGAAGACTATTATGTGTGCATCGCAACAAAGTATTTATAGAGAAGACGGAGCAGGACCATGAGCCATCGGAACATCCAGAACGGAATCTTTACCACGGTAGCAGTCGCCTTGAGCGGCGTCGCACTGGCGGCACTGCTCTGCACCGATGCCTACTCACGCGCCGCCGGCGCCGAGGCCCGTGGCTTCCATGCGCTGTCTCTCGAAATGCAGATGAGCTGCGCGGGCGACTGCGCCGATGTCGACGAGCGCATCGTCCAGCTCCAGAAGCAGGGGGCTGCCCGATGAGCGCCGTGCTGGACACCGTCGATCGCACCCTGAAGGTGCGCGAGCTCGAGGTCGGCGGCGCCGCCGGCCCGCTCGCCGCGCGCCTGTATGCCGCCGGTCCGGCCGCCAAGCGCGACCTGCTGGTGGTGCACTTCCACGGTGGCGGCTTCGACAGCGGCGACCTGGACGAGTGCGACGACTTCCTGCGCACCATGGCCGAATCCGACCACTTGCCGCTGGTGCTGGCCTCCACCTATACGCTGGCGACCGTGAGCCCGTTCCCGGCGGCGGTCGAGGATGCCCATGCGGTGCTGCAGTGGGCCAAGAAGAACAAGACCAAGCTGGGCTGGAACGGCAAGCTCCTGGTGACGTCCGGCATCGAAGCCGGCGCCAACCTGGCGGCGGTGTGCGCGCTGATGTCGCGCGACCGCGGCGGCCCGGCCCTGGCCGGCCAGATCCTGGTCATGCCGATGCTCGACCCGGCCCTCTCTACCGGTTCGATGCGCCAGATGACCTATTGCGCCGATCGCGAGAAGGCGGCCACCGTATGCGCGGCCGCCTACCGCGGCTACCTGCCGCACGCGGCCGACCGCTCGCATCCGTATGCGGCGCCGCTGCATTCGAGTCGCCTCAAGAACCTCGCGCCGGCCCTGATCCTGTCGGCCGAAGACGATCCATTGCGCGACGAGGCCGAACAATACGGGGCCAAGTTGATCAATGCCGGAATCTGCACCACCGTGCGCCGCATGGCCGCGCCAGACCTGCAGGATCCGAACGGTCGCAACGAGTGCGCCTGCAAGGTGCAGGCAATGCTCGAAATTTCCAGCTTCCTCGCGCGGCTGGAGGGGCGCGGGGGCGCCTGACACCTCAGCATCAGCCACGTGATTCCGGCCTCGCCGGATAAACCAACGTAACGCAAGACACCGTGCCACGGGCACCGGTGGGGGACCCGTTGTAACTGCGTCTTTTGCAGCATTGATGGGTAAGTAAGAGTCAATCGAGAATGGAGGGTCGCCATGAATTACCACGAGCAGGCACGGGGCCAACGGTTGCACGCAGCGCGCGACTGTCCCCGGGGCTAGTCCCGACGCCGCCGGCATGAACTGACCGGCCGCGTTTCACACGTTTCCTGAATTTTTTCCTCGCTGCGGCGCGGAAGGGGCTTCTTTTCGCCAGCGTTTCACCCGACTCGACAAGTCGACGACGCTGGATGGGGTTTTATTGTCTTTTTAATGTCGTTAATAAGAAAGGTTAATCATGAATAACCAACTAGGAATGGGCAAACTGCGGGTCATCGTCGCCGCGCTGGCGCTCGCCGGCGTGGTCGGCGCCGGACTCACCGGCTGCGCCGATGCCAACAGCAACGACGCACCGGCCGCACCCGCCGCACCGCCGGTATCCGCCGCCGTCGTGGTACAGAAAGCCGTCCTCGAGACCCAGGAGTTCTCGGGCCGCCTGGAAGCGATCGACGTGGTCGAGATCCGTTCGCGGGTGTCGGGCTACATCACCGCCGTCAATTTCAAGCCGGGCGCCGAAGTCAAACGGGGTGACGTGCTGTTCGTGATCGACCCGCGTCCTTACCAGGCTGAAGCCGACCGCACCCAGGCCGCCGCTGCTGCCGCCCGTGCACGGGCCGACCTGGCGCGCCTGGAACTGCAGCGCGCCGAGCGCCTGCTGGCGGATAAAGCGATCGCCCAGCGCGAGTTCGACGAACGCGACGCCGGCCAGAAGGAACTGGACGCCAGCGCCCGCGCCGCCGCCGCCGAACACGAAGCCGCGCGCCTGAACCTGGCCTATACCCGCGTCACCGCGCCGATCGACGGCCGCGTCTCGAAGGCCGAGATCACCCTCGGCAACCTGGTCGACGCCACTGCGGTGCTGACTTCGGTCGTGTCGCTGGACCGCATCTACGCCAGCTTCGACGGCGACGAAGACACCTATCTGCGCGTGAGCCGCCGCACCCATGCCGGCCAGCCGGTCGACGTCAAGGTCGGCCTGGCCGGCGAAGAAGGCTTCCCGCACAGCGGCAAGCTGGAATTCGTCGACAACCAGCTCGACAGCCGCAGCGGCAGCGTGCGCATGCGCGCCACCCTGGCCAATGCCGACCGCCAGCTGGCGCCCGGCCTGTTCGCCCGCGTGCAGATCGCCGGCGGTACGCCGAGCCAGCAGATCCTGATCCAGGACCGCGCCATCAACACCGACCAGGACCGCAAGTTCGTCTACGTGGTCGACAAGGAGGGCAAGGCCGAGTACCGCGCCGTCAAGCTCGGACCGCTGGACGATGGCCTGCGCGTGGTGCGCGATGGCCTGAAGCCGGGCGAGAAGATCGTCGTCAACGGCCTGCAGCGCGTGCGTCCCGGCGCGCCGATCGCGGCGCAGATCGTGCCGATGGTCGCCCCTGCCGCAGCATCGGCGGCCCCGGCGGCCAAGGACGCCAAAGTGGCGCTGGCCGACATCAAGGAGTAAACCAAGATGAACTTCTCCAGATTCTTTGTCGACAAGCCGATCTTCGCGGCGGTGCTGTCGGTGATCGTCTTCGTCGGCGGCCTGATTTCGATCCTCCAGCTGCCGATCTCGGAATACCCGGAAGTGGTGCCGCCATCGGTGGTGGTGCGCGCCCAGTATCCGGGCGCGAACCCGAAGGTGATCGCCGAAACCGTGGCCACGCCATTGGAAGAACAGATCAACGGCGTCGAGGACATGCTGTACATGTCCTCGCAAAACACCTCGGACGGCGCGCTGATGCTGACCGTCACCTTCAAGATCGGCACCAACGTCGAGCAGGCCGAGACCGCGGTGCAGAACCGGGTCCAGCGCGCCTTGCCGCGCCTGCCGGAAGAGGTGCGCCAGATCGGCGTGACCACGGTGAAATCGTCACCCAACATCACCATGGTGGTGCACCTGAATTCGCCCAATGGCCAATA
>DDKG01000127.1 GCA_002339265.1 Massilia sp. UBA2604 | reverse complement strand
CCAAGGAATCCCATTCAGCCGCTTGCGGTTGCAACCACTCCTGAAGACTCCAATGGAATTCAATAAACGTACTGTCCTGTGGATCGTGTTCGCCATCTCCCTGATTGTTCTCTGGAACAATTGGATGGTGGCTAACGGCAAGCAGTCGCTGTTCTCGGCGCAACCACCGGCGCAAGTCGCTCAGCAGAATAAACCGTCGGACGTGCCGGCTGCCGCGCAGCCGGGCAGCGCCGCCGTGCCGGGCACGCCAGCGGCCGCGGCTACCGCCGTGCCCGGTGCTCCCGCCGCGCCGGCCGCGCCAGTCAGCCAGATCGTCACCGTCACCACCGACGTGGTGAAAGTCGACATCGACTCGGTCGGCGGTGTCATCAAGCGCCTCGAGCTGCTGCACTATCCGGATCACTTCGACAAGACCAAGAATCAGGTCCTGTTCAATGTGAACGGCCCGAACGTCTACCTGGGCCAGACCGGCCTGATCGGCACCAGCGCCGCCGGCGTGCTGCCGAACCACACCACGCCTTTCACCGTCAAGTCGGCGCAGACCACGCTGAGCGGCAACAACCAGGCGCAGGTCGTGCTGGAAGCCGAGCAGGGCGGCGTGCGCCTGACCAAGACGCTGACCTTCCGCAAGGGCGACTACCTGGTCGGCGTGCGTCATGACGTCACCAACATCAGCGCCGCACCGGTCCAGCCATCGCTGTACCTGCAGCTGCAGCACGACGGCAACAAGCCGGCCACCGATTCCTGGTTCATGCCGAGCTACACCGGCCCGACCCTGTACACCGACGCCGACAAGTACCAGAAGTTGACCTTCGAGGAAATCGAAAAAGGCAAGGCGGACCACTCGACCAAGGCCGACAACGGCTGGGTCGCGATCTCGCAGCACTTCTTCGTCTCGGCCTTCATCCCGGCCGACAAGGCGCCGCGCGACATCTTCACCAAGAAGATCGCCAACAACCTGTATGCGATCGGCACCGTGCAATCGCTGGGCACCGTGGCGCCCGGCGCGACCGTGTCGACCGACACCCGCCTGTATTCGGGTCCGCAGGACGAGCAGATCCTGGAAACCATCACCCCGGGCCTGGAGCTGGTGAAGGACTACGGCATGCTGACCGTGATCGCCAAGCCGATCTTCTGGGTGATGACCCAGCTGCACTCGATGCTGGGCAACTGGGGCTGGACCATCGTCGCCCTGACCATCCTGATCAAGCTGGCGTTCTTCCCGCTGTCGGCGGCCGGCTACCGCAGCATGGCCAAGATGCGCGTCGTGACGCCGAAGATGCAGGCGATCCGCGAACGCTACAAGAGCGATCCGGCCAAGATGCAGCAGGCCACCATGGAGCTGTACAAGACCGAGAAGATCAACCCGCTGGGCGGCTGCCTGCCGATCCTGGTGCAGATGCCGGTGTTCTTCGCCCTGTACTGGGTGCTGCAGGCATCGGTCGAGATGCGCGGCGCGCCATGGATCCTGTGGATCCAGGATCTGACCCAGCCCGACCCGTATTACATCCTGCCGGTGATCTACGCGGTGTCGATGTACATCACGACCAAGCTGAACCCGCAGCCGACCGATCCGGTGCAGGCCAAGATGATGCTGTTCATGCCGATCGCGTTCTCGGTGGTGTTCTTCTTCTTCCCGTCCGGCCTGGTGCTGTACTGGGTGGTCAACAACATCCTGTCGATCGCCCAGCAGTGGGTCATCACCCGCAAGTTCGAGAGCGGCGCGGCCAAGTAATTCCGCGCTTCTCGTGAAAAGCCCGCGCCTTGTGCGCGGGTTTTTTGTTTATGGTCGATGCGAGCGATGTGGTCTGCACGGGAACTTGGATTCCCGCCTTCGCGGGAATGACGTGCGAAGGGTGCGGGCCACGAGCGCTGATCGCGATCCGCTGCCTTGGCACGTCGTCCCCGCGAAGGCGGGGACCCAAGTTCCCCCGCCCACCCACACCGCCCGCCAACACCACGTATCCCTTACAATCGCCCCATGAAACTCGACACATCACCCATCGCCGCCATCGCCACCGCCCCGGGCCGCGGCGGCATCGGCGTCGTGCGCGCCTCCGGCAAATCGCTCACCTTCCTCATCGACGCCCTGTTCCCGGGAGTGACCCTGGCGCCGCGCCACGCGACTTACATCCCGTTCAAGGATGCGGGCGGCGGCATCATCGACGAAGGCCTGGCCCTGTACTTCAAGGGGCCGCATTCGTACACGGGCGAGGACGTGCTCGAGCTGCAGGGTCATGGCGGCCCGGTAGTGCTGCAGATGCTGCTGGCGCGGGTGCTGGAAGCCGGCGCGGCATCCGGCCTGCGCCTGGCCGAACCGGGCGAGTTCACGCGCCGCGCCTTCCTGAACGATAAACTCGACCTGGCCCAGGCCGAGGCGGTGGCCGACCTGATCGACGCGTCCACCGAGGCCGCCGCCAAGTCGGCCTCGCAATCGCTGTCGGGCGCCTTCTCGCAAGTGGTGCACAAGCTGGTCGACGGCACGACAAATTTGCGCATGCTGGTCGAGGCCACGCTCGACTTCCCGGAAGAAGAAATCGACTTCCTGGAAAAGTCGAACGCGCGCGGCCAGCTGGCCGGCATCATCGAATCGCTGGAAAACGTGTTCCGCCAGGCGGCGCAGGGCGCGCTGTTGCGCGAAGGGCTGAACGTGGTGCTGGTCGGGCAGCCCAATGTTGGCAAGTCCTCATTGTTGAACGCGCTGGCCGGGGCCGAGGTGGCGATCGTGACGCCGATCGCCGGCACCACGCGCGACAAGGTGAGCGAGACGATCCAGATCGAGGGCATCCCGCTCAACATCATCGACACCGCCGGCATCCGCGCGGTGAGTGATGAGATCGACGTGGTCGAGCGCATCGGCATCGAGCGCACCTGGGGCGAGGTCGGCAAGGCCGACGTGATCCTGCACCTGCTGGACGCCAACCTGGGCCCGAGCGCCGCCGACGAAGCGATCGTCGCGGCCTTCCCGCCAAACGTACCGGTGGTGCGCATCTGGAACAAGATCGACCTGTCGGGCCACAAGTCGTCGAAGGACGAGAGTTCGGACGCGGTTCATCTTTACCTGTCGGCGCACGAAAAACTCGGCATCGACCTGCTGCGCGCCGAGCTGCTGCGCATCGCCGGGTGGCAGCAGACCGGCGAATCGTTGTATCTGGCGCGCGAGCGTCATCTGATCGCGCTGCGCGCCGCACGCGAGCACCTGGAACTGGCGCGCCAGCATGCGATGCAGGATGATCAGTCGCTTGACCTGTTCGCCGAGGAGCTGAGGTTGGCCCAGGATCGGCTGTCGAGCATTACAGGTCAATTTACGCCGGATGATTTGCTGGGCGTGATCTTCAGCCGCTTCTGTATCGGCAAGTAACGATCAACAAGCATCAGGCCGCCTCGTGCTAGGCTTGGAATATGGATAAATACACGCCACCTCATTCCTCGACACCGATGCGCCGCATGGTTGCCAGGCTGGCCGCCATCGCGGTCGGCGCCAGCCTGCTGGCCTCCTGCTCCAGCCTGATCGGCCCACGCCAGGTCGAACTCCCCCTGCACAAGCTGCAGGCCGGCCTGGACAAACGCTTCCCCGTCAACGAGCGCCTGCTGGAACTGTTCGACGTCCAGCTCACCCGTCCGCAACTGGCGATCCAGCCTGAGGACGACCGGGTTGCCCTGGCCGTCGAAGCCTCGGTCGCACCACCGTTCGCGCGCGCCTGGACCGGCAATATCGCCTTCTCGGGTCGCCTGTACGTCGATCCGGGCCGCGCCGCCGTCATGATGGCCGAGCCGCGCGTCGACCGCCTGCAGCTCGGCAACCCGGAGGCCGAGCGCCACCTGACCCGCGTCGCCAACGGCCTGATCGACACCGTCGCGCGCGACATGCCGGTGTACACCTTCGAGCAGAAAGACCTGCGCTATGCGGGCGTGCAATTCGTTCCCACGCGGATCCAGACCACGGGCACCGGCCTGGTCGTGACGCTCGAGCCGGCAAAATAAGCGGACGCGCACAACGGTGCACGCCGACAGTTGGCTTTACACTACGATTTTTGGCGGTGCATTGTGGCTCGTGCAGCGACAAACGTTGCACGCATGTCAAATCGACCCCGGGAACCCGGCAGGGGATTGCACCCGCCTGGCATTGGGCGCACACTGATACGCAACGAAAGTCGTGATGGGTTCGCCTGTCGCGGTCCGGCTTGCGCTTTCTCATGCGCACGGAGTTCCGCTGAAGTAATCTTTCTCTGACTAAAGGCTGCCGTATCAGGGGGTGGATCTTGGAAACGACACACGAGAGTCTTCCGGACAGTGGGCTGCCCGCCGAGGCCTCCACAGGCAGCATGCCGACCCGCGCCAGTCTTCCGGCCAAGGGCTCGTGCTGGTACTGCGAAAAGCCGCTCGACAGCGTGCGGCGCTTTTGCGGCAAGTCGTGCGCCGACTCCTTCGACGAAGAAGCCGAGTTCACACGCTGAAGTGTGGTCTCACGTGAGTGACCTCGCGAGCGAAATTGGATTCCCGCCTGCGCGGGAATGACGTGTTAGCGCCGCGCGGCCTGCTCCAGCAGCGTCAGCGCGTTCTCGAAATCGAAGCGCCTGATCGCCGCGTCGAATGCGGCCACTTTTTCGCTTCCCATGCTCGCCAGCAGACGCGGACGCAGCTGCGCGGCCAGGTCCGGCGCGCGGCCGTCACCGATGTCGAGCATGTCGCGCAGGCGCGCCAGGTCGTCCCGGGCTGAGGGCGGGATTGCCGGCGCAGGCGCCGGCGTTTCCGGCGTGGCCAGCAGCGCGTCGACTTCCTCCAGCACCCGCGCCAGTTCCTCGTCCAGGGCCGCGATCAGCGCCAGCGGCGCCGCGTGGCCGGCCCGCATTGCCAGTTCGACGTCCAGCGCCAGCTGGCGCAGGCGCTTCGCCTCGATCATCCCGGCCGCGCCCTTGAGCGTGTGGGCGATGCGGTGGGCCAGCTCGCTGTCGCCGGCATCCAGCGCCGCATGCAGGCGCGCCGCCAGGTCGCGGTAGTCGCCGGCGAAGCGTCCCAGCACGCGCAGGAACAGCGCGCGGTCGTCCATCACCCGTTCCAGG
Source organism: Massilia sp. UBA2604 (assembly GCA_002339265.1). Classification (GTDB taxonomy): domain Bacteria; phylum Pseudomonadota; class Gammaproteobacteria; order Burkholderiales; family Burkholderiaceae_D; genus Telluria. The sequence continues at coordinate 6,259 of DDKG01000127.1, read as the reverse complement.
CCGGCCGCGAAGTCGATGGCCGGCGCTGCGGGCGCCACCGCTGCGCCGCTCACCGCGTCGTGAACGACCAGGCGCGCGCAACCGCCGCGCCATTGACCGTACCGGTGAAATTGACCTCGTAGGTCGTGGCCGCGCGCAGCGGAAGCAGGGGGATGATGGAGGCCGCGGTCCGCTCCCCGAGCGGATCGATGCGCAGCACCTGCAGGTTGGCCCCACCGCGCGGGCGCACCGTGAAGCTGCCGACCGCCAGCGCCGAATCGAGATTGGTGTGCACGCTGATCGGATATCCCACCTCGTTGCGGTCATCGACCGGGTCCGGTTCTTCGGTATCGCTGAAGAAGTTGGGCGCCACGCCGGTCTGGCCGTTGAAGGGCCAAGTGACGATCGAACCGCGTGCGATGCCGGGGCCATAGCCATTGCGGCTCGTGAAATCGGCGGTGAAATAATGGTAGCTGCCGGTGCTGGCGGCGCCGGTGCCGAGTTCGCGGAACATCGGTTCGAAGATCACGAAGCGGTGATAGATCGCCGTGATCAGTTCTTCGGACATGAAGACACCCGAGCCGTTGCTACTGCCGGAGATCACTTCACCATAGGCAAAACCGCGCGCCCGGTCCAGCGTATAGCCGGCCGCGTTCAGGCGGTCTTCCAGCTTGGCGCCGGTAAAGCCCTGGCGGCCCGGCTCCTGGTCGTGGCTCATCAGGTTGTTGATGCGCAGGTATTCGGAATGCCCGAGCGCGGCATTGTCGATCTGCGCGTTCTGGGTGACTGTCGGCACGCCGATCTGGGCGCGCCGGTAATTGATCCAGTTGCGGCCATCGAGGGCGATATTGCCGGTCGGGGTGGGGGCGTCCGCGGCCGGGGCCGGCGCGGGCGCAGCCGGGCTTGGCGTGACCGCCGTGCCGCCATCGACCTGGGCCGCCGGACTGTCGCTTTCGCCATCGCCGCACGCACTCAGGGCCAGTGCGGCGCCCAGGATCGCGGCGATCGACTGCCAGCGTGGCGTATAGCTCATCTTGCAACTCCTGTCAATACATAAGTGTGGGGCATCATTCTAGGCCAAAAACGACGATCGTGACCGGCGCTGCAACCATCGCGCAACACCCTTGTGGGGCTCCCTGTAGAATAAGCCAACATTTCCCTTGTCGAGTCGACCATTGAAGCTAACTAACCAGCAACGCCTCGCGCGCGCCAAGTTCGCCCTGCCCAGTTCCGTGACGCTGCTGTCGATCGCCTGCGGCTTCGCCAGCATCGTGATCTCGGTCGACAACGCACGCGTCGGCGACCCGGACGACTTCCGCCTGGCCGCGATCCTGCTGGTGCTGGCCGGCGTGTTCGACGCGCTCGACGGTTTCGTGGCGCGCGCCACCAATACCCAATCCAGCTTCGGCGTGCAGCTCGATTCGATTGCCGACGTGATGAATTTCGGCTGCGCGCCCGGCCTGCTGCTGTACTGCTACGGCTTCACCCAGCTGGGCGACGTGCACCCGACCCTGGAGCGCATGGGGGGCCTGGCCTGTTTCGTGTTCGTCACCTGCGGCGCGCTGCGCCTGGCGCGCTTCAACATCAGCCATGGCCGCACCGATCCGCGCTACTTCGTCGGCATGCCGATCACCGCCGGCGCGGCCTGCGTTGCGTCGGTGGTGGTGGCCTGGCCCGATCCCGTCGTCTCCCTGGCGCCGGCCTTCATGGTGTGCGCGCTGATGGTCTGCGTCGGCGCATTGATGGTGTCGACCATCCGCTTCCCCAGCTCCAAGCACCCGAAAGGCAAGGTGATGCTGGCGCTGCTGGGCGTGTGCGTGGTGCTGCTGGCGCTGCTGCAGGAGCGCTTCTTCGTGCTGTTCTTCCTACTCTATGTGTCCGTGACCCTGTTGTTGAACATCGGCTGGAAGCTGGGCTGGCGCGGTGTGGCGCCGCCGAAGGTGTTCGAGGACTGACGCAATACCGTCGTTACCTCCACCGGAGGTAACGACTTCCCGCCCTCGCCGGGCGCCTTGGCGGGAACCTAAGTTCGTACCGCTGCTGCTTAGATCGACCGCAGTCTGGCTGCACGCAGCCTTAGGTTCCCGCCTTCGCGGGAACGACGTTTTTAGGCTAGTTGTTCAAGCAAACTTATCGAGCATCGCCGCCAGATGCGCGGCGCGGGCGCGCGCGTCTTCGAGGTCGGTGGCGTCGCCGGTCTGGGTCAGGATTGATGAAGTCAGCAGCTGCACGAAGGAGCGATCGAGCGCCTTGCGCGCCGCCGCCATCTGCTGCGCGACGGCGTCGCAATCCGACGGCGAGTCGGCCAGCGCGATCAGTTTCTGCACGCCGCGCAGCTGGCCCTCGATCCGGGCCAGCCGGTTCAGCAAATCCTTCTTTTGCTGCGCGCTGAGGGCCTTGCCCTCGACGATCCGGAGCGGGCCCTCGACCATCTCAGGCCACCTCGTGTCCGCGCGCGGCGCGCAGGATGCGGAACCAGTCCTCGCGTTCGAGCTCGAAGCTGGCGCCCAGCACCGCTTCGCGGATCGCCGCGATGCGCCCGCTGCCGGTGAGCGGGATCGGCCGGCAGGGCAGGCGCATGATCCATGCGAACACCACGCTGCAGAACGGCTTGTCCATGCGCTCGGCCATGTCCTGGATGACCTGGCGCAGCGCGGCGCCGCGCTCGTCGCTCGTGTCGAACAGGCGGCCGCCGCCCAGCGGCGACCAGATCATCGGCGCGATGCCCAGGTCTTGCAGGCCGTCGAAAGTCTCGTCGAACATCGGCGCGGTGCACAGCGGAGAAAACTCGACCTGGTTGGTGGCCAGCGGTATGCGCCGGTTCAGCGACTCGAACTGGTGGCGCGTGAAATTCGACACGCCGAAGTGCAGCACCTTGCCGTCCTGCTTCAGGCGCGTGAACGCGGCGGCGATCTCGTCGAATTCCATCAGCGGATCCGGACGGTGGATCAGCAGCAGGTCGAGGCGGTCGGTGCCCAGCTTGCGCAGCGATTCCTCGGCCGACCGCATGATGTGGCTGGCGCTGGTGTCGTAGTGCTGGATCGTGTGACCAGGGTGCTTGTTCGATAACAGCTTGATGCCGCACTTGCTCACCAGCTCCATGCGCTCGCGCAGCGACGGCTGCGCGCGCAGGGCTGCGCCGAACAGCTCCTCGACGCCGTAGTTGCCATAGATGTCGGCGTGGTCGAAGCTCGTCACGCCCAGCGCCAGGCACTGTTCGATGAAGTCGATGCGCGCCGCGACCGGCATGTCCCATTCGCCCATGCGCCACATGCCGGCCACGATGCGCGACAGTTCGAGGCCGCCGTCGCGCGTCGGAATGCGGGGGAATAGAAGGTCGGCGGGCGCTTGCGACATCGGGCTCTTTCGTGATGACTGGATGGCATGATTATAGCGGCCCGAAGCCTGCGCCGCGTCAGCCGCCCTGCATGAAAAAAGCCCGCCCGGCGCGACGCTCGGGCGGGCTCTTTCGGAAGACAGATAAGGGTTACTGCATCCAGAGACGCATCGAATCCCATGCGCGGCCGAAGATGCTCGCTTCCTGCACTTCTTCCAGCGCCACCACCGGCAGCACCAGCAGCGGCTTGCCGTCGACCGTCATCTTGAGCGTGCCGACCTGGCCGTTCAGCGCCAGCGGCGCGACCAGTGGATCGCGGCGTTCCAGCACTGGCTTGAGCTTGCCCGCCACGCCTTTCGGCACGGTGACCAGGATGTCGCGCGTGAAGCCGATCTTGACGGTCGATTGCGAACCCTTCCAGATCGACGGGGTCTGGATCGCCTGGCCTTTCGAGTACAGCTTGACGGTGTCGAAGTTCTGGAAGCCCCAGTTCAGGAGCTTCTGGCTTTCCTGCGTGCGCACGTCGGTCGAGCTGGTGCCCAGCACTACCGAGATCAGGCGGCGTTCGCCGGTGCTGCCGTTCGGACGGCGCGCCGAGGTGATCATGCTGTAGCCCGACGAGGAGGTGTGGCCGGTCTTCATGCCGTCCACGGTCGGATCCAGCCACAGCAGGCGGTTGCGGTTCTGCTGGGTGATCTTGTTATAGGTGAACTGCTTGATCGAGTCGATCTTGTACAGGTCGGGGAAATCGATGATCACGTGCCGCGCCAGTTCCGCCAAGTCGGCCGCGGTCGAGTAGTTGTTCGCGTCCGGCAGGCCGTGCGGGTTGGCGAAGCGGGTGCCCTTCAGGCCCATGCGCTGCGCTTCGCGATTCATCAGGGTGACGAAGGTGGCTTCGTCGCCCGCCACCGCTTCGGCGATGGCGACCGCGGCATCATTGCCCGACTGGATCATCAGGCCGTGCAGCAGGTCGCTGATCGAGACCGGCACGCGCGGATCGATGAACATCTTCGAGCTGCTGGCGTCGACTTTCCAGGCGCGCTCGGACACGTTCACCATCTGGTCCAGGGTGATGCGTTTGTCGCGGATCGCGGCGAAGGCGACGTAGGCCGTCATGACCTTGGTCAGCGATGCCGGCTCGATGCGCATATTCTGTTCCTGCGCAGCGATGACCTGGTTGCTCGTCGCGTCGAGCAGCAACCACGATTTGGCGGCGATGGCGGGAGCGGGCACGGTCTGCGCACTGGCCGAGACCATCACCAGGCTGGCGGCGAAGGCCGCTAACAGTTTTTTCATGGGGAGAATTTCGTCATTAAAAGTAGGGCGGTGGTAAAGCGCAAGGCAATGGTTCAAAGGAACCATTGCCTCAAGAGAAGGGAATTATTATAGGGGACTGTTGCGACTAAATGTCACGTCGCCACAGTTGAATCACGAGATTTTTAATGTGGCCGAGCTTGCGATGGAAGAAGTGGTCGGCGCCCGTAATGACGGTCACAGGCAGATCCAGTGGCCGCGCCCAGTCGAAAACTTCCTTCAGGGTAATAGTGTCGTCCAGTTCGCCATGGATCAGGATGGTGTCTTGCGGCACTTCCGGCATCGGCCATTTGCCGGCCGCCGTGCCCACCAGTACCAGGCGCTCGGCCGGCGTGCCCTGGGCCGCCAGGCGCAGCGCGAACTGCGCCTGCACGAAGGTGCCGAACGAAAAACCGGTCAGGGTGATCGGCAGGTCAGGATATTTTTCGCGCATGTGGGCGTACATGACGGCCATGTCGTCGACCTCGCCCCGGCCTTCGTCGTGCACGCCTTCGGATTCGCCTACGCCACGGAAATTGAAGCGCGCCGCCGCATAGCCGAGCGTCACGAAAGTGCGCGCCAGGGTCTGAGCCACCTTGTTTTCCATGGTGCCACCATACAGCGGATGCGGGTGCGCCACCAGGGCGACGCCGCGCGGCGCGCCTTCCGGCAGGTCGAGCAGGCATTGCATCTTGCCGGCAGGGCCGTCGAGTTCGAATTTGTGCGAATGGATGTTCATAAGGCGTCTTGTCGGATCAGATCTTGAGACGGTCGACGACCTTGCCGCCGACCAGGTGGGTATCGATGATGTCGTCGATGTCGTCGGTGTCGACGTAGGTGTACCAGGTGCCTTCGGGATAGACCACCAGCACTGGGCCTTCCTCGCAGCGGTCGAGGCAGCCGGACTGGTTGATGCGCACCTTGCCCTGGCCGCTCAGTTCCAGTTCCTTGATGCGCTTCTTGGCATGCTTCTGCGCCTTTTCGGAGCCGCACTTGCCGCAGCTCGGACGTGCATCCTTGCCCTCGCGGATATTCATGCAGAAAAACACATGGTGCTTGTAAAACTGTTGTTCGTTCGAGTGATCGTTCATGTCGTTCTCGTTGGAAAGAGTGGCGTGGCCGTGGGCCAAAGCGCCATCATACAAGCTCTTATTGCCGATTGAGTTTATGCGATGGCAGCAGCAAGAACCACAGCGCAACGAAAGGCCAGGCCAGCGCCAGGCCCTGGGCCGCCCCATTGAAGTTGAGGAACTTTCCCTGTACCCAGCCCTGCAGGGTGGACGAGAAATACGGGTTCACCGGGATCGTATTGACCACCACCAGCGCTAGGATCAGGGTCACGACCGCCAGCCGGCGCTGCGCCACCTGCGGCGCGAACACCAGGCCGGACAGCATGATCAGGCCGATCAGGAAGCCGCCTTCGGCGCCCGGCGTGACCCAGACGAAGGCGTTATCGGGCCGGAACAGCAGCGAACTGGCGAAGGCCTTCACGACGAGAGCGCTGGCCAGCAAGGCCAGCATCAGCCAGAAGCGCGGGGCGCCGCGGCGCACCAGGCACATCAGGGTGAGGGCGGCGCCGGTCATGCCGCAGGCGGTGATGATGGTTTCGGACAGCCAGTACTGCTCCACGCTCATGATGTCGTCGCCGGG
>DDKG01000126.1 GCA_002339265.1 Massilia sp. UBA2604 | reverse complement strand
CATGCGCCTCCTGATGCTCGAAATGCTGGCCCAGGTCGGGCTGAACGGCATCGAGGCCGGCGACGGCCTGGAAGCGGTCGAGCTGGCGCACGCGCGCATGCCCGACCTGATCCTGATGGACGTCGACATGCCGCGCATGGACGGCTTCACGGCCTGCCGCACGATCCGCGCCTTTGATCCGGATGGCGCCTGCGTCCCGATCGTCATGGTCACCGGCAGCGACGACGTCGAAGCCGTGACCCAGGCCTACGAGGTCGGCGCCACCGACTTCGTTTCCAAGCCGATCAACTGGCCGATCCTCGGCCACCGCGTGCTGTATGTGCTGCGCGCCAGCGACGCCATCGCCCGCCTGCGCATCGCCGACGCCCAGAACCGCGCCGTGCTCGAAGCCATCCCCGACACCTTCTTTCGCCTGAACGCGGACGGCTTCTATCTCGATTACGAACCCGGCCAGGAACACCCGGGCCAGTCGTGCCCGGGCCGCCCGGCCAGCCTTCCCCTGGCGAGCGCGCGCTTCATCGGCAAGCACCTGTCCGACACGCTGCCGCCCGAGATCGCGGCGCGCATGCTGGAACAGATGAAGACCGTGCTCGCCACCCAGCAGGTGCGTTCGGTCGAGTACGAACTGATCGAATGCGGCGAGGTGCTGCATTTCGAGGCGCGGCTGGTGGCCACCAGCCCGTCCGAGGTGCTGGGCCTGGTGCGCGACATCAGCGAACGCAAGCGCGCCGAGGAACAGATCCGGCGCCTGGCCTATTGCGACGGCCTGACCGGCATCCCCAACCGCCAGGCCTTTCTGGAAACGCTGGAGCGCGAGCTGCAGCGCGCCAAGATCGGCAACAAGAAGTTCGCGGTGCTGTTCATGGACCTCGACGCCTTCAAGCGCATCAACGACACCCTGGGCCACAACGCCGGCGACCAGCTGCTCAAGATGGTCTCGGATCGCCTGCGCGAGACCACCCGCCCCAGCGACCTGGTCTCGCGCGGGGAAGGCAGCGAGCCGGGAGCAGACCGTGGCACAAGCAGCGCCACCAACCTGGCGCGCCTGGGCGGCGACGAGTTCACCATCCTGATTCCCGACCTGGAGCGGGTCGAGCATGCGTTGAACGTCGCCACCCGCGTCAAGGAAGCGATGCGGCGCCCCTTCCTGATCGAGGGCAACGAGATCTTCGTCACCGCCAGCATCGGCATCTCGCTGTTCCCCGAGGATGGCGACGACTGCGGCTCGCTGTTGAAATTCGCCGACACCGCGATGTATCACGCCAAGAACTGCGGCAAGAACAACGCCAAGCTGTACAGCTCTTCGCTGACGATGCAGATCATGAGCCACGTGAAGCTCGAGGTGGGCCTGCGCCGCGCGCTGCAGAACGACGAGCTGTACCTGGTCTACCAGCCGCAGCGGGCCGTAGCAACGTCCGAGATCGTGGGCGTCGAGGCGCTGGTGCGCTGGCGCCACCCCGAGCGCGGGCTGGTGCCGCCGACCGAATTCATCCCGCTGGCCGAAGAGACCGGCCTGATCGTCCCGATCGGCGAATGGGTGCTGCGCACCGCCTGCCGCCAGGCGCGCGCCTGGCAGCGCTTGACGCGGCGCCTGCTGCGCATCGCGGTCAACCTGTCGGCCAAGCAGTTCAAGGACGAGAACCTGTCGCAGATCGTGCTGTCGGCCCTGACCGAGACCGGGCTCGAGCCGCGCCTGCTGGAACTGGAGCTGACCGAAGGCACCTTGATGGACGATGCGCGCGCCACGCTGGTCACGCTCGAGCAGCTGCGCGGCATCGGCGTGCACCTGTCGATCGACGACTTCGGCACCGGCTATTCATCGATGAATTACCTGAAGCGCTTCGACGTGCGGGCCCTGAAGATCGACCGCAGCTTCATCGCCGGCCTGCCCCAGGATTCGGAGAACGCCGCCATCACGCGCGCCATCATCGCCATGGCCCACGGCCTCAAGATGGTGGTGGTGGCCGAGGGCGTCGAGACCGGCGAACAGCTCCTGCTGCTCGAGGAGTATGGCTGCGACATGGTGCAGGGCTACTACCTGGGCCATCCCTCCAGCGCCGAGAAGATCACCGAGATGCTGCAGCATGCGCAGCTGGCCTTGCCGGCCAAGTAGCGGCGAAGTATCACCGGCTACGCGCCTCACCGCCAGCCCGCGGCCCACGCACGTCGTTCCCGCGAAGGCGGGAACCCAAGGCTGCTCGCAGTCAGACTGCGTTCGATGTAAGTAGTGACGGTAAGGACTTAGGTTCCCGCCTTCGCGGGAACGACGTGCTGAGGCTAACAAAAGAAGACGACATCAGCTGTGCGCTCACGGCACAAACCGCAAGGTGTGCTTCACCGCCCCCGGCAACAACGGCGCCGGCTTGCCCTCGACCCAGGCCGCGTGGTCCAGCAGGAAGAACGGCGACAGCGGATGTCCGCTCTGCCCGCCCGGCATATTGTATAAACCTTCCTCTTCGCGCCCCGGCGACACGGTCAGCCGCTCCGACTGGCCGAACTTCGGTCCGGCCACGCGCGGCATGTGGGCGTCGCCCGCCAGCGCCTGACTTGGCGCGGCAAGCCAGGGACGCAGCGCGGGCGCGGCCATGCTGATCGGGTGCGCGATGTCGGCGGTGTTGCGTGCGCCCCAGCTGGCCTCGGCCAGCGGCGTGCCGGCATCGACCAGCGCCGCGATGGCGCGGTCCACCGCCGCCAGCTGCAGCGCGCGCCACGAGGCATGGCCGGCCGGCAGCCAGCCCGGCGGCTGTTCGTCGAGCAGGCGCGCGGCCACCGCCGGCCAGCGCGTGCTGGCCGCAGCCGCACTGGCTTTCGGATCGATCTCCTTCAGCGCCGCATTCAGGCCGCCGTACAGCAGGTCGTGTACGGCCCACATGTAATCGCGCGCCAGGCGATAGCCGACCGACTCGACGCTGGCGCGCCCGCTCCAGCTGCTCTCCAGCAGGCGACGGAATTCGGCGCGCTGCGGGTGATCGGCCAGTGCCTGGGCATCGAGCGCATCCAGTGCGCGCTGGCGCCACTGGCCAACCAGGATCGCGCGGTCGTCGAGGGCGCCGTCGAAGGCGCGGCGCACATCGACCTTGTCGCCCATGGCCTGCAGGCCTTCATGCAGCTGGCGGTTGCGCTGGCCCAGGTCGTAGCCGCCGTCGCCCAGCAGCGCGTGTCCGACGCCGGACAGCTGACGGCTGTTGGCGGTCGTGATCTGGCCGTCGGCGGGATTGACGATGCGCGGGTAGTCGACGTAGGGCAGGACCTCGCTCCAGGTCTGGGCGCCGCTGTCGGCGGCGAGCGGGAAGCCCTCGGCAAGGCCGGCCTGGATCTGGCTTTCGCCGGAGCGGCGCGGCAGCAGGCCGGCGATGGTCCAACCGATATTCCCTTGCACGTCGCCGGCCACGAAGTTCTGTGCCGGGATGCCGTTGCTGGCGGCAGCCGCCAGCGCATCCTCGACATTGGCCACCGTCTCGAGCTTCAGGTGGTTCATGTTGAGCGCGGCCGGATCGTGGGCAATCCAGTGCACCGCGTAGCTGCGTCCCGCCACTTCGCGGATCGGGCCAATCGAGGTCTCGCGCACGACCATGCGTTCGGCCGCGGCGCCTTTCACGGCGATCGACTCGACATGCTCGCGCGGCGTCTCCCAGCCGCCTGGCAGTCCCACCTGATCCGGGCGCGCCTGGTCGACCTGCAGCTCGACCAGGTCGAGCGAATCGGCATAGCTGTTGGTGAAGGCCCAGGCCACCTGCCCGTTGCTGCCGACGATGACGGAAGGCGGCGCGCCTGGCAGGCTGACGCCGGCCAGGCGGCGCTGGCCGCCGGGCGCGCCCGGATCGGGAAAGCGCAGCGCGAGGCGGTACCAGATGTTCGGCAGCCGCAGGCCCAGGTGCATGTCGTCGGCCACGATGGCGGCGCCGGTAGTGCTGCGGCTGCCGGCCAGCGCATAGTTGTTGCTGCCGACCGAGTCGGTGACTTCCAGGCCGGCCAGCTTGACCGGCGCGCCGGGGGCATCCGGCGCGCCACCCCACCAGGCCGGGGCCTGCGGAGGCAGCGCGCTCGCCGCCTTGACCTCGCCCCCGTCGAGGGTCGTGTCGAAAGCGGTCGCCTCGGGCAGCAGGAAAGCCAGCTGCGCCTCGTCGCTGTGCGCGCGTAGCCAGCCGCGCGCCAGCTCGCGCGCCTGCTGGGCGCCTTGCAGGTCGATGTACATGGCCCACACCACCAGCAGCGAGTCGGGCGCCGACCACGGCCGCGGCGCGGCGCCGGTCAGCGCGTATTCGAAGGGCCGCGCGCCGAGCGCGTCGAGGCCCTCGTTGACGCCCTGCGCATAGCGTTCCAGCAGCGCGCGCTCCGGCGCCGGCAGGCGCGCCACGGTCTCCAGCGCGCGGGCGCGGAAGCGGTGCAGGCGGTGGGTGCGATCGGTGGGCAGCGCCTGCGCGCCGAACAGTTCGGCCAATTCGCCGGCCGCCGTGCGGCGCAACAAATCCATCTGGAAGAAGCGCTCCTGGCCGTGTACGAAGCCGGTCGCATAGGCGACGTCGAGCCGGCTGGCGCCGCTGATCAGGGGCACCCCGCCCGCGTCGCGCTCGACCCTGACTTCACCCGCCAGACCGGCCACCCGCCGCTCGCCGTCGAGCTGGGCCAGGCTGCCCCTCAGGAACAACCAGATGGCCAGGATTGTCAGCAGGACGAGCGCCAGCAGCGCCCCGATCCCGCGCAGGGTCCAGGTCTTCCATCGGGACTTGCCCAGGGATGTGTCCATACGTCGCGCCTCCGTTATCAGGGGGCGTATGTTGCCAGAAAATTGCCAGAAAAGTCACGTGTGAGGCGGCGTGGCGCGAGAAAAATACCCCATCGCAGCTGGTGTCACGAGCGCATCCGCCATGCCTGCGGCGCCGTACCTGCTGTTGTCATTGAAGGCGGGCACATCCGTCCCAATATGTGACACCGAGTGCAACCCTGAAGCATCTGAAGAATCTCACTATTCGTTTGCCATCGCACACGCAGGGCGTGTCGGCGATGCTATTCTGGAATCATGCCGCGTGATGCGGCGGGAGGAGTTGTCATGCAAAACGTCACCAAGAGCGCAAGAATGCCGGCCATCATGCGCACATCCGCAGCGATCGGCCTGGCCTTGCTGGCCGCGGCCTGTTCGACGCCGCAAGAAAAATCGGCGCGCGCGCAGTCCGAGATGGCCGAACTCATGAATATCTATGGTCCGGCGTGCAGCCAGCTCGGCTATAGCGCGAACACCGATCCATGGCGCGAATGCGTGCTGCATCTGGGCACGCGCGAGGAATTGCAGCGCGTGGGCAATGGCGCCGGCGCATATGGGGCCTGGGGGCCACGCTATCGCGGTGGTTACTGGGGCCCTTACTGGTAAGCGTCTAATAACCGGCCCGGGCATAGGATTGCCCGTCGAGTGCGCGGCCCGGGGCCGCGCAACCCTGTGCATCCTGCGGCAGCAGCGTGCAATAGTGCGTCAGTAACTGGGAAAACACCGTCTCCCAGCCGAATGACGCTTCGACCTTGCGCCGCGCGTTGGCGCCGAGCGCCGCCAGGTCGCAGCGTGCCGCATGCCTGATTGCCTCGGCCAGGCTGGCGGGGCAATTGGGCCGCGCCAGCACACCCGTGTCGTCGTCCACGAGTTCGGCGAGACCGCCGGCGTTCGCCGCCACCACCGGCAAGCCGCACCCCATCGCCTCGAGCACGATCAGTCCAAAGGTTTCGCAATCGCCCGGATGCACCAGCAGGTCGCAGCTGGCCAGCAGGCGCGCCAGCGCACGTTGGTCGCGCTGGAACGGCAGGCGGCTGATCCGGGCGCCCGGCGGCACCTCGAAGGCGGCCTCGCCCGGGCCCACCATCAACAGGTGGAAGCCTGGCCCAAGCCGCTCCATCGCCGCCAGCAGCACATCCAGCTTCTTGTCGGCCGTAAAGCGCCCGGCATACACCAGCAAGCACACCCCGGGATCCAGCGCCAGTTCGTCGCGTACGGCGGCGCCGCGCCGCTCGGGGTGGAACACGCTGCAATCGATGCCGAGCGGCTGGTGCAGCGCGCCTTCTATTCCCATCTCCTGCAATTGCCTCACCATCAGCCGGCTCGGCGCCAGCACCAGGTCGAACTGGCC
>DDKG01000088.1:1231-4077 GCA_002339265.1 Massilia sp. UBA2604 | reverse complement strand
CGCCCGATGGATTACACTATGTCCATTCGGCGCGTCCCGAGAGACCATTCAAGAAGATCATGAAAAAGCCATCGCAGAAAAAGCAGAACGCCATTCACTACACCATCGTTCCCAAGGACCTGGCCGGTCACCTGTTCAACGTCACCGTCACGGTCGCCAATCCGGATCCCGACGGCCAGGCGTTCGCGCTGCCGGCCTGGATCCCGGGCAGCTACATGATTCGCGAGTTTGCGCGCAATATCGTGCGCATCCGCGCCGAGAGTGGCGGCCAGGCAGTCGCGCTCACCAAGCTGGATAAGCACTCGTGGCGCGCCGCGCCCACCGCCGGTCCCCTGACCCTGCACTACGAGGTGTATGCCTGGGACCTGTCGGTGCGCGCCGCCCACCTCGACCAGACCCACGGCTTCTTCAACGGCACCAGCGTGTTCCTGCGCGTGCTGGGCCAGGAGTCGCTGGCGCACCAGGTCGACATCCAGCGTCCGGCCGACCCAGCCGCCAAAACCTGGCGCGTGGCCACCGCGATGCCGGAGGCAGGCGCCAAGCGCTACGGCTTCGGTACTTACGTCTGCGCCAACTACGACGAGCTGATCGACCATCCGGTCGAGATGGGCGACTTCGAGCTGGCCACCTTCAAGGCCCACGGCATCCCGCACGACATCGTGATCACCGGCCGCGTCCCCAACCTCGACATGGCGCGCCTGCAGGCCGACCTGAAGGCGATCTGCGAAACGCAAATCGCCTTCTTCGAACCGAAGACGAAGCGTGCGCCGCTCGAGCGCTACGTGTTCATGACCATGGCCGTGGGCGACGGCTACGGCGGCCTCGAACACCGCGCCTCGACCGCCCTGATCTGCGCGCGCGCCGACTTGCCAAGCCTGGCCACGCCGAAGGCGGCCGAGCCGGGTGAGGGCTATCTGCGCTTCCTGGGCCTGTGCAGCCACGAGTATTTCCACACCTGGAACGTCAAGCGCATCAAGCCGGCCGCCTTTGCCCCGTATGACCTGCAGACCGAGAACTACACGCCGCTCCTGTGGCTGTTCGAAGGCTTCACCAGCTACTACGACGACCTGATGCTGGTGCGGGCGGGGATCATCGGCGAGGCCACGTATTTCAAGCTGCAGGCCAAGACGGTCGGCGGCGTGCTGCGCGGCAGCGGGCGCCTCAAGCAGAGCGTGGCCGATTCGAGCTTCGACGCCTGGAGCAAGTACTACCGCCAGGACGAGAACTCGCCGAACGCGATCATCAGCTACTACACCAAGGGTTCGCTGATCGCGCTGGCCTTCGACCTGACCATCCGCGCCAGGACCGGTGGCGCGAAGTCGCTGGACGATATCATGCTGGCCCTGTGGGAGCGCTTCGGACGCGACTTCTACCACGGCGCCGGCCGCGGCGTGACGGAACAGGAAGTGGAGGCGCTGTTCGACGAGATAAGCGGTCTCAAACTCAAGAGCATGTTCGAGCGCTACGTGCGCGGCACGGACGACCTGCCACTGGCCAAGCTGTACGCGCCGCTGGGCGTGAAGCTGGTCGACGAGCGCAAGGGCGGCAAGGCGTCGCTGGACGCCGGCATCGGCCGCGACCCGCTCGGCGCCAAACTGACCCAGGTGCACGAGGGCGGCGCCGCGCACCAGGCCGGCCTGTCGGCGCTGGACGTCGTGATCGCGATCGACGGCCTGCGCGTGAACGGCAACCCGCCGAATGTCGACGCGCTGCTGGCCCGCTACCGCGTCGGCGACCGAGTGACCGTGCACGCGTTCCGCCGCGACGAACTGATGGCCTTCGACGTCACCCTGCAGGGCGACCGTGTGCCGGGCATCAGCCTGGCGCAGGCCGTGGCCGGCCGCAAGTCGGCGGCGATCAAGCGGCCGAGCGCAGTGTAATCGACCAGAATCCCCATAACGACAAAGCACTCCATGATCTTTACCCGAATCGCCGCGGCCGCCGCGGTTGCCGCATCGCTGGCGCTGTCCGCCAACGTCGCCCAGGCCCAGCAGGCCGCCCCGCTCAAGAACGACGTCGTCGCCAAGGTCGACGCCATGTATCCGTGGCTCGACGGAATCTACAAGGACTTGCACGCCCATCCCGAGATCGCCTTCCAGGAAGTGCGCACCGCCGGCAAGCTGGCGGGCGAGATGCGTAAACTCGGCTTCACCGTCACCGAGAAGGTCGGCAAGACCGGCATCGTCGCGGTGCTCAAGAACGGCGCCGGCCCGACGGTCCTGGTGCGCACCGACATGGACGGCCTGCCGATGGAAGAACAGACCGGCCTGCCGTACGCCAGCCGCGCCCGCGCCACCAGCGAAGGCCGCGACACCTTCGTGATGCACAGCTGCGGCCACGACGTCCACATGGCCAGCTGGCTGGGCGCCGCGCGCACCCTGGTCGAACTGAAATCGCAGTGGAAGGGCACCCTGGTCTTCATCGGCCAGCCGGCCGAGGAAATCGTCGCCGGCGCCAAGGCCATGCTGGACGACGGCCTGTTCAAGCGCTTCCCGAAACCGGATTACGCCTTCGCCCTGCATTCGTGGCCGCTGGCCCACGGCACCGTGGGTTTCAACGACGGCCCGGTATCGTCCAACTCGGACTGGCTCGAGATCACATTCAAAGGCCGTGGCGGCCACGGTTCGGCGCCCGATAAAACCATCGACCCGGTGGCGATCGCGGCGCGTTTCGTGGTCGACGTCCAGACCGTCGTCAGCCGCGAGAAGGATCCGAAGGAGTTCGGCGTTGTGACGGTCGGTTCGATCCAGGGCGGCACGGTCGGCAACATCATCCCGGACAGCGTGCAGGTGCGCGGCACCATTCGCTCCTACAGCCTGCTTGTCCGCGCCAAGCTGCTCGAAGGC
>DDKG01000088.1:0-1134 GCA_002339265.1 Massilia sp. UBA2604 | reverse complement strand
CGCGCCAAGCTGCTCGAAGGCGTGCGCCGCGTGGCCGAGGGTTCGGCCGCGATGGCCGGCGCGCCCAAGCCCGACATGCTGATCGGCGGCGGCGGCCAGGCCATCGTCAACAGCACCGAGCTGGTGAACAAGACCGAGGTGGTGTTCAAGGAANNCGCGAGGGCGGCAAGCCGATCGCCTTCAACCACTCGCCGTTCTATGCGCCGGTGCCGGAACCGTCGATCAAGACCGGCGCCCAGGCGATGACCCTGGCCGTGCTGAACGTGCTCGGTAAATAAGCCGGGACGTCATATGGCAAAACGGCCGGTCGCTTGTGCGCCGGCCGTTCTTGTTTTTCAGGACTTGAGGCAGTCGGCGCAGCGGCCATACAGCGTCAGCTCGTGGCGTTCGACGCTGAAGCCCTTCGGCGCCATGTGCTCGATGTCGCCAGGGCAGGCGTGCACGTCGAACACGCGCTGGCAGGCGGTGCACTGGAAATGGTGGTGATGGTGTTCGGCGGCGCTGGTCGATTCGTAGCGCGCGCCTTCGCCCGGCAGGGTGACGACCTTGAGCGCGCCGTCGTCCACCAGCGACTTCAGGTTGCGGTACACGGTCGCCATGCCCAGTTGGCTGACCTCGCGGCTGGCTTCATCCAGGATTTCTTGTGGCGACAGCGGGCGCTGCGCATGCTCGATCGCATGCAGGATGGCGGATTTTTGACGTGTATTACGTTGCATAGGCCGAAGGATACCTCAAAGCGCGCAGCGTGACCAAAAAGGGGCCAAAAAGCGGTTGAATGCTTAATGATAATGGCTTATCATTTCCATGTTAATGATAACGAATTATCGTTATCGGCCTGATCTTCATTTGCCGCTTACTCCATTTCGAGGAACCATCATGTCCCACTTCACTTGCAAGCGTACGCCGCTGACCCTGGCGCTGATGCTGGCCTTCGGCGCGCCCCTGGCCGTCCAGGCCCAGACCACGAGCCGCTCGGCGCCGGATCCGGACAGCGTGCCGACCGTGGTCGTGTCCGCCAGCGCCCTGGGCGTGGTGGACGACGACATGATCACCCCGGTGACCTCGCTCGGCGGCGGTGAACTGGTGCGCGCCCGCGAATCGACCCTGGGCGAAACCCTGGCCCACCAGCCCGGC
>DDKG01000124.1 GCA_002339265.1 Massilia sp. UBA2604 | reverse complement strand
ACTTTCGTGTAGCAGTTCACTTCGCGGGTACGACGGTTTAAGGCTAATTCTGGTAGTGCGCCTTACGTCCCGCGCTTGCCGCGCGCCGCTTCTTCGGCTTTTGCAGCCGCCTTCTCGGCTGCGATACGGGCTTTCTCGGCCATCTCGGCCTCGTGCTGCGCCAGGCTGGCCGCGCGCGATTCCGGCGTCTCGAGGCTGATGCGACCCAGCGCGCCCTGTCGATAATCCTGCAGCAGCGTGTGCGCCGCCTTCTCGTAATCGAAATCGCCGCCGCGCACGCGGAAGCCGCGGCGCTGGGCCACGCCCTCGATCACCGCCACGCCGTCCATCCCTTCGGTCTTGAAACCATAGCGCGCGGTGAGCAGCTGCGGGTAGCGCACCAGCAGCAGCTCGCCCAGGTATTCGGCCACTTCTTCCTCGACCAGCGCATTGGTGCCGATCGCGTGGCTGGCGGCCAGCATCAGGCCGTCGCTGGCCATGGCGATCTTCGGCCACAGCATGCCGGGGGTGTCGACCAGCACCACGTTCTTGTTCAGGTACAGGCGCTGCTGGGTCTTGGTCACGGCCGGCTCGTCGCCCACCTTGGCCACGCGCTTCTTCAGCAGCGCGTTCATCAGCGTCGACTTGCCGACGTTGGGGATGCCCATGATCATGATCCGCAACGGCTTGGTCGGCACGCCGCGGTGCGGCGCCAGCGACAGGGCCAGGTCCGGGATGCGGGCCACGTCGGCCGGCTTCTTGGTCGTCATCGGATAGGCGGTCACGCCGTCCTGGGCGTCGTAATAGGCTTTCCAGGCGGCGGTCGCGTTCGGGTCGGCCAGGTCGATCTTGTTCAGGACCTTCAGGCAGGGGCGCTGGCGGAACTTGCGCAGCTCTTCCACCAGCGGGTTGCAGCTCGCCTCGGGCAGGCGCGCATCGAGGACCTCGATCACCAGATCGATGTTTTCCATCTGCTCGGCCGCTTCCCGCTTGGCCGCGTTCATGTGGCCAGGGAACCATTGAATCGACATACTATTGCTCTCTTAATCTTTCGTCCAAGGCGCTATTTTACGCTGAGCGTCGACACAAACGTAGCGGCGCAGCCACAAGGCCCCTTTCCATCGCGCGCACCGTTGAGCTATTGCAACACTGGTGACATATTCCGCGCGCACACTGCCCTCTTGCCTGCACAAGACGGAGATGGGAATGCGCGTAAGGGAAAAACTGAAACGGTCGCTGGCGCGCTGGTATGGCGTGCTGATGCTGTGCTGCGCCATCGTGGTCTCGGCGATGGTCGAGCAGTTGCCCCTGCTTCCCTACTGATTCGTCCTGCAGACGGCCGGCGGCAGCGCCGCCTGCGGATCGAAGCGCGCCAGCCGCGCGCGGGCCGCGGCCCGGTCTTTCGCATACTCGGCCAGGTAGCGGCTGCGTTCCTCGCTCTGCCATTCGATATCGGGCACGCCGTCCAGCGAACGGGTGCGGCTGGCGAACACCTCGCCCTCCAGGCGCGGCAACAGCAGGCGGTCGGGGTCGAGATTCTCGCGCAGCAGATAGCCTTCGACGTCGCGCAAGGTCAGCGGCAAGCGCGGCGCACCGTCGTGCAGCAGCTTGCCATGCACCCTGAACACCACCTGCTGCGCGCCCTGCCCCAGCACCTCGTTGAAGCTCGCCAGCGCGAACGGCCTGCCGGCCGCATCGTCGACACGGCCCGCGACCACGTAGCGTCCAGGCAGGCGCACGTCCAGCGGCAGTGCGAATTGCAGCGCGTCGCCGCCGACCGCTTCGCGCGGCGTCCCGCTCCAGGTGGCCGGCAGCTGCGGTGAATAGATGACGTCGAACAGCACGAAGCCTGCACGGCCGCCGGCCTGGAAGCGGACCTCGAGCCGGATGGTGCCGTGAAAGCCCGCCAGCGCCGTCTGCGCCGGCGCCAGCTGGGCGCTCCAGACGCCGCCCTCGTCCGTGAACGGCACGGTGACCTGGGGCGCCGGGCGACTCGTCCCATACGTCATGCCCTGGGCCAGCGCGCGCGTGACGACGAGCGGGAGCGGCTGGCCGCCTCCATCCAGCGCGCGCAGCGAGAAGCCGGCCTGCTCGCCCGCCGCCAGGTAGACCCGCGTCTGGGCGGTCTGCAGCTGGACCTCGGCATGGCTGTCGCCGCCTTCCGCCCGCATCGGGTTGGTTTCGATCAGCGGCTGGCTCGGGTACAGCTGGTCGGGATGATGGCCGGCCGGGCGCGACTCGTGCGGATAGCGCGAATGCGCCAGGTAGCTGCAATAGGTGTGGTCGGTCAGGCGGACCTGCTCGACCAGCTGGCGCCGGCGCGCCGCGCGGTCGTCAAGCGGGGCCATGACGGGCCGCGCCGCCGCGATGGGCGGTGCGGACGGCGGCGCCTGCGCCGCGTCAGGCACCGCTTCTCCCCTGTCCATCAGGACGATCCACCCCAGGCCGATACAGGCGGCCACGCCCGCCGCGGCCGGCCAGCGCCAACGCCAACGCATGCTGCGCCCCTAGTTCGCGCTGCCGACCATCGCCTCGCGCACCACACCGATGATGCCTTGCCAGTTGCCGTCGCCGTAGTGCTCGAAGTCTTCGCCGTCGTCGCGGAAGGCGACCGAGTGCCAGCTCCACTTGACGCTGCCGCCCTGGTTCGGTTCGGTGCCATAGCGCAGGTCGTCGCAGAACCAGTCGCCCGGATTGCATAGCGAACGTCCCGAGTTGCCGGCCGCGCCGCCGCTGCTGTGGTAGGCCACGACCTCGTCGTCCTGGCCCGGCAGCAGGAAGGAATACACGGTGCCGCGCGCGCCGGCGTAGCGGTAGAACCAGATATTGCGGGTGTCGTTGTGGTTGTACATGGCGCGCGCCGTGCCGGTGCGCAGGTCTTGCACCAGCGGTTCGGAGGTGGTCCAGGCGCCGGCATTGGCCAGCTCCGAGCCGCCGGCGGCGCCCGAGGCCGTCCTCACCCACTTGATGTTCCAGCCGCCCTGCACGCCGCCCGCGTCGCCGCAGACGCCGTCTGCATTGGGGGTGGCATTCTTGAGCGCGCGCGTGGTGCCGCCGAAATTGGCCAGGGTGTACCCCAGCAGGTTCTCGCCGGCGCTGTAGGCCGCGATATAGCACCAGTTCTGGCCGGTGCAGAAGCAGTCGAGCGCGTCGCGCACGCGCCCGCTCTGCGACGAGATGCTGCTGTAGCCGTCCCAGTTGACGGCCTTCTTGTTGACGCCGGCGGGTGTAGTGTCCGGCCCCCAGTAGCGGAAGTCGGCATAGTTGCCGGGTGTGCCGCCGCTGGTACGGCCGTTGATCCAGAGGGTGTAGTTTGCCGCCTCGGCAATGCCGGAAGCGGATAGCAGGCACAGCGCACACAGGGTGTGTTTCTTGTTCATCTTCGTCTCCTCTACGCGGGCCGGCCTTACGGCCGGGTTATGCGTTAGTGGTCGAAAGAGTCACTTGGGTTCCCGCCTCCGCGGGAAGTCATTCCTGCCAGTGGCAGGAATGACGCAGTGGTGATGCGTGTTTTTACTCGAGATCGGCCATTACCTTCAGGTGCGCCACCACGCTGCGGCCCAATGCCGACAGGTCGTAGCCGCCTTCCAGGCAACTGACGACGCGTCCGCCGGCGTGTTCCTTCGCCACCGCCATGATCTGGCGCGTGATCCAGGCGTAGTCGGCTTCCACCAGGCCCATGCCGCCCATATCGTCATCGCGGTGGCCGTCGAAGCCGGCCGAAATGAAGATCATCTGCGGCTTGAAGGCGTGCAGCGCCGGCAGCCAGTGTTCCTGCACCAGCGCGCGCACCGCGTCGCCGTCGCAGCGCGCCGGCACCGGCAGGTTGATGCGGTTGGCCGTGACCGGCTCGACCTCGCTGTAGGGATAGAAGGGATGCTGGAAGAAGCTGGCCATCAGCACGCGCGGCTCGTCGCGGAAGGCGTCGGCGGTGCCGTTGCCGTGGTGGACGTCGAAGTCGATGATGGCCACCCGCTCCAGTCCGTGGGCCTCGAGCGCATGGCGCGCCGCGATCGCGACGTTGTTGAAGAAGCAGAAGCCCATCGGCTCGGTCGGCGTGGCGTGGTGGCCTGGTGGACGCACCGAACAGAAGGCGTTCGAGACGCTGCCCTTGATGACGTCGTCGGTGGCGGCCACCGCGGCGCCGGCCGCGCGCAGCGCCGCCTGGTAGCTGTAATGACAGAGCGAAGTATCGCCGTCGAGCGGGTAATAGTCGCCGGGCGTGGCTGGGACGTGGTCGCGCACCAGCGCCAGCGCACCCTGGGTATGGTTGCGCAAGACCTGCTCGACCTCGGCCAGCGGCGCGCTGCGCTGCTCGATCAGCCCGTCCAGCCGGGCCAGGATCAGCTGGTCGTCGATCGCCTGCAGGCGGGCCGGGGATTCGGGGTGCCAGCTGCCCATTTCGTGCCGCAGGCAGTCCGGGTGGCTGTAAATCGCTGTACTCATGGTGCTCTTGTCTCCGACTATGCTCATCCATTCACACCCCGCGCCGCCGTTCTCGCATAGAATCCCTTGGGACAGCTGGCTTTGGCGGGGCATGAAGCTTGCCAATGGCGCTAATCTACCACGGCAGGCCGTGGCCCCGCTCGGCCGCCACTGTATTGATGACGCATCGACCAATCCACGGAAAATCCATGTTCAACAAATTGCACGCCGTCGCACGCCAGGTCAACGAAGTCGTGGTCGGCAAGGACCAGCAGGTGCGCCTGGCCCTGACCTGCCTGCTGGCCGGCGGCCACCTGCTGCTGGACGAC
>DDKG01000125.1:1244-19691 GCA_002339265.1 Massilia sp. UBA2604 | reverse complement strand
GCGCACGCTGGACCTGAAGCTGGACTTCCTGGACGCCGGCAAGACCTACGTGGCCGAGATCTACCGCGACGGCGACAACGCCGACTACCGCGACGACAAGCGCCGCTTCGACATCGCGATCGAGAAGCGCAACGTCACCAGCGCCGACACCATCAAGATGGTGCTGGCGCCGGGCGGCGGGCAGGCGATTCGCCTGGTGCCGGTGAAGTAAGAAAGCGTTGTTCTTTCGTTAGCTCCAGCACGTCGTTCCCGCGCAGGCGGGAACCCAAGTCAGGTACGCTGCTACTTACACTTCTTTAAGTGGTGTGCGTGCCGACTTGGGTTCCCGCCTCCGCGGGAACGACGTTTTTGGGCATGTGGCCAATACCGGCAACCGGTCAGCATCGCACGCGAAAGGCCGTTTTCGCATATCCTGTTGGACTGTCCATACTTTGCTGGCGAAATTCGCATCTGGCCGTCCATGTCCACACCATCTTCATCCGCTTCAAGCGTACCACCCGCCGCTTCCGGCACTGTCATGCAAATCCTGTTCTCGGTCGCCTTCGTTCACCTGCTGAACGACTGCGTTCAGGCCGTGCTGCCGTCGATCTATCCGCTCCTGAAGCATGAGTTCAACCTGACCTTCGCCCAGGTCGGCCTGATCACCCTGACGTTCCAGTGCACCGCCTCGCTGCTGCAGCCCTGGATCGGCCTGTATACCGACAAGCGTCCGATCCCCTTCCTGCTGCCGGCCGGGATGTGCGTGACCCTGATGGGCGTCGGCCTGCTGGCCTGGGCCAACAGCTTCGCCATGCTGCTCACCGCGGCCGCGATGATCGGCGTCGGCTCCTCGACCTTCCACCCGGAAGCTTCGCGCGTGGCGCGCCTGGCTTCGGGCGGGCGCTTCGGCTTCGCCCAATCGCTGTTCCAGGTCGGCGGCAACGCCGGCTCGGCGCTCGGCCCGCTGCTGGCGGCGGCCATCGTGGTCGGGCGCGGCCAGGGCCAGATCGCCTGGTTCATGCTGCTGGTGCTGGTCGCGGTGGCGGTGCTGGTCGGCGTCAGCCGCTGGTACAGCAACCACCTGATGAACATGATCAAGAAGGCTGCGCACCACGCCGGCCCGGCGCTGCCGCGCAAGAAGGTGATCCAGGCCCTGGCGGTGCTGGCGCTGCTGGTGTTCTCCAAGTACATCTACATGGCCAGCCTGCAGACCTACTACACCTTCTTCCTGATCGAGAAATTCCACCTGCCGGTGGGCAGCGCCCAGTTGTACCTGTTCCTGTTCCTGGCTTCGGTCGCCGCGGGCACCTTTGCCGGCGGTCCGATCGGCGACAAGATCGGCCGCAAGCGCGTGATCTGGTTCTCGATCCTGGGCGCGGCGCCGTTCACCATCGCGCTGCCGTATGCCAACCTGTTCTGGACCGGCGTGCTGTCGGTCGTGATCGGGCTGGTGATGTCGTCGGCTTTCTCGGCCATCGTGGTCTTCGCGCAAGAGCTGGTGCCAGGCAAGGTCGGCATGATCTCGGGCATCTTCTTCGGCCTGATGTTCGGCATCAGCGGCGTGGGCGCGGCGGCCATGGGCCATATCGCCGACATCCACGGCATCGACCAGGTGTACCGGATCGCGTCCTTCCTGCCGCTCCTGGGCATCATGGCGGCGCTGCTGCCGAAGGTCGAGAAGGCGCGCTAGCCGGCCGTCACCCGCGTCAGTGTGATCGTGTAGCGCTGTTCCTTGCCGTCGGCAGTCCAGCGCTGGCGCGCTTCCAGCGTCCTGTCGTCGATGCGATGCCATGAGAAATGGCTGGGCGCGTTGACCGGGTCGAAGCTGGCGGCATCGGCGTCAATGCTGGTCGCGCGCCAGGTGAATTCGCCCCACTGCGAGATGACGTCGCCATCCTGGAGAGTGATAGCGCTGCCGTCGCTGTGTTCGCTGAACGATGCGTCCGTGAAGCGGCGCGACCGGAATACCGTCGGCTCGGGCTGGTCGTATTCTTCATAGAATGGCGTGCCGTCCGGGGCTTCGCCTTTCCAGCGGCCTTCCAGGAACCGGAGCCGGGCGAAATCGTCAACGCTGAACATGGGTCATCTCCTGTGTCGGGTGATCGGTGTCTGGTAGCCGGATGCGCACCAGCGGTCCTGGCCGCCGCATCGCCACTCTACACCGCTTTGCATGCACTATCATGCTTGTTTTCCGCTCCCGAAAGGAATGACATGGAACTGCCCGACATCCAGCGCATCGCCGCCTTCGACGACAATGGCCAGGGCGGCAACCCGGCCGGGGTCTGGATCGGCGCCGCCTTGCCGCCGGCCGCCGAGATGGCCCGTATCGCGCATGCGGTCGGCTTTTCCGAAACCGCCTTCGCTGCGCCGCAAGGCGAGGGCTGGCGCGTGCGCTATTTCTCGCCCGAATCTGAAGTGCCGTTCTGCGGCCATGCGACCATCGCCCTCGGCGCCGCGCTGGCGCGCGCCCATGGCGACGGCCGCTATGCGCTGACCCTGAACGCCGCCAGCATCACGGTCGAGGGCCGGAGCGACGGCGAGCGGGTGCAGGCGGCGCTGCAGTCGCCGTCCACCCGCAGCCGCCCCGCCGACGCGCAGCTGGTCGATGCGGCGCTGGCCTTGTTCGGCTATACGCGGGCCGATCTCGATCCGCGCATCCCGCCGGCACTGGCCCATGGCGGCGCCGACCACCTGGTGCTGGCGCTGTCGAGCCGCGCGCTGCTCGCGGCGATGCGCTACGACCTGGATGCCGGTCGCGCGCTGATGCTGGAACACGGCCTGGTGACGGTCGTGCTGGCCTGGGCCGAACAGCCGCAGCTGTTCCACACCCGCAACCCCTTTGCCTCGGGCGGCGTGTACGAGGACCCGGCCACCGGCGCCGGCACGGCGGCGCTGGCCGGCTATCTGCGGGACATCGGCTGGCCGCATGGCGGGCGCATCGAGATCGTCCAGGGCGAAGACATGGGAGCGCGCTCGCGTCTTACGGCCAAGATCGGTAACGAGGCGGGCGGCTCGATCCGCGTTACCGGAACGGCGAGATTGATGTAAAGCAATATTCGTGACTTTTGGTCGTATTATTTTGGTAAAACTAATGACTTTGTCATAAGCATGGTGGTCTACTTACTATCAAATAGAGGGCAAAAAGCACGCCTGCTCAACGGTTAGATTTCCCGTGAGCGGATTGATAATTTGATCCAGCCCAAACCTGTTTCAAACTTATCAACCCAGGAGTACCGCCATGGAGCTGTTTCCAGCAGCTGTGTTCAACCCCTCGAAAGCGTCCCGCCCGCGCACGGCGCGCGGCCCCGTCGCTGGAGGCGCGATCGAGCGTTTGCCGTTCACTGTCCGCCGGGTCGAGACCGAAGCGGATTTACTCAAGGCCGTGCGCATCCGCCACGCCGCCTATGCCCGTCACGTGCCGGATTTCGCCCGCAGCCTGGCGCAGCCGGAAGCCGCCGACTATGACGCCGACACGATCGTCCTGCTGGCCGAATCGAAACTCGACGGCACGCCGATCGGAAGCACCCGCATCCGCACCAACCTCTACCGCCCCCTGGGCGTCGAGGAGTCGGTCGTGCTGCCCGAGTGGCTGCAGAACAAGCGCCTGGTCGAAGCGACCCGCCTCGGCATCGACGAAGGCCGGGTGGGCCGCATGGTCAAGATTGCATTGATCAAGGCCTGCTTCATGTATTGCGAAGACAATGCGATCGATTATTCGGTGGCGACCGGTCGCCCGCCGGTGGACCGGCAATACGAGCAGCTGATGTTCGTCGACGTGTTTCCGGACGATGGCCTGGTGCCGCTGCGCCATGTGGGCAATATCCCGCACCGCGTGATGGCCTTCGAGATCGCCACCTTCCAGCAGCGCTGGGCGGAGGCGCGCCATCCGATGCTCAATTTCTTCTTTAACACGCACCATCCGGACATCGACATCGGTCCGATCGCGCCGCCGCCGTCGCTGGCGCTGCCGGAACGCGCCATGCCGCCGGCTGCAAGGCCAAGGGTCGAACTGGCGTTCGCCTGAACTAACCTGAAGTTCGGCTGACCGCGCCGCGGTCAGGGTTCGAGGGGCGCATCCTGGACTGGCTGCGCCCCGTCGCGTTCCGGCCCGGCCAGTTCGCGCGCGCGGTGCGCTCCAGGTCGTGGTCCAGGAAATATGTGAGGAAGGTCTGGATGGCGGCGATTGCCGCCACCCGCGCCAGCGCCTCCAGGGTGCCGGCGGCCACCCGTCGACACCGCCAGCGCATCGCGCGCGAGCGCGGTCCAGCCGGCGGTCGCATGCACCGACGCTTCCATTTTTCCATTCCTTCCAGCCGGGCCAGTCCGATCATAGGCGCGCAGTTAGGCGCCCATCGCGGACAAGGGGGGCGATCGCCTCCGGTTCAACATCGGGCTGGGCGGCCGGGGCCGGCAAGGATCTTGCGTGACCTGCGGCGCTGCCAGGCAGGCCAGCGGCATCCAGGCCAGGGCGAACAGGAGTCGGATCGGAGCGGCCGGCATATGCCTTCCTTTCGTTGACGAACGAACCATGCGGGCCGGCGCGCGCGAAGCGTGCGGCGCCAACCCATGCGGCCAGTGAGCCACCGATGAGGAGCGCGCGCAATCGGACCTTGGCCTTACTGTCAATCCCAAACCGTTGTGAATTGGTCTGTGCTGGCCTAATAATTGCATGACGGCACTAGCGTAAAGCTGTATCCTTGCGCTTTAATGCCCGGCGTTCGTCGTGCAGCGTCGCCAGTTCCATCAAGATCGTCCATGCCCAACCTCAAACATCAGCTCCGTGCAACGCTGCCGTCCGCGCTCCACGCGGCTGTCGAGCTGGTACTGAAGATCTTTGCCTATTACCTGATCCCGGTGGGGATCGGCATCGTCTCGCTGATCGCGCTGGTGTTCTGGCATGACGAGTACCGCACCAGCGGCGACGTGCCGCTGGCGATGCACGTCACGGTCGACCAGTCCGCCACGCTGGCCCCAAGCGATGCGCTGGCGCTGGCGCGCGCCACGCCGCTGACCAATGGCCACGACACCCACCTGTCCGAAGCGCCGGTCTGGCTCGCCTTCGAGCCGATGCCGCGCGCCGGCGATCAGGTGATCGAATTCCCGTCGCGCCACGCGCTCGACATCGCCTGCTGGGATGCGACCACCCTGAATCCGCTCGGCGCCGCCACCCGCAGCACCGACCACGGCGTGCTGCAGGCCGAGAAGGCCGGCTTCGTGATGCGCCTGGCGCCGCTGCCGCGCCAGCTGCTGTGCCGCGCCACCTTCTCGGGTCCGGCGCGCCTGTCGGTGTTGCAATGGCCGGCCGAGCAGTTCGCCTTGTCGGTCAAGCAATACCACCGCAAATCGGGCCTGCTCGACGGCGGCATGATCGTGCTTGCCCTGTTCATCATCATCACGGCCCTGATCAACCGCCAGCCGGTGTACGTGCTGTTCGCCGGCTGGCTGATCCTGAACCTGCGCGTGGGGGCGCTGTCGGCCGGCTGGGACATCCAGTGGCTGGGCCAGACCGTGCCGTCCGAATGGCTGCTGCGCAGCCGCGCGGTGACGATTACCCTGTACGGCATCGCCACGCTCACCCTGTACCAGGCGCTGCTCAGGGAACACCTGGCCGAGATGCGCTACCTGCTGCCGATGCGCGTCATGCAGTGGCTGTGCATGCCGATGCTGGCCGCCGCCATGCTGCTGCCGTATGGCATGTACCTGCCGCTGCTGTGGGGCATCCTGGTGTGCTGCTTCTCCCTGATGACGATCGGCCTGTTCAAGATCATCGTGGAATCGCGCACGCGGGTCGCGGCCTGGTTCGCGGCCTCGTTCGCGGTGACCTTCCTGGCGTCGCTGGCCGAGGTCCTGTCGGCCGCGCTCGGCATGCGCGAGCTGCTCGGCGTGATCAACAGCGTCACCGCCGCGCTCGCGTCGAGCCTGCTGGCGGCGCTGGCCGTGGCCGAGCAGATGCGGATGGAAACCGAGAAGCGCCAGGAAGCCCAGGAAGAGCTCGAGCACGCCTACCAGGCGATGCCGGTCGGCCTGTTCACGCTCGATATGTACGGCCACTTCCTGAGCGTCAATCCGGCCCTGCAGAAGATGCTGGGCATGAGCGGCTTCGCGCCGGGCCGCACCGCCTGGCGCCAGTTCTTCACCGAAGCCAGCTGGGCCAACCTGCACGAGCAGGTGCATGCCAAGTCCGAGGCCGAGATGGAACTGGCCAGCCGCGACGGCAACCAGCGCTTCCTGGTCAGCGCCACCCTGGCGCGCTCGCGCATCGAGGGCGTGCTGCAGGACACCACCGAAAAACACAAGGCCACCGAGCAGCTGCGCTTCATGGCCAACAACGATCCGCTGACCAAGGTCTACAACCGGCGCGGCATCGAACGCGAATTCTCGGGCGCCGCCGCCAGCCTGGCCGCCGGGCGGCCGATGGCGCTGGCCTACGTCGACCTCGACCGCTTCAAACTGATCAACGACCTGTTCGGCCATGCGGCCGGCGACGAAGTGCTCAAGCAGGTGTGCGAGCGGATGGGCACGATGCTGGCCGGCGGCCAGCAGATCGGCCGCGTGGGCGGCGACGAATTCGTGATCGTGATGCCCGAGACGGCGATCCCGCTGGCCTCGATCATCTGCCGGGGCATCGTCGACCGCCTCGGCAACACGCCGTACCGGGTGGGCGACAAGGCCTTCCACGTGCGCGCCTCGGTCGGCCTGATCGAGGTGGTGCCGGGCATGCCGATGAAGGATGCGGTGTCGACCTCCGACCGCGCCTGCCGCGAGGCCAAGACCGGCCTGGGCGACGGCCTGGTGGTGTATGAACGCGGCGCCGACGCCTTCCGCCAGCGCGCCGCTGAACTCGACCTGGTCGAGCGCCTGTCCGGCCCGGACGCCACCGACAACCTGCTGCTCGAGATGCAGCCGATCATGTCGCTGCGCGCGCCGCACGAATCGATGAACTTCGAGGTCTTGCTGCGCATGCGCGAACCCGATGGCCGCGTGGTGCCGGCCGGCGCCGTGATCGCCGCCGCCGAGAAGAGCGGCCGCGCCAGCATGATCGACCGCTGGGTGCTCACCACGACCCTGGCCTGGATCGCCGAGCACACCGAAGACCTGGTCAATACCCGCTTCGTCTGCATGAACCTGTCGGGGGCTTCGCTCAACGACGAGCGCTTCGTGCAGGACACCTTCGACATCCTGGGCCGCTACGTGCACGTGGCCAGCCGCCTGTGCCTGGAAATCACCGAGAGCGTGGCGCTGCACGACCTGGACAACACGCGCCGCTTCATCGACCAGGTGCGCAGCTTCGGCGTGAAAGTGGCGCTGGACGACTTCGGCGCCGGCTATACCTCGTTCTCTTATTTGAAAGAGCTGCCGGCCGACGTGCTGAAAATCGACGGCAACTTCATCGTCAACATCAATGCCCACCCGGCCAACGTCGCGATCGTGGAAGCCATCGTCAGCCTGGCGGTAAACCTGGGCATGAAGACCATCGCGGAATGGGCCGAGGACGCGGCCACCGTGCAGACCTTGCACGAGATCGGCGTCGACTACGTCCAGGGTTATGTAGTGGCGCGCTCGATGCCGCCCGAGCGCCTGCTGGAAGGACGCTCGAGCGCCGGCTTCATCAAGGATGAGGAATTGCTGCAACTGCTGCGCGAGCTGGAAAATCCTCCGGCGCCGCACCTGGCCAGCGTGAGCCGGCTGCACTGAGCATTCGATACTGAGTTACTCGAGCCCGGCGAGGGTTTCCTTGCTGCTGCCCACGTCGCCCACCAGGAACTGTGCGCGCGCCGCCTTCAACGTGGCGACGTCGCTGGCGAGCGGCTCGGCCTTCACCCTGGGCATCGGTTCCGCACGACGCTGCAGCATGCGCGCCGGCGGCAGCACGTCGGCCCGGGCCGCCAGCGGATAGGGAGCAAGCCGCGTCACGCCCTCGTTGGACGGCATGCTGGCCGTGCGCACCGTCGCCATCCCCGCCTCGCAAGGGCGGTCGGTGAGGGTGACGCGGCCGGCGCCGTCGATGCACTTGACGATGACGGATTCGGAATAGGCGCTCGGCGCGGCGATCGCGGCGGCGGCCAGCAGGCAGATGCTCAGTTGACGCTTCATGGTCGACTCCTGGACGGATCCATGTTCGGGAAGTTTTATTGTCTTCCTTGCATCATTATGCTTCTGTTCGCCACTTCACGTGCCGGTGTAGGCGCACGCGCCGTCGTTTTTTACAGAACCGCCAGTCTTGGATAAAATGTCCAGCATGACCAAGACACTGCCAAGCAAGGAACAGTCGGCGCTCATCGAGCAGGTCCGGCACATCGCCGAGGGCCTGGCCCAGACCTTCGCCCCGTTCTGCGAGGTGGTGGTGCACGATCTGCGCGACCCTGGCCACGCGGTGTTGGCGATCCATAACAATCTCTCCAGCCGCGCCGCCGGCGACCCGGCCACCGAGCTGGGACTGGCGCGCATCGCCGACAGCGCCTATCCGCAGGTGGTCGCCAATTATCCGAACCAGTTTCCGGACGGCCGCCCGGCCAAGAGCACCTCGATCGGCATCAAGGATGCCGACGGCAATTACGTCGCGGCCCTGTGCCTGAACGTCGACCTGACCCTGTTCCGTTCGATGCAGGGCATCCTGGAACAGTTCAACGCGCTCGGCGAGTCGCCGGTGGGCGAGTCGCTCGATCCGGCCAACGCCGACGCCATCCGGCGCCGCATCGACGCCTATGCGGCGCGGCTGGCGTCTTCGCCCCAGCTGCTCAAGGCGCACGAGCGGCGCGCGCTGATGCGCGAGTTGAAGGAAAGCGGCTATCTGGAGGTGCGGCGCGCGATGGAAGTGGCGGCCACGCATCTCGGCATTTCGCGGGCGACCGCCTACAACGATATTAAATAGAATCGGGCTGAATCGTTCACTCCGGGAGACCGCCTTGAAGACCGCCGTATTCAGCGCGCGCCGCTACGACAAGACCATGCTGGCCCAGGCCAATGAAGCCGCCGGCCATGAACTGCGCTTCCTCGAAGACCGCCTGAGCCGCGAGACGGCGATCCTGGCCCGGGGCTGCGAGGCGGTCTGCGTCTTCGTCAACGATACCGTCGACGCCGAGGTGCTGGGCATCCTGGCGGACCAGGGCACGCGCCTGGTGGCGACCCGCTCGACCGGCTACAACCACGTGGATGCGGCGGCCGCGCGCCGGCTGGGCATCGCGGTGGTGCGGGTGACCGACTATTCTCCCAACTCGGTGGCCGAATTCGCGGTGGGCCTGTTGCTGGCGGTGAACCGCAAGATAGCCCGCGCCAGCGTGCGCACACGCGAGGGCAACTTCGACCTCGACGGCCTGATGGGCTTCGATTTGCACGGCAAGACGGTCGGCGTGATCGGCACCGGCAAGATCGGCACGATCTTCGCCCGCATTATGGCCGGTTTCGGCTGCACCGTGGTGGGGTATGACCGCTATCCGAGCGCGGCCTTCGAGGCGCTGGGCGGACGCTATATCGGCGTCGACGAACTGCTGGCCTGCAGCGACGTGGTGTCGCTGCATTGTCCGCTGCTGGAAGAGACCCATCACATCGTGAATGCGGCTGCGCTGGCGCGGGTCAAGCGCGGCTGCGTGCTGGTCAATACCAGCCGCGGCGGCCTGGTCGACACCGAGGCGGCGGTGCAGGCGCTCAAGACCGGCCAGCTGGGCGGCCTCGCGATCGACGTCTACGAGCAGGAGGCGAGCCTGTTCTTCCAGGACCTGTCGTCGACCATCATCACCGACGACGTGATCCAGCGCCTGGTGTCGTTCCCGAACGTGATCGTGACCGGTCACCAGGCCTTCTTTACGGTGGAGGCGATCGGGCAGATCATGCGCACGACCATCGACAGCATCGGCGCCTTCGAACGGGGCGAGGAACTGGTGAACCGGATTCCGGATTGATGCAGGGTGCATGACTTTGCCTTTGGGCTGGACAGGCGGTCGCCTCTACGTTACGGTCTCCCGCATTGATACTCACGACGGCAGGAAAGATGCACATTGAGCAGGTGCGATTCGATCGGATTTTCGATGTCCAGCAGGTCACGGGCGATTTCAGTTTCGAGAGCGGCGGCTGGCCGGTCTACGGCGTCAATGCCGTCGGCGGCAAGATTCCGCGTGAAGCCTCGACCTATGCGGTCGCATTCGGTGAACGCGGCAACTGGGAAACCGTGATCGGGTGGCGCGACATGGCGACGCCAGAGGTGCAGATCAAGCGGTCGTTTTGGGCAGACCTGGGGCCGCACATGTCCTGGATCTACCTGCTCGTTTCCGGACTGCTGGGCGCCGCGATGGGCAGCGGCGGCTGGAAGGCCGCCTTGCCACTGGCGGCAATGCTCGTGCTGGTCGCGGGCCTGGTCGTCCGTAGCGGGATCGTGCGCCAGCGACAGGCCGAGCGGGCTTTGCGCAGCCAGCGGCTGGCGGACATGAAAGGGAGGGCATGAGCAGACGCGTGGAAGATGTCGCGGATATCGTGCAGGTGACGTTCGACCGGGTGTTCGACGTGCAGGGCGCCACCTTCAGCTTCGAAAGTGGCGGCAAGAAGCACTACAGCGTCACGTTCTCGGACGGCACGGTCCCGCGCGACGGGTCGCGCTATGCGGTCGCGCTTGTCGAGCAGGGTAACTGGCAGAAGATCGTGGGCTGGCGCGACCTGTCGACCCCGGACGTCACGCTGACGGAGTCGGCCTGGGACGTCGCGCGGGACCAGGCCTGGGCTGTGTACTGGTTCGGCCCGTTCTTCGTCGGCGGCGCGCTGCTGTTCTTCGGCGGATGGGCGGCGCTGGCGGCCTTGCTGTTGTTCCTGTGGGCTTCGGTGTACTTCGTGCAGCAGGCGCGGGAACGCAACCGGCTGGTTGACCAGGCATTGCGCGACGTCCCTCCGGCAGCGCCGCCGGGCAATGGCCCCCGGATCGGGAAGACCGGGAAGACATGGCTGACGGGCGTGCTGAATCTAGCGCGCTGGTGGCTATAGCTGCGACGGAATTTAGAAAGCGCTGCGGTTTGACGCTTCATCCAGTATTGGATAATATGTCCAATATTAGATGAATCGTTAGACCGACTACAGTGACTGAAAGGATTGCGCCATGACTTCGCTCCAGCTCCCCACTTACGAAGACGTCGCCCAGGCCGCCGAGCGCATCCTGGGCGCCGCCCACCGCACGCCCGTGCTGACCTCGCGCACCGTCAACGAGGAATTCGGCGCCGAGGTGTTCTTCAAGTGCGAGAACATGCAGCGCATGGGCGCCTTCAAGTTCCGCGGCGGCTATAACGCGCTGGCGAAATTCAGCCCCGAGCAGCGCCGTGCCGGTGTCGTCGCTTTCTCGTCCGGCAACCATGCGCAGGCGATCGCGCTATCGGCCAAGATCCTCGGCATGCCGGCCACGATCGTGATGCCGCAGGATGCGCCGGCCGCGAAGGTCGCCGCCACGCGCGGCTATGGCGCCACTGTCGTGACCTATGACCGCTATACCGAGGACCGGGAGCAGATCGGCCGCGAGCTCGCCGACAAGCATGGCCTGACCCTGATTCCGCCCTATGACCACGCCGACGTGATCGCGGGGCAGGGCACGGCAGCCAAGGAGCTGTTCGAGGAGGTTGGCCCGCTGGACGCCTTCTTCGTATGCCTGGGCGGCGGCGGCCTGCTGTCCGGCTCCGCGCTGGCCACGCGCGCGCTGTCGCCGGGCTGCATGTTGTACGGCGTCGAGCCGGAAGCCGGCAACGACGGCCAGCAATCGTTCCGCACCGGCGAGATCGTCCACATCGACACGCCGCGCACGATCGCCGACGGCGCCCAGACCCAGCACCTGGGCCAGCTGACCTTCCCGATCATCCGGCGCGACGTCAACGACATTCTCACCGTGAGCGACGAGGAGCTGGTGGCCTGCATGCGCTTCTTCGCCGAGCGCATGAAGATCGTGGTGGAGCCGACCGGCTGCCTTGGGTTCGCGGCGGCGCGCCGGATGAAGGAGCAGTTGAAAGGGAAGAAGGTCGGGGTGTTGATCAGTGGCGGGAATATCGATCTCGGGCGGTTTGCCAGTCTGATCGGCGAGTGACGCAATTCGTTAGCCTTTGAACCGTCGTTCCCGCGCAGGCGGGAACCTAAGTCAGTAGCGTGGTATTCAATTTTTGCGGCTTGCGGCGCGGAAATTAGGTTCCCGCCTTCGCGGGAACGACGTGCGGGGGCAGCAGTTCGATCAAGCCGCCAGCGGCAACGCCACCTGCAGCAGGAACCCGCCGCCTTCGCGATTCCTCACTTCCAGCCCCGCGTTATGCCGGGTCAGCACCCGCTCCACGATCGCCAACCCGAGCCCGGCGCCATTGGCCTGCCCGCGCGCGCTATCGAGCCGCGTGAAGGGCTTCATCAACTGCGCGATCTGGTCCGCCGGCACGCCGACGCCATGGTCGCCGATCTCGATCACGGCGCGCCGGCCGTGGCCCGTGGCTTTCACGCGCAGCACGATGTCGATGTCGGTGCATGAGGTGCCCGGCGTCTTGCCGTAGCGGCGGGCGTTCTCGATGATGTTGTTGATCACGCGCCGCAGGTCGGTCGCGTTGCCCATCACGTGCACGCCCGGCATCAGGTCGGTCTTGACGTGCAGGTCGGCGATGCGGGCCGCCTCGCGGCCGACGTCGGACAGCATCTCGGACAGGTTCACCGGCACGAAGGTCGCGGCCTCGGTCGGCTTGGCATAGTCCAGGAACTGGCCGATGATGGCGTCCATCTGGGCGATGTCCGACTGCATGCCTTCACGCGCGTCGGTCGACAGGTTGGCCATCTCCACCTCGAGCCCCATGCGCGCCAGCGGCGTGCGCAGGTCGTGCGAGATGCCGGCCAGGATCACGGCGCGGTCCTTTTCCACCTGCGCCAGGTCTTCCACCATCTGGTTGAAACTGCGATTGGCCTCGATGATCTCCTGCGAACCCTTCTCGGGCAGGCGCACCGGACGCTCGCCCTTGGCGATCGCGCGCGCGGCGGCCGTCAGGCGCGCCAGCGGACGGTTGACCAGGCTCGAGATCAGCGCCGCGCCGACCACCGACAGCAGGCCCACCACCACGGCCCAGCCGAGCCACTGCTCGCGCGTCAGGCCGGTCAGGCGCTCGCGCTCGAGCATCAGCCAGTATTTGTCGTCCTCGATATTGAAGCTGATGTAGAAGCCCGGCACGCCATTGACGCCGCTTGAGAAGCGCGTGTCGGCGCCCAGGCGGTCGCGCACGATCGCCGCGATCTCGGGCATCAGGGGATTGTGCGGCGGCGGGTCGACCACGTCCGTGTCTTCCAGCGTGAAGATGCGGATGCCTTCGTTCGACACCAGCTCGAGCAGCAGCTCGCGCCGCAGGTCGGGCGCCGAGTGGGTCAGCGCCGCCTTGGTGATCGTCACCACCGACACCACCAGCTCGGCCGTCTGCTGCACCTGCTTGTCGCGCTGGAACACGCTGATCATGCCGATCCAGGCCAGCATCGAAGCTGCAGTGAGCACCGACATCAGGAAGAAGGTGCGCCAGAACAGGCCGCTTTTGAACCAGGCGAAGCGCAGGGCGCGCCGCGCCTGGGCGATTGGGGTGAACACTAGCGCGGCTGGCCTTCAGGGATGAACACGTAGCCCAGGCCCCACACGGTCTGGATGTACAGCGGGCTCGATGGATCGGGCTCGATCAGCTTGCGCAGGCGCGAGATCTGGACGTCGAGCGAGCGGTCGAACACTTCGTACTCCCGACCCCGCGCGAGTTCCATCAGCTTCTCGCGCGACAGCGGCTGGCGCGCATGGCGCGCGAATACCTTCAGCACCGAGAATTCGCCGGTGGTCAGCGGCACCGTCTCGCCGTTCTTCTTGAGCGTGCGCGTGCCCAGGTCGAGCACGAAGTCGCCGAACTCGAACGTTTGCGGGGTTTCGGACGGCGCGCCGGGAATCTCGTCCGGGCCCTTGCGGCGCAGGACGGCGCCGATGCGGGCCACCAGTTCGCGCGGGTTGAACGGCTTGGGCAGGTAGTCGTCGGCGCCCATCTCGAGGCCGACGATGCGGTCGACGTCCTCGCCCTTGGCGGTCAGCATGATGATCGGAGTCTGGTCGCCGGCGCCGCGCAGGCGGCGGCAGATCGACAGGCCGTCTTCGCCGGGCAGCATCAGGTCGAGCACCAGCAGGTCGTAACGCTCGCGCAGCCACAATTTGTTCATCGCCGGCGCGCTTTCGGCGGTCACGACCTGGAAGCCCTGTTCGGTCAGGTAGCGGCGCAGCAGGTCGCGCAGGCGTACGTCGTCGTCCACGACCATGATCTTGGCGGAGTGGCCCGATGAAGCGCCCGTACCCGCATTATTATTCGACGTCGTTGAGGTCATAGAACTGTCCAGAATTGTCAGATGAATGTCGCTATGGTAACTTCTTATGGCTGGGCCGGATGCACGACTCAGCCCAGCCATTACAATGTGTTACAAACTTTACCCAATAAGTCTTACTCCACTTTCGGTATGCACCTACACTGGCGACAAGTGATCAACACAGCTTATCCGTTTATCAGGCATCGCGGAAGAGGAACACCATGAACCACGCGCACAACGACAAACCAGCAGGATTCGGCGCCAATGGCCGCCGGCTCGCCCGGCTTGCGCGCCTTGGTGTGATCGCCTGCGTGCTGGCAGGCACCGGGGCCAGTGCATTGGCGCAAAACCAGGAGCGCGACCCGCGCCGCGACGAAGCGGCGATGCGCGAGCGTTACCAGATGCAGGCCCAGCAGGACCCGCGCGCCTTCGAGGTGCGCGACCAGGACCGCCGCGCGATGGAGGTCCAGTCCGATGCGGCCCGCGAAGAGCGTCGCCGGGGCCGGCTGTCGCCCGATGAGCGGCGCGACCTGCGCCGCCAGATCAAGGAAGGCTCGGAACTTTATCCGAACGCCCGCCGCCGCTGAGAGTGCGGTCGGGAATGTAAAACGACGGCGCCGATGGCGCCGTTGTCGTTTCTGGAATTTGACATTTAACAAGCTGCCTGCGTGCCTTACCTGGTGTGGTTTTACCGGATTGCGCCGTCAAACCACGCTTTGGCAGTGGTGTCGGTCCTGTCACAAATTTTCTTTATTGAAATCTAGTTGCCATATGTTTATTTAGATTGCGCAACATGCTATGTTTACGTCCACCTTACTGTTGGCAGGTATTTGTCGCCAGCATTCTTCGCCAAGTGGAGCGTGAACGTGTCCGACCTTGCCGTACTTCCCGACGCAGCGCCAGTCGCGTCCGCCGCCGTCCGCTTCGATTCCACCGGCCCTGAGCACTGCATCGCCAGGCGCGACGATGGCGTGTATGCCGATCCAGAAGTGCTCGGCACCACGCTGGTGGCGGCGATCGACGGCATCCTGCGCTCCAGCCATTACCTGGCCGGCCTCGATTACCCGGTCCTGATCAAGGCCCTGTACGGCCACGGCCCCGAGCTGCCGCGCGATGCGGCCGGGCGCGTCATGGTGCGCATCGCCGCCGATATCCTGCCGTTCACGCCGCAGCGCCAGGCCCTGTACCGCTCGGTCAAGATCGCCGACGGCCAGGCCGAATACTATTTCGAACCGGTGTTCGAGCGCGACGAGGAAGGCGGCGAACGCCCGACCCGGCTCGACGCCGACGAATTCGTCGCCGACATGTGGGTCAAGGGCATCCGCTTCGGCGCCAATGTCGACGCCATCCGCAGTCACATCGGCAGTGGCGCGGCCGGCCGCTACCTGGTGGCGTGCCGCCTGGAGCCGGTTCCCGGCATGGATGCAGGTGTCGAGGAAGTCGCGAACGAGCTGCACCGCAGCGATGCCCCGCGCCAGCTCGCCAACGGCAAGCTCGACCTGATGAGCTTCCAGAACCGCTTTCCGCAGGTGGCGGCCGGCACGCGCCTGCTGCGCAAGGTGCCGCGCACCAGCGGTAGCCCGGGCTTCGACCTGAACGGCATCCCGATCGCGCCCGAGGTGGCGAGGGACCTCGACCTGGCCACTTATGCCGGCGATGGCACGGCGGTCGAGCTGGCGCCGGAAGGCGAGTTCCTGGTCGCGCGCCAGGACGGCTTCTTGAGTGTCGACCCCAAGAGCAGCCGCATCGCCATCACCGACAAGATCGTCAGCCGCGACGGCGTCAGCGCCAAGACCACCGGCAATCTGCACCTGGCGGGCGACTACGAGGAATTCGGCGAGGTGCAGGAACAGCGCATCATCGAGGCCGACAGTATCACCGTGCACGGCGACGTCTACGGCCACCTGGTCTCGCGCGGCGGCGCCATCCTCCTGCGCCGCAACCTGGTCGGCGGCAGCGCGCGCAACATGGATGGCGGGGTGCGGGTGCTGGGCGTCGCGTCGCAGGCGACGATCCAGGCGACCAAGGGCGAGGTTCGGCTCGACCGCGCCGAGAACTGCGTGATCTCGGGCAAGCGCATCCGCATCGAGACCGCGATCAACTGCGAGATCATCGGCGACGAGGTCGAGGTGGCGCATGCCGAGGGCAGCGCCATCGCCGGACGGCGCGTGGCGATCGGCCGTGCGGCGCCGTGGAAGCAGGGCGAGATGCTGGCCTGGCTGCTGCGTCCGGACTGTGCGCGCATCGAAACCGCGCTGGCGCAGGTGCGCGAGCGGGTGGACCAGTTTGGCCAGCTGGCGGCGCAGCGCCGCAGCGCGATGGAGGCCCTTACCGGCCAGCCCGAGATGCGCAAATACCTGTTGATCGCGCCGCGCCTGCGCAAGGGCGAGCTGGTGCTCACGCCGGAACAGGAGCCGCAGTTCCGGCGCCTGACGGCCAGCGTGGCGCCGACGCTCAAGGAAGTCGGCCGGCTGTCGCAGGAAGCCAAGGCGCTCGACGGCGAGCGCCAGGCCGGCATGGCGCTGTTGAAACGGCTCGAGGCCCAGCGCTTCGAGCGGGTCGGCGCCGCCGGGGTAGCGATCGGCATGCTGGCGGGCGAGGTGCAGGTGCTGGCAATGCCCTATGAACCCGACTTCGGCTGCGTCTGGGACATGACGGCGCGCGACATCAAGCTGCGCCTGCGCGACACCAAGGGGGCGGAAATACTGTACGCGGGCTGCGAGGGCGCCTGGTCGTGGGACACGTCCATGGCCGCTGCCGAGGCGCAGGCCGGGTCCTGAATTTGAACCGCGCGGCGGGGTAGGTCCAAGGCTGGGGTTGACTACAGTCAACATCGGTCCAGGGGTCGCGACATACGATGGTGATCGCCCCCACAAAGGATTCGCCATGGTCACCTTGTCCAACATGTCCCGCGCTTCAGTTTCCCGTTACCCGGCGCCGCACAGCGCCGCCTCACGGGAATTCCTCAGCTTCATGCTCGACGGCCAGGAATATGGGCTCGATTGCGCGCGCGTGCAGGAACTCAAGCTGCTGGGATCCCTCGAGCGCTTCGCGGCCGACGGCGAGATCATCGGCGGCGTGGCGCTGTCGCATGGGGTGATCATGCCGGTGGTCGACATGCGTGCGGGCGGCGCGCCGGTCACGGAAAGGCCGGCGCCGGATACGGATGTGATCATCCTGCGCCTGTCGAGCGGGATCGTCGGCATGGTGGTGGAGAGCGTGACCGGCATCGTGCACGTGCGCATGGACGCGGTGCAACCCCTGCCGGGCGGGGGCTACCTGATCGGCATGGCCCGTGTCGATGGGCGCAAGGTGGTGTTGATCGACATCGACCGGTTGATGTCGTTGTCGCCGAGGCGGCCGTTGAGGGCCGCGTGATGGTGCGCCGTACTGGCGCTAGCGCTTGCCGCTTGCCTTGGCACGTCGTTCCCGCGCAGGCGGGAACCTAAGTTCTCAAGCGTTACCGAAACGCCGGCAAACTTAGGTTCCCGCCTGCGCGGGAACGACGGCATTCAGGCCGCAGGTGCCGTCAACGCTTCCAGCTGCTCCTGAATCTCAAGCCACTCCATCTCGAGCGCTTCCAGGTCGCGCGCGGCGAAGGCCTGGTCGGCCACCAGCGTCTTGAGGCGGTCCTTGTTCGCCGCTTCATAGATCGCCGGATCGAGCAGCTCGGCGTCGATCGCCGCCTTTTTCGCGCTCAGCTTGGCCATCTGCTCGTCGATGCGCTTGACCCGGTTTTCCAGCGGTTTGCGCTGGGCCGCCATGCGTTGGCGCTCCTCGGCTTCGAGGCGCTTCTGTTCCTTGCGCTCGGCCGGCGAGGCCGTCGGCACAGGCGTGGGCGCGGCCTTCGCGGCCGGCTGGGCCGCCTTGGTCGCCGCCTGGCCGGGCAGGGCGTCGCCACCCTTGCCCAGCTTGGTCTTGAACAGCCAGTCCTTGTAGTCGTCCAGGTCGCCGTCGAAGGGCTGCAGCTTGCCGTCGGCCACGATGATGAACTGGTCGGTGGTGGCGCGCAGCAGGTGGCGGTCGTGGGAGACCACGACCAGCGTGCCCTCGAACTGGGCCAGGGCCATCGTCAGCGCCTCGCGCGTTTCCAGGTCCAGGTGGTTGGTCGGTTCATCGAGCAGCAGCAGGTTCGGACGCTGCCACACGATCAGCGCC